>CAIPZZ010000149.1 GCA_903869665.1 uncultured Opitutia bacterium | reverse complement strand
TGTGCCGAGGGTGAGCGTGAGCAGCGTGCTGGACACGGTCTCGTCGCCGGCGTCGAAGACAGGGGTGAAGTTGTTGCCGATGCTCGTCGTCGAGGGCGAGGAGTTGCTGCCGGTGCCGGGGGTCTGGAAGCCGATGGTGGGGCTGCCCTTCTGGGTGAAATCAATGCCGAAAAACAGGTCAAGCTTGCCGTCGCCGTTGGCGTCCATACCGAAGCGCTGCTTCGCGTTTTTGTCGTAGCTGCTGGGGGCGTAGACGTTGAGCCGCGTGCGGAGGGCGACGAACTGCACGGCGCTGCCGGAGCTGGTGTTGCCGGTGCCGGTGATAGTGCCGTAGCGCATCAGGAAGCCGGGATTATCGGTCGAGTTGCCCACCATGTCGTCGGCATACTGGCCGGTCTGCTGATCGGCGCGAGGGTCGCTCAGGAAGGTGCCGCCGCCATAGAGCATCAGGGGCGACCAAGTCCAAGTTGCGGGGCTGCTCGTGCTGTTGGTGTAATTCGCGCTGCTGACATCAATCGTCTGCGCGCCCGTGCGTCCCGCGAGCGCCAGCACCGCCACAGCGAGAAGCTGAGGGAGGGAGAAACGGAAGAATACCGGACGCGAGAACATGGCGTTTTATTAGGGTTAATACCCCAGATTTCGCCGACTGCCGCGAGTATTCATAAGGATATGTCCATATGGTTATTTATTAGGCTATAATTAACCTAGATACCGGCTAACCTAGTTACCGGCGCGTGCGGGAGGAGTCCGTCCTTTCGCGAGTCCGCGCACCGGGCTTGTCACGACGCGGCGGGTCCGTTTCGATGCTGGCGTGAATTTCACCTTTTTTAACGTCACCTTCGACGCGCTCTACCTCGGTCTCGGGCTGACGCTGCTCTGGTTTCCCCGCCAGTGGCTGCGCTACGGCGCGTTTCGCCGTAGCGCGCGCGCGGCGCGATCGTGGGCGCCCAACCGCGACCGCGAGCCGGGCGACCTCTCGGTCTGGCTGGGCGAGGAGACGGCGAAAATGCGGAACTGGGTGGACTTTTTCCGCGCGCTGGCCGGCGGCGCGGCGATCGGGGGCACGCTGATCCCCACCGTCGCGGCTCTCACGGCCTCCCGCTCAGACCCGCAGGCGCTGCGGCTCCTGTTCGGTTTGAAGGTCGGTATTTTTCTCGTCGGGCTGATGGTGCAGACGATTCGTCCGGAGGAGCGTGTTTCGCTTTTCGCGCCCATTTTTTACCTGCAAGGGCTGGCGTTTGGGCTGCTCGGTTACAAGGCCGCGCTGCTCGCTCTCTCACTCGCCTGGGTCGCCAACGCCGTGCTGCCCTCGGCGGGGGTGCTGCTCACAGTGTTCGGTTTTCTCGAGATTCTCGCGGGGGTGTTTTTCGGACAGCCGAAACGCGAGTGTCTCGTCGCCGGCGGCCTAGCACTACTGCCGGTGCTCGCGAGCGTCATGTTCCGGCGCCGGCTCGCGCAATTTACCAAGCGCACGAAAATCATCGCCGGGCCGTCCTCCTCGCGCGGCTGAGCGCGCCGCCGCCGTGGAACGCCCGCCGTCAGCCCCCGCCGTCTGGCTCGCCGCCGCCCGCCCGCGCACGCTGCCCGCCGCGATCGCGCCTGTGCTGGCCGGCTCCGCGCTCGCGTGGCGGGAGGGAAAATTGCTCCCGCCTGCCGCGTTGGGTTGCCTTGCCTTCGCGTTGCTCGTGCAGGTCGGCACGAACTTCGCCAACGACTACCATGACTTCAAGCACGGCGCGGACACGCCCGCCCGCGTCGGCCCGCGCCGCGCCGTCGCCGCCGGGTTGGTAACGCCCGGCGCGATGCGCTCGGCGGCGGTGCTCACGTTTGCCGCCGCGTTTGCCGCCGGGCTGACGCTGCTGCCCTACGGCGGCTGGCCGCTGCTGATCGTCGGCGTGGCGAGCATCGTGTGCGGCTGGGCTTACACCGGCGGGCCGTGGCCGCTGGGCTACCATGGGCTGGGTGACGTGTTTGTCTTTGTCTTTTTCGGCCTCGTCGCGGTGGGAGCGACATTCTTTGTGCAGGCCGGCCATGTCTCATTAAACGCGCTCATCCTTGGTGCGGGCGTCGGCGCGCTCGCGGCCAATATTCTCCTCGTGAATAATTATCGCGACGCCGAGGGCGACCAGCGTGCCCGCAAGCGCACGCTGGTCGTCCGCTACGGCCGGCGGCTCGCGCGGCTGCAGTTTGGCGCGGCGCATGTGCTTGCGCTTAGCGTTCCGTCCGTGCTCGCCGTGCGCGGGCTGGGTGGCGGCGGCTGGGCGGCGGCACTGACGGTTGTGCTGCTCGTGCCCGCCTCGCGCCAGATCACCGCACTGCGCCGCGCCCGCGCGCCAGAGGAGCTCAACGCGCTGCTCGCCCGCGCGGCGTCGCATCTGGCGTTTTACTCGGTCGGGATCACCTGGTGGATGCTGGTCGGATGAGTGCCGGCGGCCGGTGGCACGTCATATCAGGCAGGACTTGAATCCTTCGGTCAGGGCAGAGCGGTCGAGATTCTTGCCGATGAACACAAGGGTATTCTGTCGCGTCTCGTCCGCGCGCCAGTCGCGGTCGAATTTGGCGTCGAAGAGCATGTGGACGCCTTGGAAGACAAGGCGCTGTTTTGAGCCGCGCACGGCGAGCACGCCTTTGGAGCGGTAGAGGTCGTTGCCTTTGTCCCGCAGCAGCGCGCTGATCCAGTCGTTGAGACGCTTGCCGTCCACCTCACCGGGCAGGCAGAGGCCCACGGAGGTGACGTCGTCGTCATGTGAGTGGCTATGGTGGAAATCGCGCTGCCAGATAGGCCGGGAGTTATCGCCGTTGACCTCGATGTGCAGCGGGTGCTCGCCGCAGCCCTCGAAAACCATGAAGTGGCCGGGCGCGTCGAGCTTCAGGGGAAAATGAGCGTGGCCGTCCTTGAGCAGCAGGCGTTGGAGCGTTGGGCCCACGCCGACGGGCTCGCCGGCGGCGACCTTATTTTCCCAATCAGAGAAGGCGCGGACAGCGGTTTCGATGGCGGCGGCGTAGGCGCCATTTTCGGACACCGGCGGGGCGGCGACGGGAAGAATGACCACATCCAGCTCGTTCTCGGCATGATCGTGGTGATGGTGCGCGTGCCCCTCGCCATGCTCGTGATCGTGCCCATGCTCGTGGTCGCCGTCCCCGTGGTCGTGATCGCAGTGTCCGATGGCGAGCGAGTGCGTGCCGGCGGGCAGCGCATAGACGCCGGCCCACTCGAATGGATAGTCTGGTTCCAGAAATTGCGGGTCGAGCCCCGTCGCACGGGCCAGGCTAAAGCCGCCGACATCCAGCACGGCGGCGAGCGGCACGTCGCAATTTTTCGCGCGGTGGATTTTGGCGGCGGCGTTGATGTGGCGGACGCGCGCCTCCAACCGGTCCATCTCGGCGGGAGGCACGAGGTCGGTCTTGTTCAGGATGATCACGTCGGCGAAGCCGATCTGCTTTTTTGCCTCGGGCGAGTCGTCGAGGTGGAGCCAGATATGCTTGGCGTCCACGACGGTCACGATGCTGTCGAGGCGGAAGCGGGTTTTCATCTCCTCGTCGGTAAAAAATGTCTGTGCGACGGGGCCGGGGTCGGCGAGACCGGTGGTCTCGATGAGGATACCGTCGAGGCGGTCCTTGCGCTTGAGCAGGCGGCCGAGGATGCGGATGAGGTCGCCGCGCACGGAGCAGCAGATGCAGCCGTTGTTCATCTCGAACAACTCCTCCTCGCCGGAGATGACGAGCTGGTGGTCCACGCCGACCTCGCCGAACTCGTTCTCGATCACGGCAATTTTTTTGCCGTGTTGCTCGGTGAGGATGCGGTTGAGCAGCGTCGTTTTGCCCGCGCCGAGGAAGCCGGTGAGGACGGTGACGGGGATGGGAGCGGTGTCGGCGATGGGCATGGGCGGTGGCAGCGAACGTCACGGCAGCGCGGGCGTCAAGCGGCGGGGTGTGGATCAGTTTGCATTTTCTAACGTAGGTGGCGCGCTCGCCGCGCCACGTTTGCCCGCCGGGATCGGTGTTGCGCGACGAGCGCGCAACCTAC
>CAIPZZ010000148.1 GCA_903869665.1 uncultured Opitutia bacterium | reverse complement strand
GAGCGCGGCAAGATCAAGCGGGCGCGTAAACATCACCACGCCGCCGTCGGGTGTGAGCGGCCACTCGGCACGTGGGCGGTCCCGATAAAGCTCGACGCCGTTTCCGTCGGGATCGCGCAGGTAGAGCGCCTCGCTCACGCCGTGGTCGGCCGCGCCGTCGAGCGCAATACCGGCGCGCTGAAGGCGGCGGAGCGCATCGGCCAGCGCGGCGCGCGTGGGATAGAGGATCGCGGTGTGATAGAGGCCGGTGGTGCCGAGCGGCGGCGGCGGGCCACCTAGGCTTTCCCAGGTGTTGAGGCCGAGGTGGTGATGGTAGCCGCCAGCGGAGACGAACGCCGCCTGCGCGCCCATGCGCTGCATGAGCCGGAAGCCGAGCACCCCGCAGTAAAACGCGAGCGCGCGCTCCAAGTCCGCGACCTTCAGGTGGACGTGGCCGATGCGGACGGCGGGATCAATCGGGGCGGGACTAGTCATCAGGCAAAGAGTGGTTCACTCCTTCAGTAGCTTTTGCAACGCGGGCTTCGTAATCCCGAGGAGCTTGGCGGCCTTGGCGGCGTCGCCGGATTCGGCGGCGAGGGCGCGGGCGGCCAGCTCGCGCTCGATCTGGGGCAGCAGCGGGGCATCGGCGGACTTGAGCTGCGCGAACAAATAATCCAACGCGGTCCCGACGGTGAGCGCAGGCGCATCGGCTTCCTCGGCCAGGGCGGCCGGCGCAAAGGGCGACGCGCTGCCGGTGCCGGCGACCGCAGGAGCGGAGAGGGCCGGCGCGGCAGTGGGGCCAACCTCGGCACGAAGGTCAGCGGGAAGGTCTTTGACCAAAATCGTGTCGCCGGGCGCGATGACGGCGCTGCGATAGATCACGTTTTCCAGCTCGCGCACGTTGCCGGGCCAGCGGTGGCGGACGAGCACGGCCAGTGCTTCGGGGGCAAGCTTGGCTGCGCGGGCCTTGCGCTGTTTCACGAGACTTTGCAGGCAAAACTCGACGATGGACGGGATGTCCTCGGGCCGCTCTCGCAGTGGTGGCATCTTGATGCGGACGACATTGAGCCGGTAATAGAGATCCTCCCGGAAGGTCTTCGCCTTCACCATCGCCTCCAGGTCCTTGTTGGTCGCCGCAAGGATGCGCACGTCCACCTTAATGGTCTCCGTGCCGCCAACGCGCTGGATTTCGCCGGCCTGAAGCACGCGGAGGATCTTCGTTTGTGTGGCGAGCGCCATGTCGCCGATCTCGTCGAGGAAGATGGTGCCACCGTCGCATAACTCGAATTTGCCGAGCCGCTGCCCGGTCGCGCCGGTAAACGAGCCCTTCTCGTGGCCGAAGAGCTCACTCTCGATCAGGTTGTCGGGAATAGCCGCGCAGTTGACGGCGATGAAGGGCTTCCCCGCGCGATGCGAGTGTTTCCAGATGGAGCGCGCGACGAGCTCCTTACCTGTGCCGCTCTCACCGGTGATCATCACGGTCACATCGCTGGCCGTGACCTGGCCGATGACCTTGAACACGTCCTGCATGACCGGCGAGCTGCCGACGATACCTTCGCGGTAGTCGTCAATATTGAGCGTCGGCTTCTGGTCGCCGGCGGCCCGGAGATCGGCGTGGGCCTTGAGGGCATTGTCGGCCAGCGCGAGCACCTTCGCGGGGTCGAAGGGTTTCATCACGTAGTCAAACGCGCCGAACTTCATCGCCTCGATGGCCGTCTGAGCCGTGCCAAAGGCGGTCATCAGGATCACGAGCTGTTTCGGGTTGGCTGAGCGGATGTGCTGGAGTGCTTCCAGGCCGCTCATGCCGCCCATGCGGATGTCCAGGAACACGAGGTCGGGCGGCGGGCCTTTTTTCACCAGGGCCACACCTTGCTCGCCACTGGCGGCCTCGGCAACCTGCCAGGCACGCGAGGAGAGCACGCGGTTGAGCGAATAGCGGATCTCGGCGTCGTCATCAATGACGAGGATGGTGGGCGGTTTGGTGGGAGCGGACACGAGAGGGAAAGGCTGAAGAGCTGAAGGACTGAAAGACTGGAATTTATCCACGGATCACGCGGAGGGGCGCGGAT
>CAIPZZ010000147.1 GCA_903869665.1 uncultured Opitutia bacterium | reverse complement strand
CGCGCCGATCCGCGTCCGCTCGTCGCCGACGGTGAAACGGGCGCGGGCAGCCACGCGCACGGTTTCTCCCGCGCCTACCTGCGGCACCTCACCCTCGCGGGCGAGATCCTCGGCTGCACGCTGCTCACGATCCACAACCTGCATTTCTACCTCGATCTGATGGGGCAGGCCCGCGCGCACATCGAGGCGGGCGACTACGGGCCGTGGCACCGAGCGTGGATCACGCGCTATGAGGCCGGCGACTGATCGCTTGGGCCTGCTTGTTCCGACTGAAGATTTTTCGCGAGTCCGCTGCGGGCAGGTAAAGCGGGAGCCACCGAGTGGCGTTGGCCCGCTGCCCTTATACACTTAGCGTGTGACCGGCTGGTAGCCCTGCCAGACCCATTCGAGGGCTTGGGGAAAGGTGTTGTTGATCACGTTGCCGGGCGTGTGGCCGGCGTTGAGGCCGTAGAGCAGCTGGTAGTGGTAGCCCTTTTCCTTCAGCACGGCGGCGGTGCGCGCGTTGGCCAGCACCCAGTTGTGGAAACCGGAGGCGGGGGCGGTGGACTGGTTGTCATTCTGGCCGACTTGCAGCCAGAAGCGGATCGCCTTCACGGGGCTCTGCGGGATGAGGGTCTCGTGGAGGCTCCACGCGCCGTGCGGCGCGTCGGGGCCGGCCTGCTGGTTGACGAGCGTGCATGACCACGCGATGACCCGGTGGTAAAGCTCGGGGTGGAACCACGCCATCGTGAACGCCGCCGCGCCGCCGGAGCTGCCGCCGACGGTCACGCGGCCGTCGGGATCCTTGGTGATGCGCACGTTGTAGTCCTTTTCCACCTTCGGGATGATCTCGGCCTCGACAAACTCGGCGTATTTGCCGGAGACGGTGTCGTATTCGAGGCCGCGCTCGCTGCCGGGGCCGTCGCCGCCGCCATTGAAGATCATGATGGCGATGGCGGCCGGCACGCGCTTGGCGTGGATCATGTTGTCGAGGATCGCCGGGAGCGCCTTGCTGCCCCAGCCGAAGCCGGGAGCGCCATACGCGTCGGCGGTGACGATGAGGGGCGCGGGCGTGCCGGGCACGTATTGGGCCGGGATGTAGACGGCGATGTTGCGTGCGGCCGCGGCGTTGCGGGCGGTGCCGGGGTAAAACTTACTCTCGGCGAGCGGGAGCGAGAAGGTCGCCACGCGGCCGACCGGGATCGCAGAGTTGTCGCGGGCAAAGGTGCCAACCTCGTCCGCATACATCTGGCCGGCCGCGAGTTTCAGCCGTTCCGGGGCCGGAGCGCCGCGCGCCGCTGTTGGGGCCGGCACGACGGTGGGCATGGCCACCCCGGGCTTGAGCGGGTGGAGCGTTTCCGGTGCCGCCGGATAGTCGGGGCCGATGCGGTAGTCGCCGTCGCCTGCGCCGGGCTTCCACGGGGGAAGCTCGGCGAGCTTGGCGATCTCGGCCCGCTCCGCGTCGGTCATGGCAGCGGCGCCGCCGCGCCCGCCACCGCGCCCGCCGCGCGCGCCGGCGGCGAGGGTGGCAAACTGCGGCTTTTGGGCGTCGTTGAGTAGGGCGGTGATCTTGGTGTTGGCATCGGTGCGCGCCGCGTCGGCCCTGCTCTGGGCGGCGCTGAGGTCGTATGAGGCTTGGGCCACCGCTTCGAGCAGCGGGGAGATTTGCGCGGCCTGCGTGTCGGTGAGGGTGAGCGCGGTCCGGAGCGTGGCGAGATCCGGCAGGGGAGCGGCGGGCGCGGGGGCGAAGGCGGGCGCACCCGCCGGGGCGTTTTGGGCGAGGCCGGCAGTTGCCGTCAGACCGCACATGGCAAGCGCGGCGCAGAGCCGTGCGAGGGGGAGATGAAGGGTAGGGGAGGGGCGCATGGGAAACCCAAGTTGGCGCAGGAGAGCAGTGAATAAAAGCAAGAAATGTCGCGGGTGCCCTGAAACGGTCTGGATCGCGCCGTCCGTCAAATGGAACGGACGTGGGCGGCGGCTGAACCAAGGAAACTCCGAGGTCAATTGGGCAGCCCCGGCGGTTTCTCTGCGCCCTCCGTGTCGCCGTGGTTAAAACCAGCTTAGTCTCAGCTGTCCACCCGCTCGCCGCCCCATACGACCACGTCAATCCGCCGAGAGAAATGCAGCAGCGGGGGCACCGCGCCGGGTGTCAGCCCGTGCGAAGCGAACATCGTGTTGCGCGTGAGGTTCGCCTCCGCCGGTTGCAGCGGCCATGGGGCGTGGTGAATGTCGTTGCGCCAGAGGGAGCCGTCGGGCGCGCGGGCGTAGAGGCAATACCGCTCGGTCAGCCAGTGTTCGAGCGAGCCGGCCGCCGCGCGATACACCGCCCCGGTCGGCCGATAGGTGCCGGCCAACTCCGCCCCGGTCCGCTGCGACGCGTAGCGGAGGCCTTCGCCCTCGGCGGTGACGGACATCTTCGCCCAGTAGTAGGGCAGATGAAAGAACCGCCGCGCCGCCCACACCGCGAGCGGGTTGGCCGCGTCGAGGCTCAGGAACCACACGCCGGGCCGACCGTCGCGCTCGACGTAGAGACGCACATTCAGCTCAGGAAAGGCCGACACCCACGGCAGGTCGGGCAGCCCTCGGCGCATGATGCCGGTCATGCGGAAAGGAACGAGCCCGATCCACGAAGTCCCGCGACACTCCTGCACCGTGAGCCCGGTGGGCACGAGCGGACGAAGCACGGCAGCCGGGATAGGCCAGTGCGCAAACAGCAAATCATGCCACGACTGCCGCCAGCGCCACGGCCTGTCCGGCAGCGGCCAAGGTCGGTGTTCCAACTGCGACAGGGCCGGGTGCATGGT
>CAIPZZ010000146.1 GCA_903869665.1 uncultured Opitutia bacterium | reverse complement strand
GGAGGCGAAGCAGGAGCACGAGACCGCCGCGCTGGAGACGCTGCGGCAATTACGCAAGGATTACCCGGAATCCAACGCGGCGATGGACTCGTTTCTGGAGGAGGCCGAGCACCAAGCGCGGCCGGGCACCGGCCAGAAACTCGTGGAGGCTGAGACACTCCTGCAGCAACTGGCCGACAAGTTTCCCGACCGCCTGCCTTACGCGCCCCTGGCTCTATTCCGCTGGGCGGATCTGGAGGCGCAGCGTGGGCAGCCGGAGAACCTGAAACAGGCCCTGGACATCCTGGATCGGCTGCTGGGCAACCAAAAATACGCCGGGAGCGACCTCGTGTTTCCGGCATGGATGGAGCAGGGCCGCCTGCTGAGCGAGCTCGGACAGTTTCCGAAGGCGGAGCTGATCTACGACCTGTTGCGGCGCGATTTCGCCACGCACCTAGGGGTGCGCGAGGCCGAGCTCGCGCTGGCCGACACGCACGCCGCGCAGAGGCTCGCGCCCGACGGCGACAAGCACTTCGATGCCGCGCTGTCCGGCTACCTCCGGCTGCAGGGGCTGGCCGGCGTGTCGCCGGACCTGCGGGTGGAGGCAGGCTGCAAGCTCGGCGTGCTACTGGCCGAGCACGGCGACAAGGTGCGCGCGGTGGAGACTTGGCAGGCGCTGGCCGACCCCTATCTGGCGGCTGGCCGGCCCGGCGCGACGCCCCCCCCTGCGCTAGGCGCTAAGGGACGCCACTGGCTCGACAAGGCCCTGAACTACTACGCCGCGCAGCTCGCCGCCGAGGGCCGCCAGGAGCAGTCGTTGAACGTGCTCGCGCTCATCGCCCGGCTCAACCTGCCGTCCGCGCCGCCGCAGAAATGACACCCATGTGTTTTCGACGTTTGCGCCCCAAGGAGAAAATGCTAAACCCACCCCTGTGATTCCCGTCATCCCCACCGCCCCGCTGCTCGCCACCAGTCTGCTCACGGCCGGTGGGCCGGCGACATGGCTCCTGCTGCTCATGGCGGCCGGGCTGGCAGCGCTGGTGGTGGAGCGCGTCCTTTATCTGCACCGCGCGCAGATCCGCGCGAAGGAGTTTGTGGACGGCATCAAGAACACGCTCGCCAAGCGCCGCCTCGTCGAGGCGCTGACGCTGTGCGAGGAGACGCCTGGTCCGGTGGCGGCCACCGTGAAGGCTGCGCTGCTGCACGCGCACGACGACGAGACGCGGATGCGGCACGCGGTGCAGGAGGCGGCGATCCTCGAGCTGCCCGCGCTGGAGCGGCGGCTGGGCGGCATCGCGGCCATCGCGCAGGTCGCGCCGCTCCTCGGGCTGCTCGGCACGGTGCTGGGGATGGCGGCGACGTTCCGGGCGTTCTCCGCCGGCACGGGCGAATATGCTACGGGCGCACGGCTGGCGGACGGGATGCTACCGGCGCTCATCAGCGCGGCGGGCGGGCTGGCGGTGGCGATCCCCGCGCGGCTGGCGCAGCATTTTCTCGCCGGGCGCGTGCGCGCGATCGTGCGCGACATCGAGTGGGCGGCCAACGAGGTCATGCGTTACCTGCTCACAGATTACCGCGCGGTGGCGGCCGGGGAGGAAAAGGGGGAGGGCGCGTCATGATCACTCGCCCGCTCGACCTCGCCTCACGCTTGCGGCCGGCCCCGGCGGGGGAGGACGCGCTCTTCTTTGTGAACGTGGGGGTGCTCGCGCTGTTTTTTGTGTTCTTCGGGTCGCGCTTCGTGCTCGCGCCGGGCATCGAGGTTCGGCTGCCGTCCGCGCCGGGCGCGGTCGCCGGGGCGAGGGCCGCCGACACCGTCATCACGGTGCGCAACGCCGACATGGTGTTCGCCAACGGCGGCGTGATGTCGCTCGCGGGGCTGGAACCATGGCTGAAAAAACAGGCGGCGGGGCGGCCGGGGCAGACCCTGCTCGTGTTCGCCGACGCGACGTTGCCGTTCTCCAGCTTGACCGAGATCGCGCGGCAGGCGGGCGATGCGGGCTTCGCCCATGTGCAGATGGCCGCGCAGCCGGCGGAGAGCCGCGCACCCGTCGGCCCGCCATGAGGGCGGGCGGAAAATTTCCGTGGTGGGCGACGGTGCCTGTAGCGGTGGCGCTCGCCGCAGCACTGGCCGGGATGCGATTGCCGGCCGTGCCGGAGCCGGCGCACCTGTCCGGTGCCGCCCTAACGCTCACGCTGGTGCCGACGGAAGGACGGGAGATGCTGGATCCCTCGTCGCTGTATTTGGCGGGGCAGGGCCGGACGCTCGGACGGGCGGTCGCTGCGCGGCCCGGGGCACCGGCGCTGGGCGCGGAGTTTACCCCGGTCTTCGACGCGTTGGCGGGACTGGATCTGGGGCGGCTCACGGGGTCGGCCGGCGTGCCAGCCGGTCCGATAGAAGGACTGGAGCTCACGGATAAGGCCGACGCGCCGCTGGCCATCGGTCGGGCGGACGGAAATTTCCCGCCATTGGCCAAACGGCTTGCGCAAGTCGAGGCGGTAGCGGCGGGCAGTGGCCGGGTGGTCTGGTCGCTCGAGCTGCCGCCGACCGAGGAGGCCGACGCACCGAAGGGCGGCTGGCAGCCGCTGGAACTGATCGGGACGGTCGGCCCGGCTGGGCTGTCCGGCGGTGGGCTGGTGGTTAGGATCGGCTCGGGCTCGGCGAAGGTGGACGATTATTTTCGCGAGCGGCTGGCGCGGGGCGCGAGGGTGGGGGAACGGCTGCCGCCGGGGGTTTATCTGTTCCGCGTCGGGCCGTGAGCGCGTGGCGTGGGCGGGCCATGGCCAGCCTATGGGGAGATTGTCTGCATCGAGATTGGGCGGGGGCGTGATC
>CAIPZZ010000145.1 GCA_903869665.1 uncultured Opitutia bacterium | reverse complement strand
GCCGCAGCCCTGAAACTCGACGAGCCGCCCGCCAGCCAGCCCGCCGACCGGCGTCGCTCGCTTTCCCAACGTCGGGTGGAGCTGGGCGCGAAATCCATTCTCGCCGTCGGCGCACTGGCCGCCGCCGGAGTGATTTTGTTGACGGTTACCGCGTTCCGCATGATCCGCCAAGATCTCGCCGTCGGTCGTGTGCCCGGCCACATCTGGACGGACGCAGATTCCCCGCTCGTCACCCAGCATGAAATCGCGGGCGGCACGCCGTGGTCGCCGGAGGCGCTCGGGAGCCAAGGGGAATATTATTCGGGCGGCACGTTTGTCGGCAATCTGGCGGAGGATTGGAGCGCGCAGGCGTCGGAAATTTTTCCCCGCCCATCCTCGCCGGAGCCGCTGGCAAAGGGCGCGGGGCTCGAGCGCGTGGCCCGCCTCGGCTCGGGGCTCAATCCGGTGGCGCTGACGCTTCCGTAAAGGCCAAGCCAGCGCAGTCGCGCCTTCGCCGCCCAACCGGCGAAAAACGGTCTGCTCGCCCGGCGGCCACCCTAGCCCGTGCGCTGAAAATCCCCGGTTGCCGCACGAAACCACTTGGCACGCTGCCCGCGTCGCCTTTTCGTTCCGCTTTGATGTCCACCGCCCAGCCCGCAGTTCTCGCGCTTGAAGACGGCACCGTCCTCCACGGACGGGCCTTCGGGGCCGCCGCCACCGTCGCCGGCGAGTGTGTGTTCAACACCTCGATGACCGGCTATCAGGAGATCCTGACTGACCCGTCGTATTTCGGCCAGATCGTCACCATGACCGCCGTGCAGATCGGCAACACCGGCGTCAACGACGAGGACACCGAGGCCGCCGCGCCCAAGGCCAGCGGCTTCGTCGTTCGCGAGCTATCCCCCGTCGTCAGCAACTGGCGCAGCACGCTCTCCCTCGGCGACTACCTCGCCCGCCACGGCATCCCCGGCATCAGCGGCGTGGACACCCGCGCGCTCACCAAGAAGCTCCGCGTGACCGGCGCGCTGAAATGCTGCCTCTCCACGCTGCCCATCTCCGATGCCGACGCCGTGGCCCGTGCGCGCGGCTGGCGCGACATGGCTGGCGCCGACTACGTCAAGGATACCACCTGCGCCGCCCCCTACCTCTGGCGCGCCGACGATCCCGCCAACCACAACGCCGCCTACCTCCCCGTCGGCACCACCTGCGGCACGCTCGTCCGACCTGCGAAGACCTTCCGCGTCGCCGCGTTTCACTACGGCGCGAAGCACACCATCTTCCGCAAGCTCGTGAACCACGGCTTTGAGGTGCAGGTGTTTCCCGCCACCGCCACCGCCGCGCAGGTGCGCGAGCATAAGCCCGACGGCGTCTTCCTCTCCAACGGCCCCGGCGACCCCGCCGCGCTCCCCTACATCCACGCGACCGTCACCGCGCTCCTGCCCGAGTTTCCCATCTTCGGCATCTGTCTCGGCCACCAGATGCTCACACACGCGCTTGGCGGCTCGACCTTCAAGCTCAAGTTCGGCCACCGCGGCGGCAACCAGCCCGTGAAAAACCTGGAGACCGGCAAAGTCTCCATCACCGCGCAAAACCACGGCTTCGCGACCGACCCGAAGTCGCTCGAAAAAACCGGCGCGATCGTCACCGAGGTCAACCTCAACGACGGCACGGTCGAAGGCCTGCGGCACAAGGAGCTGCCGATTTTCAGCGTGCAATACCACCCCGAGGCCGCCCCCGGCCCGAACGACGCCGACCCGCTGTTCACAGATTTTTACCGGATGGTCGAGTCGCGGAAGGCCGGGAAAATTTGAGGCTCACGGCAAAATTTTGCGCTACTCCACATCGCTCATTTGAGCTTGGCGAAAGGATTGTTGAAGGACTGCGATGGGCCAGCAGTCGCACCTCCCGCTTCGAGAAGTGTGACGGGAATCATCATCTGAGCCACAAAAGCGGCTGATGTCTGGACGCGAATGTGCGACGAAACAAACTGCTGCTTCGAGATGCGCCACCGCTCCAGTTCGATCTTGCCGAAGCGATAAACCACAAAAATCAATTCCTCGCACGCGGACACTGTGACCCAGCCCTCATAAATCTCATGATCAACACCGACTGCGGGGTGATGAATACCGTAGTGACGCGGGTTCCAAAAGATGTGGCCTTGGCGCTCTTTGGAGTGTTCGGCAGGAATGCGAATCCGGCCTGCTTGGAGCGCAGGGAGGAGCGGTGACTGCGAAAGCTGGGCGTCAACCCACTCAGGCAACTCAACTCGACGTGCGAGGGTGCGACGGTCGGATGAACTCTCATAGTAGCCGAGTTTTCGGGCGTTCTGATAGTCCACGAGAACACTGATTCCGCCGTGAAGCATTTCGGGTTTCCAACCGCCGAGCTTCGGGTCGTTTTTCGGTTTAGCTTCTTTGAAGTCCATAGAGGGGAGAAACAGCCTAGCCCGTGATTGAACAACTGCGGGAGAGGAGTTCACGTTGCCAAATCTGGAAAACGAACCTTGGCAGGCAAGAATCATTTCGCCCTCGGCTTGCGAGAGGGCGCAGCGATGCCGGCCGCGTGCTGCGCGAGCCGGGACTTGACCAGCTTGCGCACCAGCGTGACCGGCAGGGGATGGTCGGACGGAAAGCGGATGGTGCCCTTGCTGGTGTCGTAGGCCTTGAGCGCGGCCTGATGCGTGGCGATGGGGAATGCCCCGGGGTAGAACGCGCAGTGCCGCGCGCCCGCGCCAAACGCCACGAGCATCTTTCCGTCGAGCCGAAACGCCGGCACGCCGTAGTTGATGCACTCTTCTGCTCCCGGCGCGGCGGCCCGGATGGCGCGGCGCAGCTTCTCCAACGCCGCGCGCTTGTCGGCACCCTGCTGGGCCGACAACGTGGCATAGGGCGAGTTTACGACATTGTAGGACGACAGGCTGTTCTGGGTGC
>CAIPZZ010000144.1 GCA_903869665.1 uncultured Opitutia bacterium | reverse complement strand
TTGTGCGGCAGATCAGAGATTAAATGCATCCTGCAGGAACGCCTTGAGTTCGATCTTATGGCGTTCGAGCGCGCCGACGGCGGGGGAGGAGGCGGCGCGGCGGCCGGCGTAGATGGGCTTGCGGCCGAAGATTTCCTCCAGCTGCGGGGCGATAAAGCTCCATGCGCCCATGTTCTGCGGCTCCTCTTGGCACCAGACGAGCCGGGCGTCGCGGCTGTAGGCGTCGGCGATGGCGGAGAGGCGGTTGCGATGCAACGGATAAAGCTGCTCGACGCGCACGATGGCCGTCTCGGTGAACTTCTGTGCGGCGCAGTGGGCGGCGAGATCGTAATAGACCTTGCCGGAGCATAGAATGATGCGGGTCGCGGACTTCGCGTCGCGCTGGCCAGCGGCCGGAGCGGCGGCGGGCGCGAACGGCGGCTTGGTGCCGAGCGTTGTGGCGTAGTTCGGGTCGTCGAGGACTTCCTGGAAATAGCCGCCGGTGAAGTCGTCGAGCCGCGAAACGGCCGCCGGATGGCGGAGCAGCGACTTAGGCGACATGATGACGAGCGGCTTGAGGAACTCGCGCTTCATCTGCCGGCGCAGCGCGTGGAAGAGCTGGGCGGGCGTGGTGAGATTGGCGACCTGGTAGTTACCTTCGGCGCAGAGCTGGAGGAAACGCTCCAGACGCGCGGAGGAGTGCTCCGGTCCCTGGCCCTCGTAGCCGTGCGGCAGCAGCAACGTGATGCCGCTGGTGCGCTGCCACTTCGACTCCCCGGCGGCGAGGAACTGGTCAATGATCACCTGCGCGCCGTTGGCGAAATCGCCGAACTGCGCCTCCCAGATGCAGAGCATCTTGGGGTAGTCGAGCGAGTAGCCGTAGTCGAAGCCGAGCACGGCGCTTTCGGAAAGCAGCGAGTTATAGACGCAGAAGCGCGCCTGGCCTTCGCCGAGGTTTTGCAGCGGCGTGTATTCGAGGCGGTCGTCGGCGTCGTGCAGCACGGCGTGGCGGTGGCTGAACGTCCCGCGCTCGCAGTCTTGGCCGCTGACGCGAACCGGCGTGCCTTCCATCAACAGCGTGCCAAACGCCAGCGCCTCGCCGAAGCCCCAGTCAATCGCGCCGTTGTCGCGGTGCGCGGCGACGCGCGCATCAATGAACCGCTTGATTTTCGGATTGGGCTTGAAGTCCGCCGGCAGCGTCGTGAGGCCGGCGACGACTTTGTCCACCAGCTCGCGCGACACCGCCGTCTGCACGGGCGTGTGGCGGTAGCCGGGCTGGAAGACGGCGGTCGAGCCACGGAAGGCGTCGGCCGGGTCGCCGGCGGCGAGGCGCGCGGCCTCGGCGGCCTTGGCCTTGGCCAGCGATTCATCCATCGCCTTGGAGTATTCCACTTTGATCGCCTCAGCCCCGGCGGCGTCAATCACGCCGTCCGCGAGCAGGCGCTCGGTGTAGAGGGCGGAGACCTGCGGATGCGCGGCGATTTTCCGGTAGAGCGTGGGCTGGGTGAAGGCAGGCTCGTCCGTCTCGTTGTGGCCGTGCTTGCGATAGCAGAACATGTCCACGAACACGTCGCGGCCGAATTTCACGCGGAACTCCAGCGCGAGGCGGGTGACGTAGCACACGGCCTCGGGGTCGTCGCCGTTCACATGGAAGATCGGCGCCTCGACCATCTTGGCGATGTCGGTGCAGTAGCGCGTGGAGCGCGAGTCGTCTGGGTCGGTGGTGAAGCCGATCTGGTTGTTGATGACGAAATGCACCGTGCCGCCCGTGCGGTAGCCGGGGAGTTGGGAGAAGTTGAGCGTCTCGGCGACCACACCTTGGCCGGCCACGGCGGCGTCGCCGTGGATGAGGAACGGGCACACGCGGCGGCGCTCGGTGTCGCCCCGGATGCGCTGGCGGGCGCGGGCCTTGCCCTCGACGACGGGATTGACGATCTCGAGGTGCGAGGGGTTGGCCGCGAGGCGCACCTCGACCTTGCCGCCGGACTGGGTCGTGAGCTCCGCCTCGTAGCCGAGATGGTATTTCACGTCGCCGTCGCCGCCCACGGCGTGCGGAAGATAGTTTTCGGAAAACTGCTCAAACAACACCTCGAACGGCTTGCGGAGAATGTTGGTCAGCACGCTCAGGCGGCCGCGGTGGGCCATGCCCATGACGATCTCCTCGACGCCGAGGTCGGGGCAGTGCTCGATCATGGCGTCAAACGCCGCGATCATCGTCTCACCGCCCTCCAGCGAGAAGCGTTTCTGGCCGACAAAGCGGGTGTGGAGGAACTTCTCGAACAGCTCGGCCTTGTGGACGCGGCGGAGGATGCGGATTTTCTGCGCGGTGGTGAAGCTCGGGCGGTTCTGCGCGGCCTCCATGCGCGACTGGAGCCACTCGCGCGCCTCGCCGTCCTGCACGTGGAAATATTCGACGCCGATGTGGCCGCAGTAGGTCTCGTTGAGCGCGGCGAGCAGGGCGCGCAGCTTCATCTGGCCGCCGTCCTTGTAGTTGCCGACGGCGAAGGATTCATCGAGATCGGCCTCCGTCAGCCCGAAGTGCGCGATGGACAGGCGCGGCTCCGGTGCCGGCGGCTCGCCGAGTGGATTGAGGTGCGCCTGCAGGTGGCCGTGGGCGCGGTAGGCGTTGATCAAGCGCAGCACCTGCGCCTGCTTGCTGCTGTCGAGGACGTTGACGGCTCCGCCGGACGCGGAGGAGGTGGCGAGGGCATCGCTCAACGACGCGCCGTTGCTGCCGAGGGCGAAGCCTTGGAAGAACGCGCGCCACGTCGGGTCCACGGCGTCGGGGTTGTCGAGCCAGGCGGCGTAGGCCGCCTCGATGACGGCGGCGTTGGCGTGGGCGGGAAGGGAAAGGGAGGACATGGCGGGAAGGAAAACCCGCCGGCGCGCGAAGACGGTCGTGGCTGACAGTCAGGGCGCTCCGGGGCGGGAAACGCGCCACTGTGCGGAAACCGGGGGAGAACTCAAGCGCGTTCCGGGAGGGGGCGGGGGAGGGGGCGGGATTGCAGGGGGGCTTAAGGGGCGGTGGGGCGGGGATTAAGGGGGGTAATAGAGCTTTTTGAGTTTTTGTTGACGGAAAACGGTAGCAAAAGGACCGTGACTCTATGGACAGACCCATGACAGATGCAGAGAAGCATCTCATCCGATGGATGCTTGAGCACGGCGAACCCGAGGCCGTCACTTTTCTGCCGCAACTGGAGCAGGCCCAAGTCACGTCTTGGCGGTGTTCTTGCGGTTGTGCCAGTATCAAACTCAAGATTAAGGGGCAGCCAGAACCGCCGGTTGGAATCCATCCCATTGCAGATTTCGTGTTCGGCACTGAGGAGAATTTGAGCGGCATTTTCGTATATGAGAAGAATGGAGTTCTTGGTGGTATCGAGGTTTACGGAATGGCGGGTGATGCCCCGAAGTCGTTGCCATTGCCTGATGAGCTTCGACCATTTTAGTTTCACATAAGAGCTAGGCAGCAATCAACCGGCACGCTAAACGTCTGGCCTCCTGGAAAAATCCGGCCTTATTCGCGTCCCAACCCGTGGAAACCCAAATCAAAGACGCCCTGGCCGCGCTGCTCGCGGCGATCAACGCGGCCGACGGCCCGGCTATCACCGCCGGCCTGACGCGGCTCGACGGCCTGCTGGCGGCGGCGCCGCGCGGAGCGCTGCACCCGCAGCTTGCGCACTTCCTGGAGCGTCGCAGCTATGCCAAGGCGCTGGCCTTCCTCGACGGCGGCGGCCCCGGCGGCCAGACCCCGCCCGGTGGCTGCGGCGGACGCGAGACGGCGACCACCAAACCCGCAAGCGCGGCATGAGTGCGGGCGGCAAAATTTCCACCGACGGCGGCGCGGGTCTCGGGCAGAACCCGTTTGGCGCATTGAGCGCGGCAGGGCT
>CAIPZZ010000143.1 GCA_903869665.1 uncultured Opitutia bacterium | reverse complement strand
GCCGAGGGATTGAAGGACAAAGGCGACAAAGTGCATTTCGCTTCCGAGTCCTACCGCGAGTTTGGCCGCCGCTACGCCGAGGCCTATCTCAAACTCCGCCGCGCCCCCTAGCCCTGCACTTTGCCCTTAAGAAAAGACGGGACATGGTCGTGTTTTTGATATAGCGACGTTGGGCATGACCTCCGCCCTCCCGATCAAACAACGCCTGGCCCAGACCGATACTATTGCTCTTGTGCACCACTTGCTCGGGGCGCAGCCGACCCCGACGCGCACCCAACTGGCCCAACAACTCTGCCAACGCCTCGAGTTGCGCGACCCGAAAGGCGACTGGCAGATCGGCACCATGGCCAAGGCCCTGCGGGACCTTGAAGCCGAAGGCCATTGGACGCTGCCGCCCTCGCGGATCCCAGACCCGCGGTCGTGGACCAACGCTCCGGCTCGTTTGCCCAAGGGCGTCCCGCCCGCGCGCGACGTGCCCGCGCAACTCGAGCAGTTCACCAAGCTGGAACTGCTTGAGGTCGCCACGCCCGAACAGCTGCTCATTTGGAACGAACTGATGGTGCGGGAACACCCCTTGCACGACGCCCGGCTGGTCGGCCGTCAATTCCGCTACCTGCTCCGTTCCGAGCACGGTTGGCTCGGCGGCATCGGCTTCGGCAGCGCGGCGTTGTATTTGGAGGCGCGGGACACGCACCTCGGCTGGAACGCGGCCCAGCGCACCACGCATCTGCCGCGGGTCATCAACATGACCCGTTTTCTCCTCCGGCCCGGTCCGCGCTGTCCCAATCTGGCTTCGCATGTGCTGGGCCTGTGCGCCCGCCGCATCGGCGCCGACTTCGAACGCCGCTACGGACTGCGTCCGTGGCTGATGGAGAGCTTCGTGGATCCCACCGCGTATGCGGGCACCTGCTACCAGGCGGCCAACTGGCTCAAGGTCGGCCAGACCAAGGGTCGCGGGCGTAACGGCGCCCGTGACGCCGGCAAGACCCGCAAGGACGTTTATCTCTATGCGTTGGTCACCGATCTCGCAACGCGGCTCGGCGTCGAACGTTTCCCCTGGACGGCGCTCGCGCCGCAGCACGGTCTTGAGGGCGACAGCTGGGCCGAACAGGAGTTCGGCGCGTGCGAACTCGGCGACAAGCGGCTCACCCGCCGGCTGGTCACGATCGTCACCGCGGAGGCCGCGCAGCCCGGGGCCTCGCATACCGCGGCGGCCGGCGGCGATGCCCACCAGGCGAAGGCGTGTTACCGGTTGCTGCGCAACGACCGGCCGGAGTTGACGGTGCCCAACCTGCTCCAGACCCACCGCACCCAGACGCTGCGCCGCTGCAAAGCGCACCCGACCGTGCTGGTCATCCAGGACACCTGCGAGTTGAACTACTCCAGCCGCCCCCGCTGCCAAGGTCTGGGCGAGACCAAAGCCAACCAGACCACGGCTACGACCCGCAGCCTCAACCTGCACAGCTCGCTGGCGGTCGCGGCCGACGACGGGCTGCCCCTGGGCGTGGTGCGGGTACACGGCTATGCGCCCGCCTCGGCCCAAGGCCAGGATCCGCAACGCCCCATCGAGCAGAAGGAGTCCTTCCGCTGGATCGAGGCGTATCAGGATGCCAATCACATCGCGACCCTGCTGCCCGGCACCCGCGTCATCAACGTCACGGACCGCGAAGGCGACTTCTTCGAGCTGTTCGACTGGCGGCGGCGCCAGCCCGGCGGCGCCGAGGCCCACCTGTTGGTGCGGGCCCAGCACGATCGCAAACTGGAGGGCACCGACGCGAAACTCTTCGCCGAACTGGCCGGCGCGCCCCTGGCCGCCACCGTGAAGATCGCCGTGCCCCGACAGCGCGAACATCTAGGCAAGCCCTCCGCGCCGGGCCGGCCCGGCCTGCCCGCCCGCGCGGCTGAGGTGGAACTGCGCTATAAAGAGGTGGCGTTGCTCGCCCCGCAGACGCCGACGTTGCGCGGCCGCCCGCCCCTGCGGGCGTGGGCGATTCATCTGCACGAGAAAAATCCGCCGCCGGATGCCACCGCGGTGCACTGGGTGTTGTTGACCACCGTGCCGGTGGCCTCGCGCAAGCAGGCGCTCCTGTGCCTGCGCTGGTATTGCCGGCGCTGGCGCATCGAGGAGTGGCACCGCGTGCTCAAGAGCGGCTGTAAGATTCTGGAACATCAACACCACGACGCGGCCACGCTCCTGCGGGCCATCGCCCTCGACGCGGTGATTGCCTGGCGGATCATGCTGCTCGGCTTGTTGGGCCGGGAAGTCCCTGGCCTGCCGGCAGCGCTGGTCTTCGACGCGTGCGAGTGCGAGGTGCTGGCCCTGCTCGCCGGATCAAAAAAAAACTCTCGTTGGGTGCAGCCGTAACCAGCATCGCTCAACTCGGCGGTTATCTGAAACGCAAATGCGACGGCCCTCCGGGGTTCGAGTGCCTCTGGCGGGGATATATAAAGTTCGAGGCCATGGTCTATACCATCCGGCTCCAACGCGCCGCGGCGTCAGGATTTTCTTGATGCAATGTGTCATCGCAATTTTGTGGGCAAAGTGCAGCGCTAGGCCGACCACGGTCGCCACCACCGCGCAGACTGTCCACGAACCGCCGCGGCGGATCCCTGGCGCGATCCGGGCGGCCCGGCGCGCTCCGTGTGCGCCTGCTCCCGTCATCGCCCGGCGAGCTTTTCCGCGATCGCGGTGCCCGCGAGCACATTGAGGCGGGACCGCAGGGCCACGAGGTCGTAGCGGGTCTTGTAATGCTGGGCCGACATCAACGCTTCCATCAACTGGGCGCGGATCATTTTTTCGGTCTCGACCAATTCGTTCTGGTAGGCGCGGGTGTTCAGATCGCGGTTTTCCTGCGCCGCGGTCATCGCTTCCAGAGTGGCGCGTTCGGACTTCTGCGCGGCGACCAGGCCGAGGAACACATCTTTGAGCTGCAGACCGATCCCCTCTTTGAGGAGAAATTGTTCCTCTTTGAGTTTGGCCACGCGAGCCCGGGC
>CAIPZZ010000142.1 GCA_903869665.1 uncultured Opitutia bacterium | reverse complement strand
CAGATCGCCCCGGCGAGAACATTGGGTGCGAACGGCGGCGCGGCTGATTTCGGTTTTGGTTCGTCGGACAAATGCAAGGGCTTACGCATGATTCCTGCCAGCCGCACGGCAAGATTTGCGACATTACGCATTGTTACTTTTGGGTGACGGGCGTCAGGTTCATAACCAGATGGCGATGATCCCAAGGCCGCGTTGCGTCCTCGCGTCTTCGCTCCCATCCAGTTTTTCTTCTCCATGCCCAACGCCCTCGCGCACGAAAAATCCCCCTACCTCCTCCAGCACGCCGACAACCCCGTCGCGTGGCTGCCGTGGGGCGAGGCCGCGTTTGCCAAGGCGCGCGCCGAGCAGAAGCCGATTTTCCTGAGCATCGGCTATTCGACCTGCCACTGGTGCCACGTCATGGCGCACGAGTCGTTTGAGAACGCCGAGGTCGCCGCGCTCCTCAACACGCATTTCATCCCCGTGAAGGTGGACCGCGAGGAGCGGCCCGACGTGGACCGTGTTTACATGACCTATGTGCAGGCGCTCACCGGCCACGGCGGCTGGCCGCTCAGTGCGTGGCTCACGCCCGAGCTGAAGCCGTTTCACGGCGGCACCTATTTCCCCCCCGAGGACCGCCACGGGCGGCCGGGCTTTCCCTCGATCCTCCGCACCATCGCCGCCGGCTGGTCGGCCGACCGAGGAAAATTCGCCGCCGAGGCCGAGCGCGTGTTGGCCACCTTGCGCGGCCACGCCGCGCCTGCCGCTCCTGCGGAGGGCGGTGCCCCGACCGAGGCGCGACTGTTCGAGAGCGCGGGCGGGGCGTTCGAGCTTTGTTTCCAGTCGCTCTACGAGAGTTTCGACCCAGCGCGCGGCGACTTCGCGGGCGCGCCGAAGTTCCCCCGCCCGGCCAACCTCAACTTTCTTTTCCGCATCGCCGCCCTCCAAGGCGCGGACTCCGACCTCGGCCGCGAGGCCGTGAAGATGGCGGCGTCCACGCTGCAAAAGATGGCGCAGGGCGGCGTCCACGACCAGGTGGGCGGCGGCTTCCACCGCTACGCCGTGGACGACGCGTGGCTCGTCCCGCACTTCGAGAAGATGCTCTATGACCAGGCGCAGATCGCCGTGAACTGCCTCGACGCGCACCTCGCCACCGGTGACGAGCGCTTTGCGTGGGTGGCGCGAGGCATCGTCGACTACGCGCTGCGCGACCTCGCGCATCCGGCCGGCGGCTTCTACTCGGCGGAGGACGCCGACAGTGCGCTGGCCGCTCTGAGCGGCACGGGCATCCTGCCCGTGGCCTTGCCGAATCATGGGCACGATGCCCATGCCCCGAAAGTCGAAGGCGCGTTCTACGTCTGGACCCACGCCGAGCTGACTGCCGTGCTCGGCGCGGACGCGGAGTTTTTCTGCTCGCACTTCGGCGCCAGACTTGAAGGCAACGTCCCCGCGCACCTCGACCCGCACGGTGATTTCACCGGTAAAAATATTCTCGCGCAGCAGCGTCCATTGGCCGACACCGCTCGCCGTCTCGGGCTCACGACCGGGGCGGCCGTAGAGACGCTCGCAACCGCGCTCGACCGCCTCCGCACCACGCGCGCCAGGCGGCCCCGGCCGCACCTCGACGACAAGATTATCGCCGCGTGGAACGGACTGATGCTCTCCGCGCTCGCGCGCGGCGCGGTGTCGCCCGCCGGCTGCCTCTCGGATCAGCGCGCGCTTTATCTCGCGGCCGCCGGGCGTGCGGCGGAATTTCTGCAACGCGAGCTGTGGGACGACGCCCGCGGAGTGCTCTTCCGCTGCTGGCGAGATGGGCGCGGCGCGAGCGAAGGCTTCGCGGAGGATTACGCGTTCCTCGTGGCCGGGCTGCTCGAACTTTACGAGGCCACCTTCGACGTGCGGTGGCTCCGCTGGGCGAGGCGCTTGCAGGCGACCATGGATCAACTGTTCTGGGACGACGCGGCCGGCGGCTATTTCAACTC
The DNA here is from genome assembly GCA_903869665.1 of uncultured Opitutia bacterium. Lineage (GTDB taxonomy): Bacteria > Verrucomicrobiota > Verrucomicrobiia > Opitutales > Opitutaceae > CAIYUN01. The sequence continues at coordinate 19,040 of CAIPZZ010000142.1, read as the reverse complement.
CGCCGCCGGCGCGGCCGACATCGTGCTCCGCCTCAAGGAGGACCACGATGGCGCGGAGCCGTCGCCCAACTCCCTCGCCGCCGCCAGCTTGCTGCGGTTTGCCGCGATTTTTCACGATGATGCGGCGCGCGCCCGCGCGCTCCGCACCATCGAGTCACTGCGTCCGCGTTGGTCACAAACCCCGCACGCCCTGCCCGAGCTGCTCTGCGCCATCGAGCGCGCCTTGGAGCCGCCGCGTCAGATCGTCCTAGCCGGTGACCCTGCCTCGCCGGAATTCCAGGCGCTTGCCGCTGTCGCCTGCGAACGCCCCGGCCCGCGCCGCGCGCTCGTCCGCGCCGACGCCGACGCGCTGCCATGGACCGCCGCTATGACCCCGCGCGACGGCCACGCCACCGCTTACGTCTGCGAGAACTTCACCTGCCAGGCACCCGTGACGACTCCCGCCGACTTGCGCGGTTTGCTGGGCTGAGCGAAACACGCTTGCGGCCCACTCTCGGCCCCGCCACGGTTTCGCCGCCAACCCGCCCCGCCCGTGAAAATCCTCATCGCCGAAGACGACCCCGTCGCCCGCGCCGTCCTCCGGCAGGCGTTACGCAAGCTCGGCCACGACACGGTCGAGGCCGACGACGGTGCGGCGGCACTGAAAAAACTGGAGTCCGATCCGGTGCGAGTTATCGTGAGCGATTGGATGATGCCCGAGCTAGACGGTCTCGGCCTCTGCCGCGCCGTGCGCGGGCGCGTGGGTGAGGACTACGTCTATTTCATCCTGCTCACCGGCAAAAGCCCCAGCGACGACAATCAACGCGAGGCCATCGAGGCCGGCGTGGACGACTTTCTCACCAAACCGCTCGACGTGCAGGAGATTTGGATGCGTCTACGCGTCGCCGAGCGCATCCTGCGCTTCGCCACGCAGGTCAGCCAGCTGGAGGCGTTTCTCCCCATCTGCGGCTACTGCAAAAAAGTCCGCGACGACCAGAACTACTGGCAGCAGATTGAGGGTTACATCAACCAACGCACCGGCACGGATTTCAGCCACTCCGTCTGCCCCGACTGCTACCAGCGCGTCGTGGTGCCCGAGATCGAAAAATTTCGCGCCGCCGCCACGCCGAAAACGCCGCCCCATGCCGAGCGAAAAAAATGATCCTCTGCCCGACCGCGTGGGCTTGGAGGAACGCCTCGCCTGGCTGGAGCGCCATGTGACCGCGCAGGACAAGGAGATGCTCGCGCTGCACGATGCCTTCGCTCGCCTGCGCCGCGAACTGACCGCCCTGCGCGCCGCCTCCGCCGCCCGCTCTGACATGCCCGCCCGATCCGAGGCCGATCCGGAGCCGCCCCCGCCGCATTATTGATAAAAAGCTGCGGATATAATGGCCACAAAAAACACTAGGAGTCACAAAAATGAGCACCGCCGGGCACCCGAGGGATGCAAAGTCTGCCGGTGAGACAAAACCCAAGCCCGTCTCTGAAGGCTGATATTTTGCGCCTCTTCGTGTTTTTCGTGGCCTAGCAATCAGTCGAAGCGCCCGCGCCTTTTAGTGGCCAATCCGCTCAAAACATCGCCAGCGCGTGCGCGCTCTCGATAGCGACCCACGCGCCGAGCGCCGTCAGCCCGACCACGGCAAAACGCCGGGCGATCCGCCGGCGGCGCAGCGCCGCGTCGTGCCGGTCCAGCCGGCGCGGCGGCAACCCGCCGCTCGACTCGACAAAGCTCACAAACAGTTCCCGCCCGATCCGCCCCGGCCCGCCCCGCCGCGTGCTCACGCGCCCCGGCCGGACGGCCGGACGGCGGGCAAGACGGTTGAGCAGAGCGCGAAGCATGGTGACAACCCCATGCCTGAAGCCCGCACCGGAGGTTTCAAGCAGATTTTCTCTGTGGCATTCATTCTCTTTCGTGGGACGGTGCTTGCCGCCGCTCTCGCCCGCGTAGGGCGGCAGCGCGCGACGTCCTCACGCAAATCCCGGGCGATGCTATTTCCATAAAAAATGAGGTGGTTTTTACGAGTAAAAATCCGCAGTTTTGCCCTACCGTTTCCCTTCCGCCCACTCACTCTCTCCAGCCCACACGCCTCCATGCACCACTTCCGACACATCGGCCAGAACCTCCACTGCGAGTCCGTTGACCTTGCCGAGGTCGCGCGGCTCCATGGCACGCCGACCTACGTCTATTCCGCCGCCACGATGGCGGGCAACTACACGCGCCTCGCGCGCGGTCTCGGGGGCCTCGACGCGCAGGTCTGCTACGCGATGAAGGCCAACTCCTCCCTCGCCGTGCTGCGGCACTTCGCCAACCTCGGCGCGGCGTTTGACCTCGTGAGCGGCGGCGAGATCCGCCGCGTGCTGGCGGCCGGAGCTGACGTGCGGCGCAGCGTGTTCGCCGGCGTGGGCAAGACCGAGGCCGAGATCGCGCTCGCGCTGGAGCACGGCGTCTTCTCGTTCCATGTCGAGAGCGAGCCCGAGCTGGCGCGACTCAACCACGTCGCCGGCCGTCTCGGCGTGAAGGCCCCGGTGGCCATCCGCGTAAACCCGGACGTGGACGCGCACACGCACGCCAAGATCACGACGGGGAAAAGCGACAATAAGTTCGGTGTGCCGCTGGCCCGCGCCGCCGCCGCCTACGCTGCCGCCGCCAAGCTGCCGCATGTCTCCGTCAAGGGCGTGCAGATGCACATCGGCTCGCAGCTCACGAGTGTGGCGCCGTTTGTCGAGGCCGTTGAGAAAGTCGCGCCGTTTGTCGCGCGGCTGAAAGCGGAGTTTGGCATCGCCTATTTCTCCGTGGGCGGCGGCATCGGCATCGTCTATCAGGACGCGCTCGCGAGCGGCGCGCAGGAGTGGTGGGACGCGCAGCCGTCCGACAAGCGGCCCATCACGCCCGAGGCGTATGGTGCGGCGCTCGTGCCGCTGCTCAAGCCGCTCGGGCTGAAAATCCTGCTGGAGCCGGGCCGTTTCCTCGTGGGCAACGCCGGCGTGCTGCTCACGCGGGTCGAGCACCTCAAGCGCGGCGAAGGAAAAAACTTTCTCATCGTGGACGCCGCGATGAACGACCTGGTGCGCCCCGCGATGTATGACAGCTACCACGAGATCGTGCCGCTACACCGCGACACCACGCGCGCCGCGCTCACCGCCGATGTGGTCGGCCCGGTGTGTGAGAGTGGTGACTGCTTCGCCCACGGCCGGCAGCTCCAGGAAGCCGGTGAGGGCGAATACCTCGCGCTGATGAGCGCGGGCGCGTATGGCGCGGCGATGGCGAGCCGCTACAACACCCGCCCGCTGCCCGCCGAGGTGATGGTAAGCGGCGGCGCGTTCGAGCTGGTCAACGCCCGCGAGACCTTCGAGCAGATGACAGCCAATGAGAAGGTGCCGGCGTTCCTGAAATGAGACGTAGGCAATGGAGTTTTTAACCACGGATTGCACAGATGAACACGGATGGAGTCTGAGGTGGGCCGTGCGCTCCGCGCGCAGCTGGCTTGAAGAGTAGCGCAGGCTTCCAGCCTGCTTTTCCGGAGGTCAGGCAAGGATGCCTGCGCTACGTTTCGATGGCGTCGCGGCTCCATTTCTGGCAGAAATTATCCGTGCCAATCGGTGTAATCCGTGGTCAAGCTGCCGCCATGAATTTCGCCATCCTCGGCGCGGGGGCTTGGGGCACCGCGTTTGCCGTCCACCTCTCGCGGCGCGGCCACACGGTCACGCTCGCGCCGCGCCGGTTCGAGCAGGCGCTGGCACTGGCCTCGGGGCGTGAAAACGCCGACTACCTGCCCGGCGTCTCGCTGCCGCCCAGCCTCCAGCTCGGCCACGAGCTCGCGCCGGTGCTGATGGAAGCGGACATCGTGCTGCTCGCGTGTCCGTCGCTCGCGTTGCGCGAAACCTGCGGGCGGCTACACGCCGGCCTCGGCGCGGCGAAACCCAAACTCGTCCTCAGCCTGGCCAAGGGGCTGGAGACCGGCACTCACCTGCGTCCGAGCGAGGTGATCGCGGCGGTGCTGCCGGATTTAACCGCCGGCGCGCTCACGGGACCAAGCCACGCGGAGGAGGTCGCGCGCGGCCAGCCGACAGCCATGGTGCTGGCGGTGGCGGGCGCAGAGGGAATTTTGGCGGCGGCGCAGGCGGCGCTCAGCGGGCCGGCGATGAGAATTTACACGACCGACGATGTGGCGGGCGCGGAGATAGGCGGCTGCCTAAAAAACGTGTATGCCATCGCCGCCGGCTGCTGCGACGGGCTGCGACTCGGCGACAACGCGCGCGCCGCGCTCCTCACCCGCGCCTTGGCCGAGATGGTGCGCGTGGGCACGGCGCTCGGCGCGCGGGCGGAGACGTTTTACGGGCTGAGCGGGTTCGGCGACCTCGTGGCGACATGCCACGGCGCATGGAGCCGAAACCGCGAATTTGGGCAGAAGCTCGGCGAAGGCCGCGCAGTGGCAGAGCTGCTGGCAGGGCGAAAGACCGTGGTCGAGGGCCACCGTGCGACCGGGGCGTTTGCCGAGCTGTGCGCCGCGCGCGGGATTGACGCGCCGATCCTGGGCGAGATGCGCCGGGTGCTTTACGAGGGCAAAAAGCCCGCCGCCGCGCTCGCCGCGCTCATGGGGCGGGAGTTGAAACGGGAATGAGCGTGGGGCTCCCGCTTTCTTCAGATAAAATCGTTCTCGTTCTCTTACTCCTACTCGTTCTCCTCGGAATCGCCGACATGAGGGTAAGCGGAACAAAAATGAGAACGAGAACGAGTAAGAGAACGAGAACGATTGGGTATGGGTCTCACGGCTTCGGCCGCTCTATCACTGTCAGCTTGACATCCTTGAATGTCAGGCGCAGGCGCTCCTCCTCGCGGTCCTGGTAGAGGCTGCGCTGGAGCGGGACGTAAGCGACAGCGGGCGCGCCGGTCTTGGGGTCGGCCGTGGTGACGGCGCGGTAGCCGACGACCTCTTCGCCACGGTATTCCTGCCAGCGGCGGTGGTAGATCCAGACAATCGCGGTGCCCTCGACGGTCGTCTGGTCGCGAGTCTCGCCTGGCTCACCGAGGGCGAGGTAGGCCATGTCCGACGTGTCACCGATCTCGACGCGGCCGTCCTTGAGGCGGGCCTGCGTGGCGGCGTCGAGCGCGGCAAAGACTGCGGGTTTCTCCCGCGCTCGCCGCTCGAAGCTGGCACAGCCGGTGACCATAAGCAGGACGAGCATCGCGGCGGGGAGGAGACGAAAAATCATACGGCCATGCTAGCCGGGCCGGCCGCGCGCGCAAGCGCGGGCGCATGCCAGATCTATTGGTTCGCCCCACCGGCCGTGCCCTCGCCCACGCCCCAAAGGAATGGGTCGTTTGGCCAGCCGCCCACTCAATACCCATGCCCGCAGGGCGCGATGGGGTTGCCAAACCTTGGCCAATCCCCCCCGTTTCCGCCCGTTGACACGCCCGCGCCGCGCCCCCAGCCTCGCCACCGAATGGACAAGACCGCCGCCTACACGCTGGACTTCGAAAAACCCCTCCGCGAGCTCGACGCGCAGCTCGCGCAGCTCCGCCAGGAGCAGCTCGAGTCCCCCACCCCGCCCTCCCCCGAGTCGCTCGCCAAGCTCGCCTCGTTGGAGCGGCGCAAGGAGTCCGCGCAGCGCGAGATCTACGGCCACCTCACGGCCTGGCAACGCGTGCAGATCGCCCGCCACCCACGGCGGCCCTACGCCCTCGATTACGTCGGCCTGATCTGCGAGAACTTCCAAGAGCTGCACGGTGACCGGCAGTTTGGCGACGACCGCGCGCTCATCGGTGGCACGGCGTTTTTCAACGGCGATGCGGTGATGATCGTCGCCCAACACAAGGGCCGCGAGACAAAGGAGAAGATTGCCCGCAACTTCGGCATGCCCCAGCCCGAGGGCTACCGCAAGGCGCACCGCCTCTTCCGCCTCGCAGAGAAATTCGGCCTGCCCGTGCTCACGTTCATTGACACGCCCGGCGCCTATCCCGGCATCGAGTCCGAGGCGCGGCACGTCTCCGAGGCCATCGCGGCCAATCTTCGCGAGATGGCCGGCCTGCGCGTGCCGACCATCTCGGTCGTCGTCGGCGAGGGCGGCTCAGGCGGCGCGCTCGGCATCGGCGTGACCGACCGCGTGTTGATCTTTGAGAACAGCTACTACTCGGTCATCTCGCCCGAGGGCTGTGCGGCGATTTTGTGGAAAGACGCCGCCGCCGCGCCCAAGGCCGCCGAGGCGCTCAAGCTCACCGCCGGCGAGCTGGAGAAACTCGGCGTGGTGGACGAAGTGCTGCCCGAGCCGATGGGCGGCGCGCACCACGACCCCGCGCAGGCCGCCGCCGCGCTGCGCTACGCCCTGCAAAAGCATCTCAATGACCTGCGCGGTCTGCCCGTCGTGACCTTGCTCGACGCCCGCTACGAGCGCTACCGCCGGCTGGGGGTGTTCACGGAGACGGCGGCGTGAGCAAGCGCGGGCGCGAGGACCGTATCGCCACGTCACTGGTTTCTCATTTGCTGAAACGCTGCGTTCATCTGGGCGTTGATCTGGCGCGAGGCGTCCGTCTCGGTGGCGCGGTTGGCGATGGCGTCGGTGCGAATGATGGCTTGGTCGAGCGCCTTAGCGAGCGCGGTGTTTAGCTTCACGGTGGCGGCGGGGTCTGAGCCATCGTCGCTGGCGACGGCTTGGGACGCCTTTTGCACGCGTGTCAGGTCATTATACAAACCCTGATGGCCGCCGGCGTTGTTGGGGCCGACATAGTTGGTGTTCGCAAGGACAGTGCCGACGATGTCCAGCGCGGAGGAGGCCACCGCGCGGGGCTGCGCGAGCAAGCGCACGCCACTGCCACCGCCGGACGACATCGCAAAGGCAGTGGGGGACATTGGTTTAATCGGTATCTGGTTGTAAATAGCCTCCAATCTGCGTTGGGAGTCGCTAGGATCCGGTATAAGCTCGGGTGGGAGCACGCCCGTTTCATAGGCCTCGTCCAAGATTTGATCCATGGTTTTGCCGCCAATCAGTTGGTCGGGCGGAACGACAGGCTTGGTCCGCTTGGGAGCCGGGCTGGGCGCGGGCGTTGTCAGCGATGCGACGGTCGCCGCAGTTTGCGCCGCCGGGTTCACAAGCGAGAAGCGGATGATCACGAAGCACGTCGCCGCGCTGGCGACGACAGAGCAAAATACGGCGAGTAGCACGGTCCGCTCTGCGCCGCTGGCCGACGGACCGGGCCTGCTGGGAGCAGGGCGCGAGGACATAGGAGAGCGGAGGGAAGTCATGGCAGGCGAGATGGGTTAACGGGCTTTGGAGGTAAGACGCGCGAACCGACGTTTTATTAGGAATTATATTAGGCCGGCGGTTGCGGCGAGCGTATTCTGCCACGATTCCGCCTCGCCGGGCCAGCCGTGGGCGCGGAGCACGGTGAAGATTTCATTGTTGGTCGGCTCGACGACGGAGTGCTTTGGATCGCCGGGTAGATGCGGGAGGACGGCGCGGGTGAGGACCCAGCAGGCCCAGGCGCGGGCGCGGCGGGCCTCGGCGCGCGGGCCGGTGAGGCGGCCGGCGTAGTGCTGAAAATGCACTCGGGGATTGCCGACGAGCGCGGTGGGCGTGGCGTGGCGCAGCAGCCAGACGAGAGCGGCGTAGGGCGGCGGCCAGTCGCGCAGCATCGGCTCGCCGCCGCGCAGATCGGCCCCGAGCGCGCGGTCGAGGCAAAGGATGGCACGCGCGGCGAGGCCGCGCTGCCAGAGCGAGTGGGCGTATTCGAGGCAGTCGTGGTAAAACTCCGCGCCGCGCACGTCCTCGCGGTGGACATGCAGCGTCCGCCAGTCCAGTCCGGCGCGGGGCGGCGGGAGATGAGGGCAGATTGGCGGCAGGTTGTGCATCTGAACGGTGTATTCATCCCGCCCGCCGAGCGCGAGTCTGCGCTTGGCGGGCGGGGTGGTTTGCGCGAGAAATGTGGCGACGTGCCCTCGCCCGACGATGTTCCCTCCTCCCCGCCTGACGCCGCCGCGCCGGGCGATGGGGAGATTTTTGTCCACGAGGTCGGCGGCTGGCGGCGGTTGGCGCTGTGGCCACTGGCGGCGCTGCTGGGCGCGTGGGCGCGCACGCTGCGCCTTGAGCTGAATGCGGAGTCGCGCGCAAACCTGGAGCGGCATGGCACGGAGCCGGTCGCGTTTGTGCTGTGGCACAACCGGCTGTTTCTGGCGGCGGAGATTTTCCGACGGTTCCGGCGGCGGCCGGTGTGCGCGCTGGTGAGCACAAGCCGCGACGGGGCGTGGTTGGCGGCATTTTTCCAGCTCGCAGGGCTGCGCGCGGTGCGCGGGTCGAGCAGCAAGGGCGGGCACGGCGCGGCGCGCGGACTGGTCGCGTCGCTGCGCGCGGGTCACGACGTGGGCATCACGCCCGACGGACCACGCGGGCCGCGCTACGATTTCAAACCGGGCGCGGTGGTCGTCGCACGGCGCGCGGGCGCGGCGGTGCTGCTCGTCGGCACGCGGTTCGGGCCCGCGTGGCGACTACGGAGCTGGGACGGGTTTTACGTGCCGCGACCGTTTTCCCGTGTGGTGGTCACGTGCGAGCTGGTGCCGTCGGAGGGGCTCGCGCGCGAGGACGCGGTGGAAATGCTCGCGACGCGGCTGCGGGCGATCAACCCGGACGGCGGGGAGCGCGGGGCGGACGGGCGGGCGGTATAAGGACGCGGACTTGCCGCGCCCAATGGGGGCATCATTGATCCGGACTAGGGCGCAGCAAGACTGCGCCCCTACAACAAGCCCGGAGCTTAGTCCTCGAACGTCGGCTCAATCATGAGCGCGCTGCCCGGCGCGACGACATAGTCAGGGCCGGCAGACCAGGTGAGGTCATTGACGAGAAACTTGAACACCACCGGCCGAGCGGCCTCGGGCAGCGTGATCGTCCACTCGTCGTCGGCGACGCACTCGAGCGGCACGCCTTGGTGCCAGCTCAGGTCGGGGCCCTCACCGCGCAGGTGGAGCGTGTTGCCGAAGCCGATGTCAATGCGCGCGGTGATCGTGGTGAGGACGGGTGCGGGCTTGCCGCGCTTGGCGGCTGGGGGCGGCGTGGGAGCTTTCTTTTTCGCGGCGGGCTTTTTGGCCGGAGCGGCGGGCTTTTTCGCGGACGCGGCGGCTTTGTTGGCCGGGGCGGCGGGTTTGGGCGCGGGGGCGGGCGCGCTAGCAGGTTTGGCGTTGGATTTTTTCATGACGGTGATGGTCGGTGTGAGTCGAGGCGGTCTGGCGGCCCCTGTTCGCGGACAAACATAGCAAATCGGGGGCCAATCCGCCAGCGCGGGCGGGGCGATGTTGCCGAAGTTTCACGCGGGGCTTCGGCGGGAAGCTGAAGCTGGAAGGTCTTCCCTTGGCGGAGCCAGCGGCCCCGCCCTACCTTCAGGCATCGGCCCCACCTTCACCACGGCTCCGGAGGGGCAATTTTCTATCCAACTGGGAAGGAAAATTGGTGGACCAGATCGGGATCAAACCGACGACCTCGTCGTTGCGAACGACGCGCTCTATCAACTGAGCTACTGGCCCGTGAAGGAGGGGGAAAATGGCAAGCCTGCCACGCCCAAGTCCAGCCCAATTTCGCCCGGCGCGGCGGGCGAAGGCGAATAGGAACCTGTCTCATGGCAGGACCGATCATGCGGGGAAACAAACTTGGCTCGCCCTCACAGCCAGCTCCCGGTGAGGCGTTTCATCAGCTTGAAGAAGCGGATGGCGTCGCGCACGGGGCTGATCTTGCTCTTCTCCTCGCCGTAGATGGTGCTGATGGGGACGCTGGCGATCTTGCGGCCGGCACGGGCGGCGAGCACAAGCATCTCGGTCTCGAAGTCAAAGCGGTCGGTCTCGCCGAGCATCGCGGGCACGGCGTCGCGCGCGAGCAGGCGGAAGCCGCACTGCGTGTCGGGGATGGGCGTGCCGCAGGCGCGGCTGATGCGCCAGGACATGAAGCGGTTCACGCCGCGACGGATAACCGGCATCGTGCGCACGTCGTTGAAGCGGTTGCCGACGACCAGCTCCGCGCCGGCCTCGGCGGCGGCGACGAAGCGTGGGATCTCTTCGGCCGCGTGCTGGCCGTCGCCGTCGAGCAAGACGATGAAGCGCGCGCCGCGCTCGCGCAGGGCGGCGAGACCGGTCTTGATGGCGGCACCCTTGCCGAGGTTGGCCGGGTGGCGGACGAGGCGCGCGCCGGCGGCCTCGGCGACGGCGGCGGTGTCGTCGGGCGAGCCGTCGTCCACGACCCAGACCTCGTCGGCGTGCGGCAGCGTGGCGCGGACGACAGCCGCGATGTGCCGCGCCTCGCGGTAGGCGGGGATCAGCGCGGCGACGCGCGGGGGGGCGGTGTCGGGAAGTGAGTTTGGCATCGGGCCGAGCGGGTTTGTCGCAGGCGGCGGGGCGCTTGGCAACCCCAACGCGCGGCCGGCATAAAGGCTTGGTCCTCGCGATTGCGGCAAAGCCAGGCGAGGCGATCCAGCCCGGAACCGCACCATCCAGGTGAATATCGGACCGCCGGCCTGCGGCCTCGGCGGCTTCCTCGCAGCGGCTCCGCACCATGGCAGATCGCAGCGGCCGGCATGGTTTCGGTTGACGCCGCCGGGCGGAAACGGTTGCCCTCTCGCCCATGACCGCCCGCCCCCTGCCGGCGCTGTCGCCCGCCGACCGGGTGATGGTGCTCGCTCCGCATCCCGACGACGAGGCCCTCGGCACCGGCGGGCTGATCCAGCATGCGCGGGCGGCGGGCGCGGCGGTGCTCGTGGTGCTCGTGACGGACGGCGACAACAACCCCTGGCCACAGCGCCACGCCGAGCGCAAGCTCATCATCCGCGCGGCCGACCGGCGGCGGCTGGGCGCGCAACGCCGTGCGGAGGCGGCGCGCTCGCTCGCTACGCTCGGCGTCGGCGGCGACGAGACGATGTTCCTCGGCTTCCCCGACGCCGGCCTGCTGCCGCTTTGGAACCAGCGCGACCCCGCCGCGCTCGCCGCGTTCGCACGCGCGCTGGCCGCGTGGCCACCGACGCTGCTGGTGACGCCGGCGGCGAGCGACCGGCATCCCGACCACCGCGCGACGTTCGCACTCGCGCAAGCGGCGCTGGCGCGCAACGGCCAGTCGCCCGCACAGATCTCCTACCTCATCCACCGCCCGTGGTTCCGCCGCGCGCCCGTCCTTGATGTCGCCCTGTCGCTCACGCCCGAACAGCAGGCGGCCAAGATGCGCGCCATCCTCAACCACGAGACGCAGATGCGGCTCAGCCGCCGCCGCTTTACTTCCTTTGCCAAACCTGTGGAGATGTTTGTGTCCGTGCCGCCCGTCGTTCGGCCGTGACGCTCCGCACGTTGTCCATCGCCAAATTTTCCCGAATGAAAAATCTCCGCCTGCAAGCCCTCGCGCTCCTCGCCCTCACCGCCTTCCTCTTCTGGTGGCGACTCGGCCTGCTCGGCCTGATTGACCCGGACGAGACGTTCTACGCGCAGACGACGCGAGAGATGGTGCAGGCCAACGACTGGCTGACACCGCGCATCTTCGACGCGCCGCAATTCGAGAAGCCGATCATGTTCTACTGGGAGACGATGGTGGCGCAGAAAATCTTCGGCGACAACGAGCTCGCAGCGCGCGCGCCGTCGGCGCTGTTTGCCACGGCGTTGGTGTTCCTCGTGTGGATCTTCGGACGGCGTGTGCTCGGCGAGCGGGCCGGCTTCCTCGCGGCGGTCATTTTCGCCACGGGTATGTTGAACGTGTTTATGGCGAGGCTGATGCTCACGGACATCTCGCTGGCGTTCTTCGTCACCGCCGCGCTCTACGGGCTCTGGATGGCGGCGCATGACGAGAAGCACCGCAACCGCTGGGTGATTTTTCAGTTTGTGATGTCCGCGCTCGCCACGCTGACCAAAGGGCCGCTCGGGGTGCTGCTGCCGGCCTTCGGCGGCCTGGCATACCTGCGGCTGACCAAGACGCCTTCCCCCCTGCGCGGCCGAGGGCTGTGGATCGGGCTGGCGTTGTGGGTTCTGATCGCCGTGCCGTGGTATGCGTGGACGCTGGCCGGACCCAACGGGGCCTACTTCTGGGAGGAATTTTTTTACCGCGACAACTGGCTGCGCTTCATCACGGCCGAACATCCGAGAATGAACCGGATCGCGGGTGTCAATGTGTCCGGCGTCCATTTTTACCCAGAGATGCTGTTACTCGGGATGCTGCCGTGGATGCCGCTGGCGCTGTCGGCGATGGTGCGTGGCTGGCGCATGGCGCGGGAGAGCCGGGGCGTGCTGTTCGTGGTGTGCGCGCTCGTGCCGTCGCTGGTGTTTCTCACCGCCGCGCAGAGCAAGCTGCCGAGCTACGGCTTTTTCCTCTACCCGCCGTTCGCGCTACTGATGGGTTATGTGCTCGACCGCTGGCTGGAGGCCGGGCTGGTCGGGCGCGGGGAAAAAACCTACGCGGGCGCGCTCGCCGTGGTGCAGGCGGTGGCGGTGGTGGTAGCGCCACTCGTAAAGGCGGAGCACCGCGAGGCGCTGCCCTATGCGGCCATCATCAGCGTGCCGCTCGCGGCTGCGGCGGTGCTGCTGCTGCTGGGCCGGATGCGCGCGTGGGCCATCACTTCGGTCGTGGCGAGTGTGACCGTCATCACGGTGGCGTTCACCGGCCTAGCGCCGGTGCTGGAGGCGCGCGTGTCGTCGCGGACCATCGGCGAGGCGATCAAAAGTCACCGCCGGCCCGGCGAGCCGGTGCTCACGGTAAAGTTCATGGTGCGCGCCATCGCCTACTACAACCACGAGGCTCCGGCGGCGGTCATTCACGGCAACGCCCAGCCGTGGTTCTCACCGCATCCGGTCAAGGTGCTCGTGAGCAGCGAGGAGAACGGCTACGCGGGCCTCGCGGATTTCGTCGCGCAGCACGGTAGCGCGATCGTTGCCGCGCAGCCGGTCGAGCTGGAGCGGATCACCGCGCCGGGGTCGCGCTTTCCCGGCCGCTGCGAGCTGTTGCTCAAGACCGGCGACCGCGTGCTCTTCCGCGTGACGATGCCGCCGAAGGTCGCCGCGAATTAGGGCAGCAGCCGCGCGAACGGGTAATAGATGAAGAGCGGCCGGCCGACCACGTCCTTCTCCGGCACGAAGCCCCAATAACGGCTGTCGGCGCTGTTGGGCGAGTTGTCGCCCATGGCGAAATACTTGCCGGCCGGCACGTTCAGCACCTGGCCTGGCGTGAGATAATCCCTGCCTGTCCGGTATCCGGGATAGCGCTCCGCCCGGCGCGCCTCCTTGTCAAAGGCAGCCGCGCCGGTGATGGGCTTCCTGTTGCGCCAGAGCTCGGGCTCCCGCACCTCTAATGTGTCGCCCGGCGTGCCGACGAGGCGCTTGATGTAGTATTGCTCGATCTGCATCGGCTCCCCGGTGCGGGGGTCGGTCGTGGTCATGTAGGGGCTCTTGATATGGTCGGTGCGAAACACAAAGCCGTCGCCGACACTCGGCCGCACGAAATGGTAACTGAATCGATCCACCATCAGCATGTCGCCCGAGAGAATGTCGAACGACAACGTCCGCTCGCCGGCACGGACAAACCTGCCGGTGCGGAGAAAAGTGACCGGCCTCGGCCCGCCGCCACGGCCATCGTCCACCACCATGCTCGCCGTGGCACCCGGCTGGCGCAGCTTTCGTAACAGGGTCTCCTCCGCCGTCTCGGTGGAGCCGACGGGAACGGGGAAAAAGGCGTCGCGCACCACCCAGCTCATGCTGTTGGCAAAATCCTCCGGCACTTGAAAGGCCACGGCTTGCCCGCCGATGAACAGGTGAAACTCGCGCATGGCTGAAGGCAGCACCCACATCGCGCGCCCGGCCGTTTTTTGGGAAAGCAGGATGCCGGTTCCGTCGTTGGCATCATTGATCGGCACCAAAACCTCGCCCGGTTTGGGCGCGTCAATCCGGTAAATCCGGTCGGGCCGAGCGCCCACGGTTAGGACGCGCAGCGCGGTTTGCACCGGGCCGGGCTCATCGGCCTTGGTGGCGTAAACTTGCGGCGTCATGCCGTTGTAGGTCGGCCACATCGAGTTGGTGGGGATCTGGAACGGCCGGATGAAGTAGTGCTGGATGCCGATGATGACGATAGCGGCGACGAGCAGGAACTCGACCCACTCGACGGCCTCCGACTTCGGGTAATGCGGACCGCCGGCGCGGCGAAGCGTGTCCTCCAACGCCTGGATGCCGAGGTTGAGCCGGCCGGCGTCGGCACGCTCGCGGAGGAGCCCGTTCAATGCCGCGGCGCGCGTCTCCAGCTCGGCCAGCAGCGCGGGGGCGAGCACGTCGCGGCGAAAATGCCAGACCTTCTGGGCCAGCTCCAACCAGTGGCCGGCGCTGGCGCGGGCCTTTTTTTCCGGGGAGGCGAAGGGGCCGAACATGGGTAATGAGTTTGGGCGGGCGAGAAACCGAAGGGAAGCGCGCCCGGAGGTCGCGCTCCACCGTTTAATTTTTCAGAACCTGGATGAAGGCATCGGGTGGGATCGAGACCTTGCCGATTTGTTTCATCTTTTTCTTACCCTCCTTCTGCTTGTCGAGGAGCTTGCGCTTGCGGCTGATGTCGCCGCCGTAGCATTTCGCGGTCACGTCCTTCCGCATCTCGCGGACGTTGTCGCGGGCGATGACCTTGCCGCCGATGGCGGCCTGGATGGCGACCTTGAACATCTGCGGCGGGATGATCTCGGCGAGTTTCTCGCAGAGCTGGCGACCCTTACCCTCCGCCTTCTCGCGGTGGACGATGCAGGCAAACGCGTCCACGGGGTCGCTGTTGATGAGGATGTCCATCTTCACCAAGTCGGAGGCGATGTAGTCGCCGAGCTCGTAGTCCATCGAGCCGTAGCCGTGGGTGATGGACTTGAGGCGGTCATTGAAGTCCACGAGGATCTCGTTGAGCGGGAGGACGGCGCTGAGCATCACGCGGTTCATGTCGAGCGTGGTCGTGTGGTCGCACACACCGCGCTTTTCCATGATGAGCGAGAGCATGTCGCCCATGGAGTCGTTGGGGATGATGATCGAGGCGCGGATGGTCGGCTCGCGGATCTCGAGGATCGTGGCGGGGTCGGGCATGTTGATCGGGTTGTCCACCTCGATCTTTTCTCCGCCCTGTTTCACGATGTGGTAGATGACGCTCGGGTAGGTCGAGATGATGTCCACATCGTGCTCGCGGCGCACGCGCTCCTGGATGATCTCCATGTGCAACAGCCCGAGAAAACCGCAGCGGAAACCGAAACCGAGTGCAATGGAGCTTTCCGAGGAATAGACGAAGGCCGCGTCGTTGAGCTGGAGGCGGGCGAGGCCGGCCTTGAGCTTCTCGTAATCATCGCTCTCCAGCGGATAGAGCCCGCAAAACACCATCGGGCGGACCTCCTTGTAACCGGGCAGCATCTCGGTGGCGGGCTTGCTCGCGAGCGTGATGGTGTCGCCGGTCTTCACGTCGGCGGGAGTCTTGATGCTGGAAACGATGTAGCCCACGTCGCCGGCGCTGAGCTTCGCGCACTTTTCCATCTTCGGGGTGAACACGCCGACTTCCTTCACCTCGGCCTTCTGGCCGGTGCTCATCAGCATCATCATGTCGCCGGCCTTGATCGCACCGGAAAACACCCGCACGTAGGCGATGCAGCCACGGTAGGCATCGTAGAGCGAGTCGAACACTAGGATCCGCGTCTGGGGATATTCCGTCCAGCGCGGCGGCGGCACGCGCGCGACCACCGCTTCCAAAATATCCACGATGCCGATGCCGGACTTGCCGCTGGCGAGGATCGCCTCCTCTGCGGGGATCGTGAGGATGTCCTCTAGCTGGCGCGTGCAGAGGTCGAGGTTCGCGCTGGGCAGGTCAATTTTGTTAATGACGGGAATGACCTTGAGCTGCTGGCCGAACGCGAGGTGGGCGTTGGCCACGGTCTGCGCCTCGACGCCCTGCCCCGCGTCAATCAGCAGCACCGCGCCCTCGCAGGCCGCGAGCGAGCGCGAGACCTCGTAGGAAAAGTCCACATGGCCCGGCGTGTCCATGAGGTTGAGCTTGTAGTCCTTCCCGTCCTTCGCGCGGTAGGTCATGGTGACCGGGTGGGACTTGATCGTGATACCGCGCTCCTTTTCCAGGTCCATCGAGTCGAGATGCTGGGCGGTGAGCACGCGCTGCGAGACGGTGTTGGTGTGCTCAAGCAGCCGGTCGGACAGCGTCGTCTTGCCGTGGTCAACGTGGGCAATGATGCAGAAATTGCGGGTGAGGGAGACGTCCATGCGTGGCTTGGCGGAAAAGGAAAATGGCCACGATGCGCCCCGGCCCGGCGGCTTTCAAGCCCGCAGCGGATTTGTTTTCACCAGGATGGATAGGGATAAAGCCCGAATCGGTGATGACCCGTCGCCATCCTTCGTCCCACGGGCCGGCGCTTGCTGGCAGGCGCGAGGCCCGCCCCCGCCCACTTCCCCCGCATCCGGATAAAATTTGCATGGCCTCGCTAGGCGGCACCAGTTCAACTGCCTGCTTTCCTCCTTCATCTCCGCCTCCCGCGCCCTTTTCAGCGAGTCCTGGCACCGCGTCGCGTCGCAACGAATCCGGCTGCGTCCGTCCGTGCGCATCCGCAAGCAATTTTTCCGCGGCGAGCGCTGGCACATCGTCCACGACCCGTTCATGAACAATTTCTTTCGTTTCGCGCCGGAAGCGCATGACTTCGTCTCGCGGCTCGACGGCACGCGCACGGTCGAGGAGATTTGGCAGGACTGCCTCGCGCGTGGCGGCGAGCGCGCGCCCGGGCAGGGCGAGGTGGTCTCGATGCTCGCGCAGCTCTACCAAGCCAACCTCATCGTCTCCGACGTGCCCGCCGACACCGCGCGGCTGTTTGAGCGGCAGAAAAAACAAAAACAGCGCGAGTTTCGTTCGCAGCTTTTCAACGTGTTCTTCTTGCGGCTGCGGCTGTGGGACCCGGATCCGTTCCTGCGGCGCGCACTGCCGGTGGTAGGAAAACTGTTTTCTCCGCTTGGCGCACTGGCGTGGGTGGCGGTGGTCGGCACTGGGCTGGCGATGGCGCTGGGCGATTGGACGCGGCTCCGCGAACAATCGCAAGGCGTGCTCGACCCCATCCTGACGGAGCCGCACGAGTCGGGCCGTATTGACCGCCAGCTCCAAGGCCGCGCCGGCCGACAGGGCGACCCCGGCAGCACGCGCACCTTCGCGAGCCTGGACGACGAATTGGTCGTGCGTTTCACCCTGCGCTGGCAGCGTGAAGTGCTCCGCCGGATGCCACTGCAAGACGCCCCCGGCACCCGGCGCACCCTCGAGTGGCTGTTCCGCCGCGCTCAGCGCGCCGCCGAGCGCCTCGCCTACCGCCAGCGCAAAAATGTCACCCGGCAGGACGCCCAGCTCGCCGAGGCGCTGACCGCCGGACCGGGCAGTGAGGAAGGATAAAAGTTTCGTCTGTCCCCCCGACCGGGGAATTTCCCGTTGACGCCCCCGCTCCGTCCCCGTTTGTTGACCGCCCCATCCTTGGCAAGGTAGCTCAGTTGGTAGAGCAGAGGACTGAAAATCCTTGTGTCCCCGGTTCGATTCCGGGCCTTGCCACCATTTTCGACCCGCACTGCGCTGGAACAGGCTCACCCCGAGCGGCGCGTCCGCTCCCATAACAGCCGTCCGCGCCTAATAACTGCGAAGCCGCTCCGGCCTAGACTGAAACGAGTCGCCGCGCCGCGCTCCACTGCCGCAAGCAGCACCTCAAAGCCCTGCCGCGAGAGGTCGCCGGAGTCCGGCAGCGAGAGTAGCCAGCGGCGCAGCACCCGCCGCACGACCGCTCGCGGAACCCCCGACAGAGCGGCGAGGCCGAGCTCTAGGGGCGCAGGCTTGCTGCGCCCTTTTCGTTTCCGCCCGCCAGCGAGGGCGCAGCAAGTCTGCGCCCCTACGCCGAACAATTTGTCTGTCCACGCCTCCAGGGCCGCGTCGTCCTCCTCCAGCAGTGCGCGCGACAACGCCGCGCCGGCCAGCGCGTCGCGCCCGGCCGCGCGCCGCCATGCCGGCAGCACCGAGCGGCGGACGCGGTTGCGGAAAAAATCGTCGCCCGCGTTGGTCGCGTCCTCGCGCCACACCGCACCGGAGGCGCGCAGGGCGGCAGTGATCTCCGTTTTCTTGAACGCCAGCAACGGCCGCACATGCAGCCGCCCGCCCGGCATGGGCTGCGCCGGACGCGGCGCAGCCAGGCCCGCCGAGCCGCTGCCGCGCGCGAGGCGCATGATCATGGACTCCGCGATGTCGTCCTGCTGGTGGCCGAGCCAGAGCAGGCGGATTTTCCAGCGCGCCATCTCGCGCCCGAAGAATTCAAACCGCGCCGCGCGCGCCTCGGCCTCGCTCGCGCCCTTGCGCGCCGTGCGCCAGCGGCCCGCGACGAACCTCACGCCAAGCGCGGCGCAGACTTGCGCGCAAAATTTCTCATCCGCATCCGCCGCACGCCCTCGCAGCCCGTGATTGAAGTGCAACGCAACGAAGTCGCGCCCCCAACGGCCCTCGCCGTGCGCCCAGAGCAGCAACACCAGCGCGAGCGAGTCCGCTCCGCCCGAAAACGCGACCGCCCAGTGGGTCGGACGCCTCGCGCCTTTTTTTCGCTCCTGCTCCACATCCGCCCAGGCCGTCTCCATCGCGCCCGGATGGAGCGCCTCGTGCGGAAACCGCGTCGCCAGCCGCGCCGCGACCAGCGGCCAGTCGGAAGATTTGGGGCGGGCAGGCTTGGCCATACAGTTCGAACAAAAACGCAAAGCCACGAAGACGCCAAGCCGCAAGGCCAGTCTAAATCGTCGCGACTTAGCTGCTCTGCGCCTTTGCGTTGAATAGCTTCTTCCTCAGCACACCAGCGACCCGAAATCCATAAAGTCCGCCGTGAAGCCGCCTTTCACGCCTTTGCAGATCACGCTCACGGCGTCGTGCGAGTGCAGCGACTCCAAGTGCGAGCAGGCGATGCGGAAATCTGCCACGCGCTTGTCTCGGTCGAATTCCCGGTAGAGCAGCCGGGCGGCGTCCTCGACGAACTTGAGGTAGGCACCGTTCAGCTCGGCAAACGCCTGCTCGTCCTCGCGCTTCACCATCACCTGCGTCTCGGTCTG
>CAIPZZ010000141.1 GCA_903869665.1 uncultured Opitutia bacterium | reverse complement strand
GGTCGCGCCGGATCATTTTCAATCGATCCGACGGGATTGCCGCTCGGCACGAGTCCTCACCATGGAGCGGTGCTGTTTGGGGCGATGTGTGTTCCGCGTCACGCTGTTTCCAGCGGTTTTGATCATGATAAAAGCGGCGAACATCACGTTGCAGGCGACGGAGTCGTGCGGAGCGTGACGTTGGGCGGATGGCGTCGAAGCCGGGACGCCACGCTCATCGCGGCGTTTTAGAACAACGGCAACTGGCCGTCGTCGGTGGCGCGCGGATGATCCCGCTGGGCGCGGATGAGTCGATGGGTGGCGGCGAGGAACTCGACGTGTTGGGCGTCGCGCTGGACGGTCGCGGCAAACCTGGCCGAGGTGAGGACCTGATCGAGGGCGTTGCGGATGTGTTTGAGTTCGCCATAGAGCTCGTCGCCGTGGCGATCGAACCAGTCCTGGAGGCATTTCAGGAGGTAGGCCGGAAAGTAGGCGCCATAGCGGGCGGGATCGCCATGAGCGGCGATCACGGCGAAGCGGTCCGCCAGAAGCGCGCGGTAACGCGCGGCCGGGCAAGTCAGCCCACGACGTTCAAGCCAGCTGGCGGGCCAGGTCAGCGCGTAGAGCAGCATCCGGCGATCGCGGTGGAAGTCGCGCGCGGGGTGACCGGCATAAAACCGGCACCGCACCTCCTCGAGCAGTTGCCGGACCGCGTCCTCGGTCTTGGCCAGTTCCGCGTAGCCGTTGTTCGCTGCCATAACGCTGGGGTCAACTCGGCCGGATCCGGGCGATCCACGGCAGGGCGTCGAGTGCCCGTTGGACATCGGCGGAAGTGACGACCCGGCGATTGGCCATCGCGGCCTGCTCCATGGCGCGCTGCAAGAGGGCATTGAGCGTGCGCGGAAGCCCTTGCGCCGATTGCAGCAGCAGGGTTTCGGCGGGCGGATCCAACGGCGAGGAGTGGATTCCCACTTCCGCCAGGCGTTGGTGGAGGTAAGCGCGGAAGCTTTCCTCCGGCCAACGCTCCAGCGGCAGGCAAAAACCGAGCCGGGAGACCAGGGCGCGGTTCACGTTCAGTTCCAGCCGGCCGAGCAGATCCTCGTCGCCGCAGAGGATCAGTGAGAACGGCGGGGCCGCGTCGGCCCGGGCGCACGTCAGCAGCCGCAGCTCCTCGAGGGCGGCGATCGCCAGATCCTGCGCTTCCTCGATGACGAGGATCGGCCAAACCGGCGACCACTCGTTCCACAGTCCGGCGAGGAGATTCACGTTGTCGCCCTTGCGGTACATCGGCTCCTTGCCTCCGAGCCTGACCAGATGGCGGAGCAGATCGGAATGCGCGAGCGAGCCGTGCGCCAGACGCACCAACCGATATTGCTTGGGGCTGAGCCGTTCGCTCCAGCGATGCAGCAGGGTGCTCTTGCCGACGCCGTTGGGGCCGTGCAGGACTCCGCTCGCCCGCACGGCCGCCAACTGATCAAGCCGCCGATACGACTCCTGCCACGCCGGGTGGGTCAGGACGACCTCGCCCTCGGCCATCCCCGGCCAGCGGCTCGCCCCCCACAGCGTCTTTAGCGCGACGTCCAGGGCCGGCGCTTCAGTAGATTTCGCGATCATAGTCGTTGGTCACAATGTGGATTTTCGCGTTGCGGTGCTTGTCGCAGCGCACGGCCAGCCCGATGAACCGCTCCCCGAGCCAGACCTCCATCCGCGCGCAGCTCACCGGATCGAATCGCACGGTGATGAGCTGGCCCCGCAAATGCGTCGCCACCTCCCATAGATCCGCGCCAAGCGAGAAGGTCGCATCCTTGCGCACCCGCCGGTTGACCCGCATGAAGAACAGCCGGTCCAGAGGCGCGTTCGCCGCCAGCAGCCGCAGCGACGTCCCCAGCCGCGCGAAGCGCTGCGCGGGCGATTCGGCGCCGAGCGCCGTGTGCGTCCGCTGATGATAGTCGGTTTCCAGCCACTGCCAGAACCGCTGGTTCAGTTCCTCGACCGAGTGCACCGGCGTGAACACGAGCGGCGGCAGGAACTGGGTCTGGACCGTGGAAAAAAAGCGCTCGATCTTCCCCTTGCTCCACGCGTGGTACGGCTTGGCGTGGAGGAGCCGGATCCCGAGGTTCGCGCAGACGATCCCCAGATGCTGGCTGCGAAACGCCGCCCCGTTGTCGGTGTAGAGTTTGTCGGGCAAACCCCGCGTCTGGAGCGCACGGCGCAGCGTATCCAAAAAATACTCCAGCCGCTCGTGCCCGTAAAATTGCCCGTGCACGCACAGCCGCGAACAATCATCCAACAGGGCGAACAGGTAGGTGCGCTGCGTGGTTTCGTCGCCACTCTTCAAGGTCGGCCCGTACATGCAGTCGGCCATCCAGAGCAGATTGGGCAGCGGCACCTCGAAGGCCTTCGTCGGTCCGGCCACCAGCCCCGCACCCGCTCGCAGGCTCTGCCGATCCAACCCCGCCTCCGCCAGCCGCCGCTGCACCGTGCTGTCACTGAAGCTCCCCGGCTGCAGCACCCCTTGCCGCACGAGTTCGCCGATCAGCGCCTTGACCGTTAACTGCGGATGGTCCCGCCGCAGTTTGAGCAGCGCCTCCACCGCCGCCGGGTCCAGGGTCTTGTGTTTTCCCCGATCCGCCCGCGGCTGGTCCTGCAGCGCCGCAAACTGGCCTTTGCGATACGCGTAATACCAGTCCTCAATCGTCTGCGCGGAAAAATAGCGCCCGTCCCACGGCTGCTGCGCGGCCTGCTCTGCCGCGTGAACCATGGACAGTCCGTTTTGGACACCCTGTACCACCATTTGCACGGCGGCGAAGCGCCCCAGCGCGCGGCTCGCCCGCGGATCTTCAGCTGCAGAAGGGAAGTTTTTCATGCAGCCACACCGTTTCATCCGCCACTGCGCCGGCGCGATAAATAGGTTGTGTGGGCCCACGACCGATCCTTCCTTGCCCTTGCCCCTATCCGGGTCGAACGCGGTGTTTCAACTCCGCTTCGGCTGGTGGCACTGGTAACGCTGGAAGAGCGTAATTCCGAAGTCGGTGACCAGTCGGCGTGTGGCGGGTTCCAGGCCGCCACACGCCTTTTTCAGCCACGACCACAGGCGCGGCGGCGCCGGCGGCGCCCGGCCGTAGGCGCATCCGATCGTGCGCACGACCTGCGCCGCGTACATCGCCATCCGCCGCCGATAGTTTTTCAGCACGGCCTCCCACGCCTGCACATCACGCCGCGACCAGGCCCCCGCCAGAAACGCCTCCAGCGTCGCCACCTGCACCAACCGATAACTCAGCGCAAAACTCGGCAGATAGCTCACGGTCCGTCGGCACGCCCCACAGCGGAACCGTGCAATCCAGAGCCGCACGATCCGCCCCAGGCTGGTCGTGATCCCCCGCGGATAAACCCCGTGCCGATGCAATCGTCCCGGCTGCTTACAGCGCGGACACACCAACTCCGGCCGGACCTGCCGCTGCGCTTCGCTCGCAACGTACTCTTCCGGGGTCAACTCGCAGCGGTAGATGCGTTGCATGGCGGCAGGAAACCCCGTCGCCATTATCCGCTGAGGCCCACTCCTTCAAACTTTCTGTCGACCCTTACTTCACCACGTTCCGCACCGCGATTTCCGGCACACTCCCGCTCACATCCTGACCAAAAACACACCCGTCCTCAGGAAACAGCGTGACGCGGGACACCAAGGCGCAGCGGCTGACCTCGGCCCAGCGACTCGGGCATCATCAAACGCACAGCCAGCCGCTCATGACCCGGCTCCAAACGTGGATGCGGGAGAAACTCGACGGCAAGCACGTCGAGCCCAACTCCGGCCTCGGCCAAGCCATCGGCTACCTGCTCAAACACTGGACGCCGTTGACCTTGTTCTTGCGGGAGTCCGGCGTCCCGTTGGACAACAACCGTTCGGAGCAGGCGCTCAAGATGGCGATCCTCCATCGCAAAAACAGCCTCAGCTACAAGACCCTCAATGGCGCCCGGACCGGTGACCTGTTCATGAGCCTCATCCACACCTGCCGGCTCAATCGCGTGAACCCCTTCGCCTATCTGATGGCGATCACCACTCACGCCACCGACGTGAAGGCACGCCCCTCGGCTTGGCTGCCCTGGAACTACCCGCAGCAGTCGAAGAATCCGGCAGAACTCGACCACGATCCACCCGGTCTCCCGGCGTAGCGTCGTCCTTCACCGACGCAACCTGCGGCCGCGCCACTGTCGATTTTGTCGCCCGCTACCGTGGGCCGCGAAGATTCTTTCGCCCCACGCACGCTTGCCGAGGCTACACCCATGTTCTACGTTTTGCGCACCGGAATTCCGTGGCACGATCTGCCAGAGCGCTTTGGTCCGTGGGGTTCGGTCTACACGCGCTTCCGACGTTGGTGCGCCATGGGATTGTTCGCCCGCCTGCTCGCGGCTGTCGCGAAGGGCGCGAAAGGGGAGCTGCGCTATATCGATTGTTCGCACATCAAGCTGCATCAAGATGGAGCGAATCCCCGCGGCGGACAGGCTGCACAGGCCATCGGCCGAACCAAGGGAGGGATCAACACCAAGCTGGCGGCCATCGTCGAGCGTGGTGGGCGCGCCGTCGCACTCGGATTGGCTGAGGGCCAACGCCACGATCTCCTCGCCGTCGAACCACTGCTCGGTTGCTTGCGGCAGCGGTGTGTCGTCGGCGACAAAGGCTTCGACGCCGACAACTTTCGCGCGCGACTGCGTCGCCAACATACACGCGTCTGCATCCCGCCAAAAAGTTCGCGCCGTTGTCCTGCGGCCTTCCATCGCGGCTACTATCGGTGGCGGCACAAAATCGAAAACTTCTTCTGCCGCATCAAACGCCATCGTCGCATCAGCACCCGTTTCGAAAAACTTGCCGTCACTTTTCTCGCCTTCATCCAGTTCGCGGCCGTCCTCGATTGGCTCACTCATCGATTTTGAAAACACGCCCTAGGAGATTTTGCGAAAAGTGTTTTCCGAGATTCCGGTGGTGAAATGCGCCTCGACAACGCGTGACGCGAGGGATGGCAATGGGAACTCCCTTTCAATCATGCCGCCGCAGGATCCCGAGACCGCCCGCTGGTTCGCTGCCGAAGTGCAACCGCACGAATCCGAGCTGCGTGCATACCTGCGCTCAAGATTCCCCGCTCACCTTGATATCGACGACTTAGTCCAAGAAACTTACGCCCGCCTCCTGCAGGCGCGCGAACAGGCCGCGCTACGCTCGCCCAAAGCGTACTTGTTTACGACCGCGCGCAACGCCGCCTTCGATTTCTTCCGCCGACGCAAGATTGTCGCGATCGACGGAATAGCAGAACTTGAACTCCTTCCCGTCTTTGAAGATCGGCCCGGTGTAGACGATGCCTTCTGCCATGATCAGGAACTACAACTCCTAGCCGAGGCTATCCAGGC
The DNA here is from genome assembly GCA_903869665.1 of uncultured Opitutia bacterium. Classification (GTDB taxonomy): domain Bacteria; phylum Verrucomicrobiota; class Verrucomicrobiia; order Opitutales; family Opitutaceae; genus CAIYUN01. The sequence continues at coordinate 159 of CAIPZZ010000141.1, read as the reverse complement.
CCTGCCCGAACGTTGCCGGCGCGTGCTGACCCTCCGCAAACTCCACGGCCTCTCGCACCGCGATATCGCCCAGCAACTCGGCATCGCCGAAAACACTGTCAACGCCCAGGTCGCGATCGGTGTGCTGCGCCTGCGCGACTACCTGCGTATTCACGGCCT
>CAIPZZ010000140.1 GCA_903869665.1 uncultured Opitutia bacterium | reverse complement strand
TGGACCTTACAGGACTCGAACCTGTGACCTTTTCCATGTCAAGGAAACGCTCTAACCAACTGAGCTAAAGGTCCGCTGCCATCAGGAAGAGGAGTAAGCACTGCGGAGGGGCTTCAGCGCAAGAAAAAATCCTTCGCCGCATCGCAATCGCGGGCGATCTGGGCGCGGAGGTCGGCGATGGTGGCAAATTTTTCCTCGGGGCGGAGAAAGCGGAGCCACTCGACCGTGAGCGCGTCGCCTTCGCCGAAGGGACAAGCCTCACCGAGGACGTGAACCTCCAACAGCGGCGCGGGCGTGGAGGCCTCGACGGTCGGGCGCAGACCGTAATTGGCGACGGCGGAGAACGGCACGGGGGATTTTGCGCCGGCCACGCGCACGGCATAGACGCCGAAACGCGGGGCGAGGTCGGGCACCCACGGAAGGTTGAGCGTGGGGAAGCCGAGGGTGCGGCCGAGATGACGTCCGGGCGCAACCACACCCTCGGCGGCGTAGGCGCGGCCGAGCATGGCGTTGGCCTCGTCCATCGCGCCGGTGGCGAGGCTGGCGCGGATGCGCGAGCTGCTGATGGGCTCGCCGTTAAGGCCCACGCGCGGGGCGCTGAACACCTCCAACCCGAGCCGCCGACCTTCGGTGACCAGCAGCGCGATGTCGCCTCGGCGGCCCTGACCAAAGCGGAAGTTTTCCCCAGCATAGACGGCGGCGAGCTGCGGCAGATGGCCTCGCACCTGTGGCAGAAACTCCTCGGCCGCGATGCGCGCGAACTCCGGCGTGAATGGCTGGGTGATAACCGCATCCACGCCGAGCGCGAGGAGCGCGCGGGCTCGGGCCGCGCCGTCCATGATGAGCCGCACGCGCGCGTCGGGTCGGAAGAGCGCGCTGGGGTGCGGCCAGAAAGTGAGCACGGCGGCGAGTCCGCCGCAGCGGCGGGCCGATTCCACCGCGGCCGCGATGACGGCGCGGTGACCAAGATGGACACCGTCGAACATCCCGATGGCCAGGTGCAACGGCCGCGCGGGCGGCAGCGCGGCGCCGGCAGCGGCGAGGCTGGGAAAGTTCGCGGGCTGGCTCACGGAAATCTAGGTTCCTACTGGCCGGACGGCACGCCAGTCGCCGCCGGCAAGGCCACCGGGGCGGGCAGGGCGACGTGGGGCGGGATGAGAACTTTTTCGACCTCAGCGGGGGACATTTTTTGGATTTGTTCCAGCGTCACAGCCGACGCGACGTTGAAATGCCCGGACACCGTGCGGCGGAGTGTTTTGAGGTGCGCGCCGCAGCCGAGCTTGGCGCCCAAATCGTGCGCGAGGGTGCGGACATAGCTGCCCTTGGTGCAACGCAGCACAAAGCCGAGCACGGGCGATTCCCAACTGGTAAGCGTGAACTCCATCACCCGGATGAAGCGCGGCTCGCGCACGATCTCCTCGCCCTTGCGCGCGCTTTTGTAAAGCGGCACGCCCTTGATCTTCACCGCGGAAAACATCGGGGGTGTCTGGTATTGGTCGCCGAGAAACGTGGCGAGCGCGGCGCGCATCTCGGCCTCGGTGAGCACGGGGACGGGGCGCGTCTCCATGACCTCGCCTTCGGCGTCCTGCGTGTTGGTGGTCTTGCCCAGCTCGATGGTGCCGACGTAAGTCTTGTCGGCGCTCATCAGGTATTGCGAGAGGCTGGTCGCCTTGCCCACCAGCATCACGAGCAGGCCGGTTGCCATCGGATCGAGCGTGCCGGCGTGGCCGATACGGCGGGTGTGCAGGATGCCGCGCAGACGCGCGACGACGTCATGCGACGTGTGATCGGGGGGTTTGTCCACGAGCAGCACGCCGTGGAGCTCTCGGGCGGGGACGAGGGGCATGTCAGGAGACGGGTTGCGCGGCGTCCACCGCCGCGAGCTGCGCGGCGAGCGCGGCGACAAGGCGCGGGCGGAAATCCGCGAGGGTGGCACCGGGGACGTTGAGGCCGGCGGCGCAGGCGTGGCCACCGCCGTTGAACTGCGCAGCGACGCGATCCACGCGCGCGGCGGGATTCTTGGCGCGGAGGCTGGCCTTGACGCCCCCGTCGCGCTCCTCGATCAACACGCCGATATCCACGCCCTCGATACCGCGTGCGTAGTCCACCATCCCCTCGATGTCCTCGGGCTGAGTGCCGGTGGCCTCGTAGGAGCCGGCGGGGAGCACACCGATACAGACGCGCCCGCCGCATTCGAGGCGGAACGAGGCGAGAAACCGCTGGAGGAGCTGGAGCTTGCCGGCCGTCTCCTGCTCGTAGAGCTGGGCGCTGGCGGCGGCAGGGCTGGCACCGCGCGCGACCAGCTCGGCCGCGAGCACGAACGCGCGGCGCGTGGTGGAGTGAAAGCGGAATTGCCCGGTGTCGGTCGAGAGGCCGACGTAGAGCGCCTGCGCCGTGGTAGAGTCCACCGGCACCCCCGCATCGAGAAACACGCCGGCCAGAATCTCACAGGCGGCGGCGGCGGCGGAATCCACAAAATTGTGCGCCGCATACATCGGGTTGGAAAGATGGTGGTCGAAGTTGGCGAACGGGGACGCAAACCGCGCGGCTAGCCGGTCGCCCGCGCGGCTGCGGTCGGCGCAGTCCACAAACAGCGCGGACCAATCGCCGGCGGGCAGGTCGGCCCCGCGCACAAACGGCGTGTCGCCCACGCAGAACTGCAGACGGCGCGGCACGGGGTCGGGGTTGACGCACACGGCGTTGTGGCCGAGGGCGCGGAGCACGCGGGCGAGCGCGACTTGCGAGCCGATGCAGTCGCCGTCCGGCCGGGCGTGGCCGATTACCGCGAGCCGGCCGGGCGGCAGCGCGGCCACGAGTGCGGCGAAGCGCGGCGCGATGCCGGAAAAAAATTGACCGGTGGTGTCCATGGTCGGTCAGTCGGAATGGGTGCGGCGTGGTGCCTTGCCGCGGGGCAGCGCGGCGGGCATCTCGTCGGCGGCGTCGGGGTCAGCGGGGAGGACGGCGGGCTGCTTGACCCCGATCTCATCGAGGACGGCCAGGATGCGGTTGCCGCGCGCGGTGGCGACATCCAGCTCGAAGGTGAGCGCGGGGAGGTGTTTCAGCACGATACGGCGTGAGAGCTCCATGCGAAACCGGCCGGCCTCGCGGCGCAGCCAACGGAGGCGGTTTTCCGCCAGTTTCTCATCACCAATCACGGCCACAAAGACGCGGCAACCAGTGAGGTCGGGCGCGACATCCACCCCACTGATCGTGATGGCCACGGACTCCGCCTGGTGCTCCGAGTGCAAGAGCGCGCTCAACTCCCGATGAAGCAGCTCGTTGAGGCGGAGGGTGCGGGCGGTAGGCACGGGAGAATTGGCTTCGGGTTGTTAGGTGGTGGCGGAGGGGGCCGTCTCAGGCCGCGCAGCGCGCGGATGCCCGCGACGGCCCAATGAGAGTGAGCGGCGGCCAATAGGCAATGCTCAGAGCGCGGCCCGGACCTTTTCCACCTCGTAGCACTCGATGATGTCGCCGGGCTGGTAGTCGTTGAAGTCGCCAATCTTGATACCGCACTCAAGGCCGGCGCGCACCTCGGTGGCATCGTCCTTGAAGCGCTTAAGCGTGGCGACCTTGCCCTCGGTGAGGATCTCTTTTTTGCGGCGGACCCGGGCGGCGGAGTTGCGAGTGACCTTGCCCTCGGTGACCAAGCAGCCCGCGACGAAGCCCTTGCCTTGCGCAAACGTCGCGCGCACTTCGGCGGCACCGGTCTTGGTTTCCTTGAGATCGGGATCTAGCAGGTCGGCCATCATCTCGCGCACCTTGTCGCCCATCTCGTAGATGATGGTGAAAGACTCGATGCGCACGCCGTGGTGCTTGGCCAGCGGGGTGACGCCGTTCTCCAGTTTGGTGTTGAAGCCGATGATGGTCGCGCCAGCGGCGGCGGCCATGAGCACGTCGTTTTTGGTGACGAGCCCGACGTCAACGGAGACAATCTCCAACGAGACCTTCGTGCTCCGGATGCCCTCGAGAATCTGGCGGACGGCCTCGGTGGAGCCGAACACGTCGGCCTTGATGACGACTTTGAGCAATTTCTGGCGCTCGGCGGCAATGTTGGCGAAAAGCTGCTCGACCGACACGTCCACGGGCTTCGCGGCGTGCGCGGCGGCGGACTCTTTTTTGAGCCGCTGCGCATCGGCCTCGGCCAGCTTCTCCGCCTCGCGAGCGTTTTTCACCATGCGGAAGGCCGCGCCGCTGTCGGGCGTGCCCGTCCAGCCGATGACACGGACCGGCGTAGAGGGAGGAGCCTCCTTGAGGTTCTTGCCCTGGTCGTCGAAAAGCGCGCGAACTTTGCACCACACCGAGCCGCACACGAGCGCGTCGCCCACGCGGAGCGTGCCGCGCTGGACAATGACAGTGGCGAGCGGGCCGCGGCCCACGTCCACCTGCGACTCGATGATGATACCGGCGGACTCGGCCTTGGGGTTGGCCCTGAGCTCGAGGACGTCGGCCTGGAGCAAGATCATGTCGAGCAGGTCGGTGAGGCCGGTGCCCTTGAGCGCGGAGACGGGCACAGTGACCGTGTCGCCACCCCAGTCCTCGGGTGGAATGCTGCGCTCCTGCATCTGGGTCTTCACGCGGTCGAGATTGGCGCCCTTCACGTCCATCTTGTTGACGGCAACCATGAGTGTGACCTTCGCGGTCTGCGCGTGGCCGAGGGCCTCGTCGGTCTGCGGCATGAAACCATCGTCGGCGGCGACCACGAGCACGGCGATGTCGGTGACGCCCGCACCGCGGGCGCGCATCTTGTTGAACGCGGCGTGGCCAGGGGTGTCCAGAAACGTGATTTTTTTCCCGTTGTGCTCGATCTGGTAGGCGCCGATGTGCTGGGTGATGCCGCCCGCCTCACCGGCGGCGACGCTGGCCTTGCGGATGGCGTCGAGCAAGGAGGTCTTGCCGTGATCCACATGGCCGAGGATGCAGACGACCGGCGGGCGCGGGGCGAGGTTCTTGACCTCGTCCTCCTCGGCCCGTTTCAGGCGGTCGCTCTCCTTGTCCTTGGGCGAGAGCTGGGGAGCGGTCTCGCCGCGGTGCTTGATCTCGAGCAGGAAACCGTGGGCCTCGGCGATTTTGACGGCGACCGGCTCGTCGAGGCTGGAGTTCATCGAGGCAAAGCCGCCGGTGGCCTGCGAGACCTCGTTGATGAGCTTGAAAGGCTTGACGCCGAGCACGGCCGCGAGATCGCGCACGATGACCGGCGGCTTCATCTGGATGAGCTTCACCTCGCCGCCGGAGACAGCGTCCTTGCGGATGACCACGGGCACAAGCACCGGCGCGGGCGGGCGCGGCGGCGACGAGACCGGGCGCGGCAGCGCGGGCGGACGCGGCGGTAACGCGGGCGCAGTAGGCGGACGCGAGACCGGTGGCGGCGACGAAGGGGAGGAAGTCGGGGCAGGCGCGGTGGCCGGCGGCGGTCGCGGGGCCGAGACGGGCGGCGGTGAGACACGTGCGACGGGCACCGGTGGGGTGGCGGCGCGCGGGGCGGCGGGC
>CAIPZZ010000139.1 GCA_903869665.1 uncultured Opitutia bacterium | reverse complement strand
CGCGCTCGCCACGCTGCTCGGCGGCGGCGCGCGGGTGAGCGCCTTCCGCCGCAAGACGCTCGCTCCCGCGGCCAGCGGCAAGTTCGCTCTGCTCAAGCCGCTCGCCCGCTGAGCAGGCGAGCGGGCAATTTTAGCCGCACCGGCTTATTGCGGGCGCTAGTCTGTCCGAAGCGGAGAAGCCATCGGAATAACGTCCGCCCAAGGCATGGCGAAATGGTCCCGGGAGCCATCGTGAAGGCGGCGGTGGGGACGTTCGCTCTGCCACGGTTTGCCGGTCGAGTTACGCGGGGAATTCAAGCTTTGGTCGTTGGCACCGCAAAAAATCTTTTCCAGCGCGACCTGGCCGAAAAATTCACGCGATCCGGTGTAGGGTTCGGCTTTGACGTGGTGCGGGCGTCGCGCCAATATTCTCCCCTCCCACCGCTGCGATGGCGGGCTTTTCGCATGGAATTTCCTTGGTCACGTTTTCCCAGCCTCGTCCCCCCTGGGCCGGACGAGCACCGCCGCCGTCGGCGGCGCCTGACGGCCATGGCGGTCACACTGGGCGTGCTGGGGCTGGGCGGCTGGCTTGGGCTGCGGGCGTGGTTTGGGAGCCGAGCGCAGGCCAACCAGCGCGAGGTCGAGGCCGCGTTTTTGGCGGGTGACTTTCTGCGGGCGCGGATGTTTTTGGAGCAGGCCGTGCAGGTCAACCCCCGCGACCTTGCCGCCCGCCGCGCGCTGGCCACCTTCTATGAGCGGGCCAGCCCGCCACTCGCGTTGGAGCGCTGGCGCGAGGCCGTCGGGCTCACTCCGGAGAGCGATGAGGCGCGGTTTGGCCTCGCCAACTGCGCCCTGCGGCTCGGCGACGCCGCCACCGCCCGCGAGGCGCTGGCTGGCGTGACCGAGGCGGGCCGCGCCACGATGGAGCACCAGCGACTTGCCGCCGGACTCGCGCTCCTGGCCGACGACCGTCCCGCGCTGGAGCGGGCGCTCGCCCGCATCGCGCAACTGGAGCCGGGCGACCTGCGCGCGCGTTTCAACCTCGCCAACCTTCAGCACAGCTCGCGCGACGCCCCGGTGGCCGCTATCGGCCGCGCCGCGCTCGTCGCGCTCGCACGCGGCGGCCCGCTCGCCGTCCGCGCGACCATCGAGCTGATGCGTCCCGGCCAGCGCGCGCCCGCGCCCGACGCCGAGTGGGACCGGCTTGCGCGCGAGCTGTTGCCAGAGACAGCCGGGCGCCAGCCCGGCCGGCTCGCGCTAACTGGCCATCTGCTCGTGCAACCCGCCCCCCCCCGCCGGCGACGCGGCCGTGTTGGTCCGCTGGCTCGGCGAGCTGGGCATGGCGCGCGAGGCGCTGGGCTGGCTGGACGGGCTCAAGGCCGAGTTGCGCGACTCGCCCGAGGTGCGGACGGCCCACGCGGCCTTGGCCGCCGCCGCGCGTGATTGGAAACGGTTGCAGGCGCTAGTGCAGGACGGCGCGTGGGGCGCGGTTCCCGCCGACGCCGTCACGCTGGCGTTTGCCGCGCATGTGCAACGCGAGGGCGTGGGTGTGGCGCACGCGCGCGCGACCTGGGACGACGCGCTCAGCCTCGCGCGGACGCAGCCGGCGCAGCAAGCGCTCCTGCGTCTCGCTGAGACCTGGATCTGGCCCGAGGCGACAAAGGCGGCGCTCTGGCTGACGGCCCGGAGTTTTCCTACTGACACCTCCGCATGGCGCGCGCTGCTCGCGGGGGCTGAGACCGAGGGCGACAGCGCCGAGGCGTGGGAGGTCGCTCGCGCGTGGGCGGCGGAGCGGCCCGCCGACGCTGACGCGCAGGCACGCGCGCAATGGCTCGCCGTGCTGCTCAACAAGCCGGACAACGGGTTGAACGACGCCGCCCGCGCCGCGCTGGGCTCGCCGCTCGCCGCGCCGGAGTCGCGCGCTGCCGCCGCGCTGCTGCGGTTGCGCGCCGGGCAGGCCGCCGCCGCACTTGTCGAGTTGCGGCAACGCGAGGCCGGGCTGGCCGCCGCGCCACGCGCCGCGCTGGTGTATGGCCGGCTGCTCGCGGGGCCGGCTCGCGCCGCCGAGAGCGAGCGCTGGCTGGCGCTCGCCGCTGCCGCCAAGCTCCTACCAGAGGAACGCGCGTTGCTCGAACAGGCCCGCGCGCTCAACACCGCCTCCCGGCCCGCGACGCCTTGACCGGGAGACCCGCCGGCTTCTCCGCCGGGTTAGGCTCGCTAATAAAGCCGCGCGGCTTCCGCTGCCCCCTGCCGCCGCCTTTACTTTGCCCGCGCCGCTTGGTTTGGTAGGGTTCGTCCGTCGCCCGCACCGATCCCTCGACCACCCTCCGTTCGCGATGAAGCCCGTCGTCTCCCTTTTCACCTCGTCCATCGGCCGCAAGCTTCTGATGGCCGTGACGGGGCTCCTGCTGCTCGGTTTTGTCATCGGCCATCTGGCGGGCAACCTGCAGATTTTTGAGGAGCCGGACAAAATCAATGGTTACGCGGCGTTTCTTCACCAGATTGGGCCGTTGCTGTGGGTTGCGCGGCTGGGACTAATCGCGTGCGTGTTCGTCCACATTTGGGCGGCGACGGTGCTGACGCTGGAAAACCGGGCCGCGCGCGGGGGCACGCCCTACGGCGTGGGCCACACGATCCGCGCGACGCTGGGCTCGCGCACGATGCGCTGGACGGGCGTGGTGGTGCTGGCGTTTCTGTTTTATCATCTCGCGCACTTCACCTTCGGCGGCGTGCAACCGGAAACATTCAAGGAGAAGCTGCCGCCCTACACGATGACGGCGGACTACCAGGTGGCGGGCTTTCCCGTCGTGAAAGCAGGCTCGATGGTGCCGGACGTGCATTGCATGGTGATTTACGGGTTTCAAAACGCGGTGGTCGCGCTGTTTTACGTTATCGCGGTCGGGCTGCTAAGCCTGCACCTGCTACACGGCATCGAGAGCGCGTTCCAGACCTTCGGCTGGCGCAACGGGCGCTG
>CAIPZZ010000138.1 GCA_903869665.1 uncultured Opitutia bacterium | reverse complement strand
GGCTTCGCGGTGGAGTATCCGATGAGGGAGCTGGCGTTCGGCAAGCAGTTCAAGGCCGCCGCCGAGTCAGGCGCGCGGCTCGCGCTCATCTACGGCGGCGACGAGCTGGCGAAGGGCGTCGTGAAAATCCGCGATCTCGCCGCTCGCGCCGAGCGTGAGGTGCCGCGCGCCGACGTGCTGGCGGCCGTGCGTGACACGCTGGCGGGCGGTTAAGGACCAGCTCAAGCTGCACCAACCGGATGAAACGGCTTCGCTATTTTCTCTGGCGTGTGGCGCGATTTCTCCTGGTGCTCTACATCGGGCTGGCGGTGTTCGGCTGGCTCGGCTCGGAGCGGATGATTTTTCAACCGCAGCCCGCGTCGTATGGCGCCGACTTGCCGGGCTGGCGCGAGGTCAAGGCCGCCGACGGCACGCCGCTCGCCGTCGTGCATCTGCCCAACGCGGCGGCGCGGCACACGATTTTTTATTTTCATGGCAATGCCGAGGACCTGGGCGACGACTTCCCGCAGTTACGTGATTTTCACGCCGCCGGTTTTGCGGTCCTAGCGTTTGATTATCGCGGCTACGGACGAAGCGGCGGGAAAGCGTCGGAGGCAAACGTCTATGCTGACACGCGCGCGGTGCTCGCCTACGCGCGTGAAAAGCTCGGGGTCACGCCGGAGCGCATGGTGGTCGTCGGCCGCTCGGTCGGCAGCGGGCCGGCGGTGGAGTTGGCGGCGCATGAACCCGTGGCGGGGCTGGTGCTCATCAGCCCGTTCACGAGCGCATTCCGGGTGCTGACGCGCGTGAAAATTCTCCCGTTCGACCGCTTCGACAACCTCGCCAAGATCGGCCGCGTGCGCGCGCCCATGCTGATTTTCCACGGCACCGCCGACGAGGTCATCCCGTTTTCGCACGGCAAGAGTTTGTTCGCCACCGCGAACGGGCCGAAACGCAACGTCTGGATCGAGGGCGCGCATCACAACGACATCATCGCCATCGCCGGCGACCGCATTTTGCGCGAGCTCACCGCGTTTGAGCAAATCCTGCCGGCGGCGCCTTGACGCTCGGGAGGTGACCGCCCGAGGAAATGACGCGCCGGGTAATTGACATTCCAGTCGGAACCTCCACGCTGCCGGACAGTCACACCTCCCGCATGGCCGAAAACCAAAACGATAAGAAGCCGCGCCGCCCGCTCAAGAGCCTGCCACCCGACGGGCTACAGCCCAAGGTGCTGCTCATCTGGCTGGGTCTCATCTTGGCCGTCACCGCGCTGTTTTACTTCAGTCCCGCCCGCCAAGCGTCACCAAAGGAGCTGACGGTGTATGAGGTGCTCCAACTCGCGCGGGAGCACAAAATCCAGAAGCTCCTCCTGCGCCCCGACCCGACGGCCGGTGGCAACGCTACCTTTCAAATCACCGGCGAGGCCGCCGCGACCGCATCCGGCGGCGAATCTTACAAGTTCGTCTCCGCCGGCTCCCTCCCCGATGCCTCGCTCATTGAGCTCCAGGCCGCCGGGGCCGTCGAGCAGCCCTACAACACCTGGATCAAGACGCTCCTGCCGCAGGTCGTGTTTCTGCTGCTGATGTCGTTTGTCGTCTATTTTTTCATCTTCCGCCAGCTCAAGGCCGCCGGCAAGGGCGCGCTCAGCTTCGGCAAAAGCCGCGCTAAGATGCTTTCCCGCGACCGCGATAAGATCACGTTCGCCGACGTCGCCGGCTGCGACGAGGCCAAGGAAGAGGTCTCCGAGATCGTAGATTTCCTAAAGGATCCGAAGAAATTCACCAAGATGGGCGGCCGCATCCCGAAGGGCTTGCTGCTCGTCGGCCCGCCCGGCACCGGCAAGACCCTCCTCGCCAAGGCCGTCGCCGGCGAGGCCGAGGTGCCGTTCTTTTCCATCTCCGGCTCCGACTTCGTCGAGATGTTCGTCGGCGTCGGCGCGAGCCGTGTGCGCGACATGTTCGAGCAGGGCCGCAAGAGCGCACCGTGCATCATCTTCATTGACGAGATTGACGCCGTGGGCCGGCAGCGCGGCGCCGGCATGGGCGGCGGCCACGACGAGCGCGAGCAGACGCTCAACTCTCTCCTCGTCGAGATGGACGGTTTCGACACCACCGAGGGCGTCATCATCATGGCCGCGACCAACCGCGCCGACGTGCTCGACGGCGCGCTGCTGCGCCCCGGCCGTTTCGACCGCCAGATCTATGTGGACCTGCCCGACATCCTCGGCCGCGAGCAGATCCTCAAGGTGCACGCGAAAAAAATTACCCTTGCCGACGACGTGAGCCTCACCGTCCTCGCGCGCGGCACGCCCGGCCTCTCCGGCGCCGACCTCGCCAACCTCCTCAACGAGTCCGCCCTCCTCGCCGCCCGCCGCAACAAGAAGAAGGTGGAGATGGCCGACGTCGAGGACGCCCGCGAGAAGGTGCTCTTCGGCCGCGAGCGTCGCCGCGTGATGGACGACGCCGAGAAACGCCAGGTCGCCTGGCACGAGGCCGGCCACGCCGTCATCCAGGCCGTGCTCGATGACGGCACCATGCCCGTCCACAAGGTCACCATCATCCCGCGCGGCCAGAGCCTAGGCAGCACCAGCTACATTCCGACGAAGGACATCCTCACTCGCGGCATGAAGAAGCTGCTCGACCAGATTTGCATGGCGATGGGCGGCCGCATCGCCGAGGAGCTCGTCACCGGCGACATCAGTAACGGCGCCTATGGCGACATCAAACAGGCGACGAAGATCGCCCGCGCGATGGTGTGCGATTACGGCATGAGCCCGCTCGGCCCCGTCGCGATGGGCGAGAACCACGACACCGTCTTCCTCGGCCGCGACATCGCCCGCAACCAGCATATCAGCGAGGAGACCGCCCGCCGCGTGGACGCCGAGGTTTCGCGCATCATCGCCGAGCAATATGCCCGCGCGAAGGAGATCATCATCGCCCGCCGCGAGGCGCTCGACAAAATTGCCGCCGCGCTGCTTGAGCACGAGACCATCGAGGGCCGGCACGTCTTGGAGATTCTTGAGCACGGCGAGATTCGTTCGTCCGTCGTGACCGTCGCGCCCCCCGTCGGAACCCAAGCCGAGGAAAAGGACACGAAGAAGCCGTCCGCCAAGCCCGCCGCCGAGCCGCCGCCCCTCGGTGGCACTCCCGCGCCGACGCCGGCGTGAGCCAAGCGGTGTGGCGGAAGCTCGCCCGAAACCAAACGTCCCGATTCTCCCAAAGCGGGCGACAAGCAATGTAGCCCGGCTCGGGAGAGCCGGGATGGATCGCCCGCAGTGCCCGCCCGCTCACTCGCAGGCTTGCGGTCACGCCGCACGCGCGGGCAAATTTCCGTCCATGCCCGCTGTTTTCTCCGCCCTCGGCCGCCGCGCCCGCCCGCCCACGATCGCGCGGTTGATGTCGCTGGCGTTGGAAAACCCGCGCCTGCTCTCGCTCGCGGCTGGCTTCACTGACAACCGCACGCTCCCAGTCGCCGCCGTGCGCGCCGCCGTCACCGCGCTCGCTGCTCAGCCCGGCGAGCCCGAGTGGTTGCAATATGGCTCCAACGCCGGTCGCCCCCGACTGCGCGAGCTGCTCGCTGCGCGCCTCGCGACGCAGGAGCCGGGCCTCGATCCCGTCGCCACCCGCGACCGCCTCTTCGTCACCAACGGCTCGCAGCAGGCGCTCTATCTCGCCATGCAGGCGCTCTGCGACCCGGGCGACCTCGTGCTCGTGGACCGGCCCAGCTATTTCGTGTTTCTGGAACTACTCACCGGTCTCGGCGTTGAGGCGCGTTCGCTGCCGGTGGACGCCGCCGGGAAAATTGACGCGCCCGCGCTCGGCGCGCTGCTCGGCACCATGAAAACGCGCGGTGAGCTCGGGCGGCTTAAGGCCGTTTATTTCGTCAGCTATTACTCCAACCCCTCCGGCCGCAGTCTCGACCTCGTCGAGAAAAACGCGCTCGCCGCCACGCTTGCCGCGCACGGCGCGGTCGTCCCGGTGATCGAGGATGCGGCCTACCGCGAGCTCTGGTTCGCCGCGCCGCACCCCGCGCCGAGTGTGCTCACGCTGCCCGCGTGGGAAAAGTTTCCCCGGCTCTATCTCTCGACGCTTACCAAGCCCTTCGCCAGCGGTCTCAAGGTCGGCTGGGGCGTCTGCACCGACGCGGACTGGCTCGCGCGGATGCTGCACACGAAGGGCCATCACGACTTTGGCACGGCCAACTTCAACCAGGCCGTGTGCGAGCAGGTGCTCGCGACCGGCGGGCTGGAAGCGCAGCTCGCCGTCTCGCGCCCCGCCTACGCGCGCAAGATGCGCGCATTGCACGCCGCGCTCGTGTCCGCTGGCCTGCCCGCGCGCGGCTGGCACTGGCGCGAGGCCGAGGGTGGACTTTATCTCTGGCTGGAGGCGCCGGCAACGCTCGACACGGGCCTCGATTCGGCGTTCTGCCGCGCGTGCGTGGAGGCGGGCGTGCTCTATGTGCCGGGTGAGCTGTGCTTCGGGGATGATGCGCCGAAAAACTTCGTCCGTCTCAGTTACGGTGTGCTCGCCGAGCCGGAGCTGGCGGAGGCCGCGCGGCGTTTCGCCGGAGTGGCGGCGAAAATGTAGGGGCGCAGGGTTGTAGGGCACGGTCGCCGAACCCTGCCGATTGTGAGAACGAAAACCAAGGCGGGGTTCGGAGACCCCGCCCTACAGCAGAACAGGGAACAGGTTTGCCATCACCGCGCGGACACGACTGGATGGCACCGCCATGTCTGATGAAACCGCCACCCCTCCCGCATCCGACTCCGTGCCTGCGCCCGCCGCCGCGCGCACGCGGCGGTTCTGGCTCCGGGCGCTGGCGGCGGTCGTGCTTGTGGTGCTCGGTTTCGTCGGCTGGCATTATGGCGTCGAACTACCGGCGGAGCGGCGGGTGGCGGCGGAGCTGGCGGCGAAGCGCGCGAAAAACGCGCGGACGATTGCCGACCTGAAGCTCGACCTCGTCTGGATCGCGCCGGGGACGTTTCGCATGGGTGCGCCCACGCAGCACCCCGTGGTGCGATGGTTTTACGAGACACGAGAGAAGCTCGCACACACACCGGATCCGGGCGGACTGAGCGATGACAACGAGTGGCCAGTGACCTGGGTGACGCTCACGCAACCGTTCTGGCTGGGGAGGACGGAGGTGACGCAGGCGCAGTGGGCGGCGGTGATGGGGAGCAACCCGAGCGGTCTTAGTGGTAACGCGCGGTGGCCGGTGGAGAGTGTGACATGGGACGACACCATGGAGTTCTGCCGGAAGCTGACGGAGCGGGAGCGCGCAGCCGGCCGGTTGCCGGCGGGCTACGCCTTCACGTTGCCAACGGAGGCGCAGTGGGAGTATGCATGCCGTGCAGGAACGACGGGGGACTACGCGGGGGACATCAGCACGATGGCGTGGAATGAAAAAACCGCAACGCATTCCGCAACGCATACGGTGGGGACGAAGCAGGCAAACGCGTGGGGCTTGTCAGACATGTCGGGGAACGTGTGGGAGTGGTGCTTGGACTGGTATGGCGCTTATCGGGGTGGGGAGGTGACCAATCCGCGTGGGCCTGCTACGGGCACGACGCGTGTCATCCGTGGCGGCTGCTGGGCAGATCCAGTCTTCACAGGCCGCTCCGCTTTCCGCAGCGGCCGCTCGTTGGGACCCGTCGACTTCCACTTTGGCTTCCGCCTTGCCCTCAGTGCAGTCCGATAGTGGCCGTGAGCAAAACCGGCCCGGACGGGCCTCCGGGCGAGCAGCGAGCTGTGGCGGTGGGGGGGCGAAGTGGAGGAGCTGTAGGGGCGCAGTCTTGCTGTGCCCATTTGGTGGGCGTGGCGGAAGGGCGCAGCAATACTGCGCCCCAACGTTTCAGAGCGTCCGGCGGGGAG
>CAIPZZ010000137.1 GCA_903869665.1 uncultured Opitutia bacterium | reverse complement strand
GTATAGACCAAGACTTGGAAATTGGCGTTGTTGTCCTCGCCCTCCACGCCTGAGGTGGCCACGTCAACCGTGCGGGCGGTCGCCGCTGCACGGGCGACCACCTCTGCGCCTGCGGAAAAGCCCATCACGCCGACCGCGTCCTTGCGGATGCCCCACTCGGCCGCCCGGCTGCGGACAAGTTGCAACGCGCGCAGGGCATCCGGCACCGAATGACCATCGAGAGTGTAGATCGAGCCGGTCTGTTTGGAGAGACGGTATTTGAGCACAAACGCCGCCACGCCGTGGTCGGCGAACCACGCGGCGACGTTGTGGCCCTCGGTGTCAATCGCGAGGTTGGTGTGCCCGCCGCCGGGCGCGACGATGATGGCCGCACCGGTGGCCTTGTCTTTCGCCGGAAAGTAGGGCGTGAGGCTCGGCGCGTGGATATTGGTCACGCTTATGTAGGTGATACCCTGGTAAAGCTTGTAGGTCACCTGCTCCTTCTCGCCAGCCTTGGCCTCCGAGCCGGGCGCGCCCTTCGGCCAGAGCGCGATGGACGGCGGATGCGCCGGCTCAACCGCGGGCGAGCCAGGAGCGCCCGGCGCGGGCGGCGGAACCGCGTCGGCCGCGGCGAGCCGCAGAACGGCGCAGACGAAAGCAAGGAGACAGGAAACGGAGGGCAGGAGACGGGGAGTTTTCATGGGGAGAGGCGCGACCAACGCGGAGGTGCGGCGGGGCTAACTGGAAAATAACAATCACGGAAACGCCAAAAACGTAAGCGTGAAATTATGGGCGGGGCTCATGCCGGGAAGCCGCAGGGGCGGAAGCAATGGAGCCAATACGGTAAGCAACAGGGGGGGGCAAACAGGCCGAGCTTCTAGGCAGCGACGTGGCATCGTGGCCCCTGCGGAGGCAGGACACACATCGGTAAAATCAGATGGGACGGGTGGGTAGTGCCCTTTTTGGGGTCAGGGCTGCGTCACACGGAGGCGGAGAAACTGACGCTGGAACCCGGCCGCTTGAACCGGCGTGGCTGACCGAACTTTGACCGTCTCCGTCAAGCCGTTGCCATCGTCGGTCGCCGAGATTTCATGCACTTGGGCGGGGTCTTCCGTCCAAGTGGCAAGATCGGAAGAAATATCGATGTGATAGGTCACGTCGCGGGGTGGCTTGCGGCGGGTGTAGGTGAGGGTCAGATAGGATTGTTGGTCGGCCGGATCGGTCTCGATGGTGCTGACCAACGGAGCATTGGGAGTGAACGGGCTGCGGTTGAGCGCAAACTCAATCAGGTTGGAAAGGCCATCGTGATCAGGGTCGGCGGTGGGGGCGGAAATGCCGGGGTTGGCCTGCTGGCCGGGGGTGAAATTTTGCGCGACCCACGAGGCGAAGGGGACGTTGGCGACGGAAACGGTGAGGGACTGCGTGGCGAGATTGCCGATGGAATCGGCGGCTTGGAGGGTAAAGCTGTAGGTGCCGGTGGCGGTGGGCGTGCCGGCAAGGGCGGCGCCGCCGAGGGCGAGGCCGGGCGGCAGCGCGCCGGAGGCGACCGTCCAAGTGATACTGCCGCCCGCACCGCCCGTGGCGGAAAGCGCCTGCGCGTAGGCGACGCCCGCTGCGGCCCCGCCCAAAGTGGTGGTGGTGACGGCAAGCGCGGGCTTGAGCGAGAGCACCGTGACGGAATACGGCGGGAACGACCGGGTGAACGAGGAGCTGACGCCCGCGATGGTCGTCTGCGCGATGTCAGGGGAGCCGACACCGGTGCGCGCGGCCTCGTCCTGGGCGATGCCGTAGGCATAGGCGACGGCGTGGTCGGCTGGCGTCAGGCCGGCGACGGTGATGAGGCCGGACAGTGTCGCGGTGGCGTGCTTGTTGATGACGAGCACGGACACCGAGCCGTCGGCGCGCTTCGCGGCGTAGGCGGCCAGACGCTGGTAGTTGCTGCTGGCGGAGACGATGGTGTCGCCGCCGCCGGCGAACTGGTTTGTCACCTTTGCGACATACGAGGCGGGGTAGCGGTCCGAAGGAGCGGGGGTGCCGGACATCATGCCGCCGTCGCGGTAGGCACGCCAGGCGTAGAGCGAGGGGTCGAGGGCCATCGTCTCGCGGCCGTTGCGGAGGTTCCACCAGGTGCAGCCTTTGAACTCGGTCTGGAGGATCTGGCCGAGGCTGTCGGCATAGTAGAGGCCGGTGATCAGGCTCGTGGACTGGACGCCATTCTTGTTGTTGGTGATGGGGCCGTTGGTCTCGGTGCAGATGAGCTCGACTCCCGAGGCGGTGGCGGTGCCGAGATAGTCGTTGAGCTGCTGGCGGAGGTCGGCGGTGTCGGCGGCCCAGGTCGTCGCGTGTTGCAGCAGGCCGGCGTCACCAAGATAGGGCGGATATTTGTGATGGATGACGAAGTCGGGCGTGATCCCGAGCGAGCGGAGCGTGGCGAGCATGACCGGAGTCCAGCCGTGGTGGGTCGCACCGGTGCGCGGATTGGTGACCGTCGAGGTGGAGTAACTGGTGGTGTAGGCGTCCTCACCTGTGACGACGACGGCACCGACCTTGATGGAGGGACGCGGGCCTTCATCTGGGTGTAGTAGTCCTTGAAACGGTTCGCGTAGGTGGTGGGATCATGGGGCAGGGAGTTGGTGTCGTTTTCCCACGAGCCGTAGATCTCGTTGCCGACCTCCCAATAGCGGTGGTTGTAACGCTTGGTGACATTGGCGTAAGTCACCCAGTCGGCGGCCTCCGTCGCGGTGCCGGAGCCGTAGTTGGTGGTGATGATCACGTTGGTCGCCCCGGCGGCGGCGGCGAACTGGGCGAAACTGTCGAAGCCGGTTATCCAGGTCCACGTGTTGCCGTCGCTCTTGTTGGTCGCCCAATGGTAGCTGTCGGAATTGCTGCCGCCGGGATAGCGCAGGGTCCGCAGCCCCATCTCGGCCAGCAACGCGGCGGTCGTGGCGGTGTTCAGGTTGCTGTCCCACATCGGTGTGTTGATGCCGAAAATCCTCGCATCGGCGGTGCGGAGGGCGGTGGCGGCGTTGACGGCGATGGCGACGCTGGAGGGGGCGGTGGCCGAGACCAGCCGCAGATCGTCCACATAGAACGTGCTCTGGGCGGACGAAGATCGGCTTTGGATCCAGAAACCGGTGAGATTGGCGCGGTTGAGCGCGCCGCCGAAGGAGGAAAACGGGATAGTCACCTGCTGCCAGGTGTTCGCAAGGGGCGCCGAGAAAGTCACGGCGCTAGACGAGGTTTCGTTGCCGCCGCCGACGGGCACGCTGCGGCACATAACCTGGAGCGACTGGCCGCCGGTGGCGCCGCCGTTGATCCAAAAGCTCACGCCGGTGTAGGTGGTCGAATCGAACCCGGAGCAATGGACCGACAGCGCGCCAAAGCCCGCGGTGGTGGTGATCGCCAGGGCGGTGCTTCCGCCGTGGACAAAGGCGCTCGAGCTGGCCGTTGTGGCATTGAAGCTCCAGTTCTGCCAGCCATTCACCAGCGAATCCGTATAGATCAGGAAGTCCGGCTCGGCGACCGGCTGCGCCCGCGCCGCCGCTGCGAGCAACAGCGCGGCCAGACCGGCAAGGTGACGGCGAATCGTGGTCATAAAGGAGGCTGAAGAAGGGCTGCTAAGACGGTGTAAAAGTTATCCGGTCAATGACATTACACAAGCAAAAGCCCATCGGGCGGCCACGAGGCGGTTTCACGAACAGGGAGCAGGGAATGGATGCCAAAGGCTTGAGAATCAGGCCGCTTCACTCCTTCCGCGCGAACTCGTCCACCTTGCGGCGGATTTCGCGGGTGTGCTCGGGCGTGCTGCCGCAGCAGGAGCCGATGATGCCGGCGCCGGCCTCCAGGGCGGCGGGCACCTCGCGCGCGGTGTCGGCGGGGAGCTGCTTGTAGACGGCCTTGAGGTTTTCCAGCACGGGCAGGCCGGCGTTGGGCTGCACCATCACGGGCAGCGCGCAGTGCTCGCGGTAAATTTTGGCGACCTGCGCCGCGCCTTTCATGTCCATGCCGGTGCCACAGTTCAGCGCGACGATGTCGGCACCGCGCGCCTGCACAAACTCCGCGGCGGCCTCGGGGGTGACGCCCATCATGGTCACATAAAATGTGCCGTCGGCCGAGAGGTCGTAGGCGAGCGAGGCGATGACGCTCGGGGCGCCGGCGGCTTTGGCGGCGTCAATCGCGAGGCCGAGCTCCTCCAGCCCGGTCTGCGTCTCGATGATGATGGCGTCGGCACCGGCCTTCACCAGCGCGGTCGCCTGCTCCTCGAGCGCGGCGCGCGCGGCCTGCTCGGTGAGGTCGCCGTAGGGCTCCAGCAGCGCGCCGAGCGGGCCGATGTCGCCGAGCACGTAGCCCGGCCGCCCGCCGAACGCCTCGCGCGCGATGCGGACGCCGGCGGCATTGATGTCCGCCAGCTCCGGCTCGTGGCCGTGGCGGCGGAGCATGATGCGGCTGCCGCCAAAGGTGTTGGTGATGATGCAGTCCGCCCCGGCATCGGCGTAGCGGCGCTGAATGCCGAGCACGCGGTCGGGATGCGTGAGGTTCCACACCTCACCACATGCGCCCGACTCGAGGCCGGCGAGAAATAGCTGGGTGCCCATCGCGCCGTCGCCGACGAGACGGCGGGTGCGGATGACTTCGTGGAGCGGTGGTTGCATGGTCGGAAAATATTGGCGGTGGAAAAACGCGGCTCAGAGTCCGGCGGGGCCGGCGTTTTCGCCAGCCGAAAAAACATCGCCGTCAAAAACCACGGTGCGCGGCTGCCGAAGGTTGGCAACGGTATCCAGCGACGAGTGGCAGGTGAGGATAAAACGGCTGCGCCAGCCAGGCGCGATGCGACCAAATTTTTCCTGGTAAACAAACCTCGCCGCGCCTGCCCCAGTGGCGGTGTGGATGACTGCAAGCGGCGGCAGGCCGGCGCGCTCCAGCAGCTCCAGCTCGCGCAGCAGGCCGAGGCCGTGAGGCACACCGCACGAGCCGGCGTCGCTGCCGGCGACGATGATCACGCCGAGCGCATGGGCTTTCGCCAGACTGGAGGCGTGGTCGTCGAGGATCCGTCTCAGATTGTCCTGCACGGCCGCGTCCCAGCCGAGCGCGGCGGTGTGGTCGAGCTGGGCCTGTAACGGCGCAAACGTCGGCACCCATGCGGTCTGCCGGTCACGCATGAGCGCGAGCTGGTCGTCGGTCACAAAGTAGCCGTGCTCCACCGAGTCCACGCCGGCCATGATGACGCGCTCGATGCCCGTGTCCCCAGACGCGTGAGCGAAGGTCTGGCGGCCGAGCGATTTCGCGGCTGCGCCAAGCTGCGCGATCTCCTCAACGGTCATCTGCGGCTCGCTCGTGACCGCGCCCGCCTTGAAGTTGATGATGCCGGTCGGAATGAGCTTGATGCGCCCGGCCCCGGCGGCGATGCGCGCCTCGACGCACGCGCGCGGCGTCGGATAATCCTCGATTGCGCCAGCCATGAACGCACCGTAGCGGCCCCGGTGAAAAATCGCCGCGCCCGGGCTTTCAACAAAGGGCATGAGTGGCCGGCCCGGCTCGGAAGACAGTTTCTGCAACGTCAGCCCGACGCCATGGCGGTCGCCGGCGTCGCGCACGGCGGTGATGCCGAGGCGCACGAGCGGCGCGAGCCGCGCGCGGGCGTGCGCGAGAAATTCGGCGGGCGTCTGCCGCAGATAGGCGGCGCGTTTTGCGGGATCCATTTCGCCGCCTTCGAGAAAAAGGTGCGCGTGGGCGTCGGTCAGGCCGGGCAGCAGCGTGGCTTCGGGCGCATCGAGGTCGGGCGCGGTCTGGCCGGGACGCAGGATTTCCGGCGGCGGCGTGCGACCATCCGCACCGACAAACTTGATCTCGTCGCAATCATAGACGATGTGCGCATTGCGCAACGGCGGGCCGGCCGAGCCGTCGAGCAACGTGCCGACGCGCAGCCAGACAGGATGTGCGCGGGTGGCGGCAGGCGGAAGCAGATTCATCGGGACGCGTTGGGCCCAGCAGCTTGGACTGGCGACGTGGCTGTCGCAAGACGCCGCTGCCAGAACGGGGTGTCGGGCCAGCGCGTCTCGGCCGAATAGGCGGCCGCGCGCTGACGGAGAAACCGCTCCCAGAGCGAAGCGCTCAAACCGGCGTAATCCGCCAGCGCATCGACGCGGCCGGAAAAGTTTTCGAACAGCGCTTGCGCCGCACGTTCTCCGCTGAACAACGCATGAAACAGCCCCTCGCCCGATAGCGGGTCAAAGGACTGCGCGGCATCGCCCACGGCCAGCCAGCCGTCGCCGTAGACGGTGGCGAGCCGGGCGGATTGCGCGGAGGTGAGCTTCGGCGCGTCGGAGGTGGAACGCGACGTCCCGGCGCGTTCTGGGCCGGAAGAGCGCGCCGGGGACGTCGCGCTCCACCCGCTGAGCACTGTGCGGATGAGATTCGTCTCCTCCGCCTGCCGCCAGAACCACTCCGCCGTGCGCCATTGCCGCTCGTCGGGCAGCAGGTCGGCGTCGGTCAGGAACGCGAACACGCGCCGCGCGCCCGGCACGCGCGCGAAATACCACCAGCCGCCGGGCCGCGCCTCGATGAGCGTGCGCGCGTCGGTGTCTGACTCCGGCGCGGGCACGACGGCGTGGACGGCCACGAGTTTGTCGAGCGCCGCGCGCGCGACGCCGTGCTGCCGCGCCACGGCGGAGGCGCGGCCGGAGGCGTCAACGAGCCACGCGGCGCGGAAAATTTTTCCATCGGCTGCGGCGACCTCCCAGCCGCCGACTCCGTCCGCCACGCGCCGGATCGCTTGTGCCGCGACGCCGCGCTCCACGCGCGCGCCAGCCGACCCGGCGGCGGCGAGCAGCATCGCCTCAAACTTGGCTCGGTCGAGCTGCCATGCGTTGCCATGCGGGTTGAAGATAAAATTTTTCTCCACCGGCTCGTCGCCGCCCCAGAGCGAGACGTTGCCCGGCGAGGGCAGATGGCCGTCGGCTTGAAATTTGTCCCACACGCCAAGCGCCGCCAAAATCTGCCGCGCCTCCGGCGCGAGCGTCTCGCCGATCTTCCACGCGGGCGCAGGCGAGCCTTCCAGCACGGCGCAGCGAACGCCGCCGCGCGCGAGCGTGATGGCCGCCGCCGCGCCCGCCGGGCCGCCGCCGATCACAAGCACGTCGGTTGTCTCCATGCGAAAATTCTTCCGGCCCGCGTCCGCCGGGGCAAGCTCCCCTAGAGTATCAGGCAGGATGCCTGATGTCGGCGGGCGAGATGCCCACCCTACCTGGGAACATCGCGCACCTCCCCGCCTGCCTTGAGCATGCCCGCCCTGAGCCCGTCGAACGGGTCGAAAGGCTCCGCTCGCCCGGAGGCCCGTCCGGGCCAGTTTTTGCTCACGGTCACTATCGGACTGCACTGAGGGCGAGGCGGAAGCCTGTGTCGCTGGTGCTGTTGCCCGGCGACCAGATGCCGCGGTCGGCGGAACCCACGCGGTCGGCGGAGAAAGCCCAACTGCCACCGCGGCCGACGTGGTAGGAGCCCGAGGCCGGCCCACGTGGATTCGTCACCTCCCCACCCCGATAACCGCCATACCAGTCCAAGCACCATTCCCACACGTTCCCATGCATGTCCGCCAAACCCCACGCGTTCGCCTGTTTCGTCCCCACCGGATGCGGCGTGCCGTAGCTGCCGCCGCTGTTCCCGTAATACCACGCCATCGCGTTGAGGTCGCCCGCATACTCCCCCGTCGTCCCCGCCCGGCACGCATACTCCCATTGCGCCTCCGTCGGCAGCGTGTAGCCGTAGCCAACAGGCAAGCGCCCCGCCGCGCGCTCCCGCTCCGTCAGCTTCCGGCAGAACTCCATCGCGTCCTCCCATGCCACGCTCTCCACCGGCAGGTTCTCGCCCTTGAAAACGCTCGGATTGTTCCCCATCACCGCCGTCCACTGCGCCTGCGTCACCTCCGTCCGCCCCAGCCAGAACGGCTGCGTCAGCGTCACCCATGTCACCGGCCGCTCGTCGTCGCCGCTCCCGCTGCCCGGATCCGGCGTGTGCGCGAGCTTCTCCCTCGTCTCGTAAAACCATCGCACGATCGGAGACTGCGCTGGCGTGCCCATCCGAAACGTCCCCGGCGCGATCCAGACGAGGTCGAGCTTCAGGTCGGGAATCGTCCGCGCGTTCTGCGCGCGCTTGGCCGCCAGCTCCGCCGCCGTCCGGCGCTCCGCCGGCAGCTCGACACCGTAATGCCAGCCGACCAAGCCGAGCACCACGAGCACGACCACCGCCAGCGCCCGCAGCCAGAACCGCCGCGCGCGCGCGGCGGCCAGCGCGGCGTCGGACGTGGGCGGGGCGGCGGTTTCCTCGGACATGGCGGCAGCAGTCAACCCTCGCGGCGCGGCGATGGCAATTCTGTTGTATGCGTCCGGTCAGGTGCTCCGCTGTAGGGCGGGGTCGCCGAACCCCGCCGTTTGGAGGAAATGAAAGAAAAGCTGAGGCGGGGTGCCAGGCTGTAGCTACGCTCGGTAACGGCGACCCCGCCCTACAGCCGCGAACCGCGCCTTGTCCCGCTTCTCCCGAAGCGGGCTACATCCTGAACGTAGCCCACCCCGCACTCGAAAACCGCCCCATGAGGCGCCCAGGCCGGCCACCTCAGCCGAGCCGCGCCTTGCGGCCGATGGTGCGGAGCAGGCGGGCAACGCGCATAAATGCGCCCTCCCCTGCCGGGGCCGCCTCCGCCGCGCCGGGGCGCTCCTCGGGCAGCGGGAGCGCGGGGCGCGACTCGACGAACATTTTTTCCGGCAGGCCGCTCGCGGCGTCGGTCGCGCTGGGGCGCTCCTCGATGATGCCGAGCTTGTGATAGTCTTTCACCATGTCGGCGATGTCGTTCTCAACCGGAAAGCCGCGGAACCAGTTGCGGCGGCGGGCAAACGCGGCGCGGCGTTGCGCCAGCGGCAGCGCGGGGTTGACGGCGGCGAGGTAGTCCTTTTCGGCGAGCACCTGGTTGGGCACGCGCGCAGGCCAGAAGCTCGGCAGGCTGGCCGAGGTGCGGAGCTGGTCGTAGGCCCAGAGGCAGCTCGCGGTGTCGGTCTGCCACGGCACGGCCATCCAACGCGTGAGATCGCCGGCCGCGAGGCCGTTGAGCGGGCCGTCGGCGGCGAGCGCGACGCGCGGTGTGAGGGCGTTGCCGTAGTCCGGCTCGGTGGTCGTTCGGCGGCGGAAACGGAGCGAGTCGCCGTAGAGCGCGCGGCGGCGGATGGGCCAGGTGACCTCGCAGCCGGGGTGAAACGCGTCGGCGAGGCAGAACGCGAGCGCGGCCTCGTCGAGCGCGGCGGGCTGGGCGGCGGGCGGCACCTCGGCGAGGCTCTTCGCCGGCGCGGGCGCGGTGGCGAGGTCGTTCACGAAGTCGCCGTCGGCCCATTTCTTCAGGCGGCCGAGCTGCGTGTCGGAGAGCGGGGCCATCGTGTCGGGGATGCGCTTGGTCACGTCGGCCTCGTCCATGTTCAGAAAATCCCAGCCGTCGCCGTAGAGAAAAGGCCAGAGCGCCTTGCCGAGGTTTTTGTCGGCGGGGTTGCGGAACTTGGAATAAATTTCCTGCCGGAAATTTTTGTTGGCCTCGGCGGCGTCAGCGAGTTTCGGCAGGATTTTCTCCGCGTCGTAGTCCTTGCCCGCGCCGAAGGTGTCGGCGAAGCCCTGGTTGACCCATTGCAGATCGGTGAGGCGGCGGAAGATCGGCGCGATGTCGCGCGCGAAGGAGACTTTTTCCGCCGGCTTAGCGAAGCCCCACGCGAGCGCGAGGTCGTGCAGCAGGTCGTGGAGCGTGCGGACGGTCTTGAGGCCGGGCGCGTAGTTGGGCGGGCCGACGATGACCCACGCACCCTCGACGGGGAGCTCCGCGCCGTCGAGCGTGACCTTGGCGTCCACCGGGCCGTCGCTGATGTCGTCGTGCCAGTTGTCGTTGTTGCAAAAATCCTCCGGCGGGCGGCCGCTGAGGGAGCGCGAAACACCGTGGCCGCCGAGCACGAGCAGACGGCCGGCCTCGTCGGTGCGGAGCTCGCCGAGCGGCACGGCGAGGGTGAAAAATTTGCCCGTGTCGAAGCGCTGCGCCGCGGCCGTGCCCGGCATAGACTTGCCAGTGACCGAGCGCGGGCCGGGGTCAATGACGAGCTGCGAGCGCGCCGCGCCGCGGATGGTGGCGTTGCGGCGGCGAGCGATGCCGGCGTCCGGCCGCGTGGCCTCGGGGCTGTCGAGCGCGAGGTGAAACTCATACCAGGCGGCCTTCTTGTTGGCGAGGTGGGCGGTCCAGGTGATGGCGGCATCGGCGGCGGTCAGCTCGCGCACCACCTCGCCGGCGGCGTTGTAGCCGTAGAGACGAAAGCGCGCAGCCTGGCGTTTGAGCGCGCCAGTGGCGTCCTTGTAGCCGCCGGGCGGGAGCGTCGGTTCGTCAGGCACCTCGGGGCCGATGAAAAAGCCGTCCGCGCTATTGCCCACGCGTGCGACGCCGATGGCGGGGTGGATTTTGGCGCGGACGATTTTGGTATCGAGCGCGGCGTCCGCCGCGAAGGCCGAGGCTGCCAGCCAACGCGCGCCGGGCAGCGCGGCGAGAAAGGCGAGAAATTTGCGACGGGAGAGCATGGCGCGCGTCAGGGTTGCGGAGGGGGAAGCGTTCGGACGCCGGAGGGGAAACGCGAGCAGTTTTACATTGTCTGCGCGCCGCGCGCGGCGGCACGCACGTTTTTACTTGTGGCGGGTTTCGCGCGGGAGTTTTCTGCACCTGCCCTCCGCCCCCGCCTTTCCCCATGAAAACTCCCCTCCCCCGCCCTGCCCTGATTCTCGCGGCGCTGCTCGCATCGCTCGCCACCGCGCCCGTGTTCGGCGCGGCCGCCCGGCCGCTCAATGTCGTCGGCGCGCCGGTCTTCATCCCCGCCGGTCCCGGCGCGGAAGAGCTGGCCAAGGCTTTAACCACCGCCCGCGCCGGCACACGCGCAGCGCGCGGCGCAAACCCACCACTCAACGCCGAGGGCGATTTTGTCATCGGACCGGAATACGTTGACGCCCCCGAATTGACGCTGCCGCTCAAGCCCGGCGTGCCGGAGCCAGTGGTGCAACGCGGTAACCGTGGCGGCGGCAGGGGTGGAGCGGCCACTCCACCCGCCGAGCCCGCCAATCCCAATGCGATGACCCCGCAGCAAGCCGCCGCCTATCGCCGCGAGAACGCCGCCATCCCCGTCGGCCGCACCATCACGTTTAGCATGAGCTCGGCCGACAGCAAAATTTATCCCGGCATCCGTAAGTCGGCGAACGGCACGTTTGATCCCGACAACATTTACACCCTGAAAGTTGACTCGCGGCCCGCCCCTTATACGCGCACGATCACCGTCTATATCCCCGCCGGCTATGTAGCTGGCACGCCTGCACCGGTCATGGTCGGAATGGACGGCACGGGCTACATCCAGACTACTGTGCTCGACAACCTCATCGCCCAGAAACGCATCCCCGCCCTCATCGGCGTCGGCATTTCTACTGACGGCAGCGATGCCCAGGGCAGCCAGCGCGGCCTCGAATACGACACGATGTCGGGCAAATTCGCCGAGTTCGTCGAGACCGAGGTGTTCCCACTGGTCGAGAAAAACGCCAACGTCGTCATCACCAAAGACCCCGAGGGCCGTGCGGCCATTGGCGGCAGTTCGGGCGCGGCGTGCGCGTTCACGATGGCGTGGTATCACCCTGACCTGTTTCGCCGCGTCATCTCCTACTCCGGCACGTTCGTGAACCAGCAGTGGCCGTTTAACCCCGAGACGCCGCATGGCGCGTGGGGCTATCACGAGAACATCATAGCGCAGAGCGAGGTGAAACCCATTCGCGTCTGGATGCAGGTGGGCGACGCCGACCTGCTCAACCCGAACGTGATGAAGGACAACATGCACGACTGGGTCGAGGCCAACAACCGCATGGCGATGGTGCTCCGCAACAAGGGCTACCACTACATCTACTCCTACTCGCTCAACTCCGGTCACACGACCCCGCCGGCCCGCAACCAAACCTACGCCCACGCCTATGAATGGGTCTGGCAGGGCTACCAGCCCACAGGGAAGTGAGATCGCAACGGGCGCGGTGCCCGGCGACGGCAACTTTTCCCGTTGATAAAAAACTCCTCCAAAGGCAGATTCCCTCCATGCGCCGGATCATCGCTTACCTCGTCATCGCGCCGCTCGCGGCCCTCACCGTCACGCTGCTCTGGCGCGCACATCTCACCCCGCCCGAACCGGAGCCAGCCCCGCCGCGACTCACCGCCGAGGAACGCGCCGCGCGACAGTTCGCGACGGACTTCAGCACCAAGGTCCGGCCCTTTGTCCAGACCTACTGCGTGGAATGCCACAGCGGCGCGAAACCCGAGGCTGAGCTTGATTTGTCTGGTTACGCCAAACTGGACGCCGTGATGAAGGACCCCGCCCGTTGGAGCCAGGTGCTGGAGCGTGTCAAGGCCGGCGAGATGCCGCCCGACGACGCGAAAAAGCGCCCCGCCGCCGCGCAGCGTGCTCCCGTTGTCGCCTGGCTCGAGACTATGCGCGCCGACGAGGCCCGCCGCCATGCCGGCGACCCCGGCCCCGTGCTCGCCCGCCGCCTGAGCAATGCCGAATACGACAACACCATCCGCGACCTCACTGGGGTGGACCTCCGCCCGACCAAAGAGTTTCCCGTGGATCCCGCCAACACCGCCGGCTTCGACAACTCCGGCGAGTCGCTCGACGTATCGCCCGCGCTGGTGAAAAAATACCTCGAGGCCGCTCGGTCTGTGGCCGACCACCTCGTGTTCAAACCCGACGGCCTCGCCTTCGCGCCGATCGCCATGGTGACCGACGAAGACCGCGACAATTACGCGGTCCACCGCATCGTGGATTTCTACAAGTCGCAAGGTCTGGGCGCGGCCGCCCAGTTCGGCAACTACATGGGCCAGTTTCCTGACTACACGGCGTATTTCCGTGCCCTCTGGCATTTCCAACACCGCGCCGCGCTCGGCCGGCCCGGCGTCACGCTCGCCGACCTCGCCAAAGAGGACAAACTCAGCGCAAAATACCTTGGCAAGTTGCAGGAATTCCTCGCGCTCCCGCCAGCGGAAGTCGGCCCCGTCGCCGCGATCCAGCTCCGCTGGCGCTCGCTGCCCGCGCCGACGGCGGACGGCAAGGAACCGGAGGCGCTCGCCGCACGGCTCGGCTACCTGCGTGACTTCATCATGGAGCTGCGGCCGTTCGTCACCAAAACCTTCGCCAACCTCCTGCCCAACGACCGCACCATCGCCGGTGGCTCTCAAACGCTCGTGCTGTGGAAGGACCGGCAATATGCGGAAAACCGGATGACTTACCCCGTTGGCATGGCGCTCAACGTGGACATGACCTACTACGCCGGCTCCGACCCGGCCATGCTCATCCCCGAGTCCGCCGATGGCCGTGCGCGTTACGAGGAGGCATTCAATAAATTCTGCGCGCTCTTCCCCGACGCCTTTGTGGTGTGGGAACGCGCCCGGATGTTCGAGACCAACGCCGGCAACATCCGCGGCGACCTTGCCGGCCACCGCCTGCTCACCGCCGGCTTCCACAGCCAGATGGGCTATTTCCGCGACGACGCGCCGCTGTGCAATCTGATGCTTGACGACGCCCAGCAGGCCGAGCTTGCCCGCCTGTGGGACGAGCTGAACTTCATCGCCACGGTGCCGTTCCGCCAGTTCCGGCAGTTCGTCTGGTTCGAGCGCGGCGAGCCGCCCAGCTTCATGTTCACGCCGGAGTTCAACGCCTTCCGTTCGGAGGACGACGACCTGCTCACCGAGGCCAAGCTCAACCAGCTCGCCGAGACTTACACGGCCAAGGTGAAAAAGACCCTCTCTGAGGACTCGCCCGCGCTCCAAGCCGTGCATGACTATTTCCCGGCGATGAACGCCGCCATCCGCGCCCTCGAAAAGGCCCGCGCCGACGCCGAGCCACGCCAGCTCGACGCGCTGCTCGACTTCGCCGCGCGCGCCTTCCGCCGCCCGCTCTCGGCCGACGAGCGCGAGAGCGTCCTCGCCTTCTACCGCTCGCTGCGCGCCGACCAGAAACTCGGCCACGAGGACGCCATCCGCGACTCTGTCGTTAGCATCCTGCTGTCACCCGCATTCTCCTTTCGTGTCGCGCTGCCGTCGGTCGCCGTCACGCCTCCCTCCCCATCCGCCAG
>CAIPZZ010000136.1 GCA_903869665.1 uncultured Opitutia bacterium | reverse complement strand
GCGCGCTCCAGCGCAAGGAAAGCCGCGGCCTCCACGCCATCGCCGACCACCCGCGCAAGTTGCGGACGGCCCGGGATTCACGGCTCGTCAAGCGGTGAAAATGGCGCGAGTTTCCGCCTTGTGAACAACCTGTCAGGAAAATGCGACGACCCTCCAGCCATTCAGCGGTCGGGGCCGCTGTCATCCTCGTAAACATCTACATAACAATGGCTAGGAATCATATTATCCCATTTCCCCTCTGGCCGGATGTTACAACGACGTTACTCGCAGACTGTCAACAGTTCCGCCCGGTGCGGTCGCCGGGTAGCCGGGAGGGGTTGTTCGCAAATGCGAAGAAGGCTTCCTCTCCGCTCTCCACGCCCCTAAATCCGCACCCATGAAAATCTTCCTCACCGGCGCCTCCGGCTTGGTTGGCTCGGCCTTCGCCGAGGCCGCGCACCGCCGCGGTCATCATGTCGTCGGTCTCGTCGGTCGCTCGGAACTGCCCGTGCCCGGCCTCGCGGAAAAAATCCCGCACGATCTCCTCAAGGCCGGCGCGCTCGCCCCGCTGATCCTCAGTCATTTTCCCGACGTCATCGTCAACTGCGCCGCCATCGCCGAGCCGGCCGCGTGCGACGCCGATCAGGCACGCTCCGAGGCGCTGAACGCCGCGCTGCCCAAGCTCCTCGCCCAGCTCGCCCACCACCTCAGCGCGCGGCTCGTGCATATTTCCTCCGAGCAGGTGTTCGACGGCACCGCCGCGCCCTATTTCACCGACAGCCGCCCGAACCCCGTCAACCTCTACGGCCGGCAAAAATTGGAGAGCGAACGCGTCGTCGCCGCCGCCGCGCGCGAGTTCGCCGTCACCGTCCGCGCACCGCTCCTCACCGGCAACAGCCCCTCCGGCCGCCGTAGCCTGCACGAGCGCCTCTTCGCCGACTGGGCGGCTGGCAAACCCGCCCGCCTCTACACTGACGAGATCCGCCAGCCCTGCACCGCCGGCAATCTGGCCGAAGTGCTCGTCGAGCTCTGTGAGCGCCGCGACCTGCTCGGCGTTTTCCACTGGGCCGGTGTCGAGCCGCTCACACGCCACGAGCTGGGCCGCCGCATCCGCGAGCATTTCAAGCTCTCCGAGAAATCCGCGCCCATCGCCGCCATCACCCGCGCCGACACGCCTGCGGTGTCGCCCGCGCGCCCCGCCAACCTCACGCTCGACCTTCAGCCACTTGTCGGCGTGCTGAAGACGCAGCCCGAGTCTTTCGAGGCGCAGCTCGACCAGTTCGTCGTCCCGCCGCCTTTCCGCGAATGGTATCACCAGCAGTAATGGCCACAAAAATCACAAAAGGGCACAAAAACCAAACGTGGGGTTCCCCCGCCCCCGTAGGGCCTGACCTTGTGTCAGGCCTTACGGCGATCTTGGCCTCACGCAAGGTGAGGCCCTACGAAATTCCGATTCAGCCTTCTCGTGCCTCTTTGTGTTTTTCGTGGCCATGATCCTGGACATCCTCCCCTACCGCATCGCCGGCGCAGCCGAAAATATGGCGACGGATTTCCTGCTGCTGAAACGCGCCCCCGCCGACCGCGCACGGTTCCGGCACTACGGCTGGCGCACGCCTGCGTTCACCTTCGGCTACAGCCAGCAGATCGCCTTCATCCGCTCGCAGCTTCCACCCGACGAAACTTTCGACCTCTGCCGCCGCGCGACGGGCGGCGGCCTCGTGGACCACCGCGACGACTGGACCTACTCGCTCGTCGTGCCACGCGGCCACGAGCTGGAGGACATGCGTGCCACGCAGAGCTACCGCCTCGTCCACGAGGCGCTCGCCGCCGCGCTCGTCGCCCAAGGCGTGCCCGCCGTGCTCAAACCCGTCCCCATCGAACCGCCCGCCGGCGGCGCACCCGCCGGCGTGTGCTTCCAGCGCGCCGAGACCTTTGACGTGTGTCACGCCGCCACCGGCGAAAAAATCGCCGGCGCTGCGCAGAAACGCTCCAAGCAAGGAATGCTCTTCCAAGGCTCCATCTGGAAAGCCGCCCTCGGCGCGACGGTGGACTGGGCCCGCTATGGCGACGACTTCGCCGCCCGCCTCGCCGCCACACTCGGGGCTGAGGCCGCCCCCACGCCGTGGCCCGAAGAGGTCGGCGACGACGAGCTCGCCGCGCTTACCGAGCACTACGCATCGCCTGAGTGGAACGAGGCGCGGTGAGGCTTGAGCTTGAATGCGGTCCCCCCCCAATCGCTTAAACCTGTGACATGAACCCCGTCGCAAAGCGTGTTGCAATTTTCGGTGCGGTCACGGCGCTGCTCGTTGTGGGTTCATTGCTTTGCGTGATTGGACACGATCCGAAAATCAAAAGAGAGATGCACTTGGCGCGGGTTGACTGGCTGCCAGTGGAAGCGAGCGATATTTCTTATGCTCAAAAGGACGGCATGGGTTGGCTTCAAAGCTATGAATGCTCGCTTCCGCGTGAGACACTGGACAAGCTCGCGCAAACAGAAGGCTGGAAGCTGGAGGCGAAAGAAAACATTTCCACTGGTTTGCGCTCAACGCTCGGACTCCCCGCACTGCGCGAGATTGACGGCATGAAGGTGGACTTGGTGCCGAAAGCTCTCTTCTATGAGGACAGAAAGCCAAACGGCGGTGGGGTCACCGTGATCTACGATCTCGAACTTGGGCGACTCTTTGTTTCCAAGAGCCATCGTTAAACGACGGATGCATTATTAAAGTCGGCTACCGCCGCAGCGTGATGACGCACTCGAGGTGGCGTGTCTGCGGGAAGAGGTCGAAGGGCTGCACGGCGGTGAGCGCGTAGCCGGCGGCGAGGAACTGTTTCAGGTCGCGCATCTGCGTGGCCGGGTCACATGAGACATAGACGACCGCGCGCGGGCCGTAGGCGAAGAGCTGCGCGAGGAAGCCCTCGTCGCAGCCTTTGCGCGGGGGATCAATCACGACCACCGTGTCGGCGGCGGGGAAGGTGAGCCCGGCGAAAATCGCGGCGGCGTCGCCGGCGGTGAAGGTGGCGTTAGCGAGGCCGTTGGCGGCGGCGTTCTCGCGGGCGAAGCGCACGCTGCTCTCGCTGACCTCCACGCCGGCCACGCGCTCGAACGCGGGCGCGCACGCGAGCGCGAACAGCCCGCTGCCGCAGTAGGCGTCCACGAGGAAACGCGCCCCGCTCGCCGCCGCTTGCGCGCGAACGTAGCCGGTGAACGCGGGGAGGATGAACGGGTTGTTCTGGAAAAAGTCGCGGGCGAGGAAGCGCAGGCGGAGGGACTGCGGACTGCGGAGTGCGGACTGCGGACTGGCAGGCAGCGATTCCAGCGCGATTTCCTCGGTGATAATGGCGTCGTAGTCGGTGGTCACACCGTCCTTGGCGTGGCGGAGCAGGAGCGTGGCCGCGCGCTGGTATTCTCCGGCAGCGAGCCTAGTCCGAGTCCTGGCACGCACCTCGGAGAGTTTTTCGTTGATGGCGTCGGTGGCGATCTCGCAGCGGGGCACATCCACGAGGTCAAAACGCGTGCCTTGACGGAGGAAACCGATCGGGAGATTAAGGCTGGCTGTGGCCGGGGTCGCTGACCCCGGTTCCGAGCTCAGACCGGAGTCAGCGACCCCGGCTACATGGGAGGCGACGCGCGGTGGGTTGAAGTGTGGCGTGATTTTCGAGCGGTAACCAAACTCCTGCGGCGAGCCGATCACCGGCGCGACCGCAAACGTGACGCCCGCCATGTGCTCCAGAAGCTCAGCGACCTGACGGCGTTTCCACGCGAGCTGCTCGGCATAGGCGAGATGCTGGTATTGGCAGCCACCACAGCGGCCATAGAGCGCGCAGCGCGGCGTCACCCGATGTGGCGACGGCGTGAGCACGGCAACAAGGTCAGCCTCGGAGAAATTCTTGTGGTTGCGAAACACCCGCGCCCGCACGCGTTCGCCCGGCAAGGTGAACGGCACCATCACAACCCACTTGGCGTCGGCCTCGCCGGGCAGGGCGACGCGCCCCAGCCCGCTGCCGAGATTAGTGAGCGTGGAGACTTCCAGCTCAATCTCGGCGTGATAGGCGAATGGATGGTCGTTGTATTTTTTCATCTTAATCACGGAGAACACGGAGCGGCGGGTAAGTCAGCCTCGGATTTTCTCCGTGCTCTCCGTGTCCTCCGTGTTCAAAACAAGGCGTGGCCATCGAAAAAATCACCAGCCTCCAAAACCCGCGCCTCAAACGGCTCGTGCGGCTGCGCGACCGGCGGCCACGCGACGAGGAGGGCGTGTTCCTGATTGAGGGCTACCGCGAGCTGCGCCGCGCGCTTGAAAAGGGCGTGCGGCCGGCGGAGCTGTATGTTTCGCCCGAGTGGTTTCTCGGCGAGAACGAGCCGGCGCTCATCGCACAGGCCGAGGCCGCTGGGGCGCACGTATTTGAGCTGACCAAGGACGCGTTTGCCAAGGTCGCCTACCGCGAGCGGCCGGACGGACTGCTCGCCGTCGCGCCGCAGTGGAAAAAAACATTGGCGGATTTGGACGACATTGTAGGGCGGGGTCGCCGAACCCCGCCGTCCGGGCCAGCGCAGAAACACGCGGAGGGGTTGCAGGCTGTCGCTTCGCTTGGTAACGGCGACCCCGCCCTACAGCCGGAACCCTTCCTCCTGGTGGTCGAGGCCATCGAGAAGCCGGGCAACCTCGGCACGCTGCTGCGCGGGGCGGACGCAGCGGGCGTGGAAGCGGTGATCGTGTGCGACCCGGTGACGGACATTTTCAACCCCAACGTCGTGCGCGCCTCGACGGGCGTGCTGTTCTCGGTGCCGGTCGTCGTGGCCGAGAGCACGGCGGTGCGCGCGTGGCTGCGGGAAAAAAATATCCGCGCGGTCGTCACCACGCCAGCGGCGACGGCGCTGCACTCGGACACCGATTTGCGCGGGCCGCTGGCCATCGTGATGGGCAGCGAGCAATACGGGTTGAGCGAGTTTTGGCTGCGAGAGAGCGACGCGCAGGTGCGCATCCCGATGGCGGGGCAGGCCGACTCGCTCAACGTGGCGATGGCGGCGGTGATCACGCTGTTTGAGGCGGTGCGGCAGCGGGACGGGTGAAGGGACAAGGCGCGGAATTTTTTGGGCCGCAAAGAGGCGCAAAAATTGGTTGATGGTCGGGCGGGAGCATTCAGCGCGCCTATAGGCGCGGCGGAGGCGGGACGGCGGTCGGGGCGGTCTGTCCCGGCGCTCACGCGCCGGGCTACGGGATTTTTTGTAGCCCGCTCCGTGAGGAGCGGGAGGCTTGGGCGATGGGATTTGTGGTAGGGCGCGTGGCTTGCGCCGTGGCATGAGGCGCGCGCAACGTTGGCGGCGTCTGCAAGACAGACGCCCTACTTTTTCAGCGAAGCCACCAACTCGGCAGTGCCTTCGGCCATGCTGACGCGCGGGGTGTAGCCGAGGTCGCGGCGGGCGGCGGTGATGTCGAACCAGTGGTCTTTCGCCAGCTCGGCGGCGACGAAGCGGGTCATCGGCGGCTCGCCACGCAGCGGCAGCACCCGCCACGCCGCCTCGCAGAGCGCGCCGGCCGCGTAGGCCGCGCCGAGGGAGATTTTTTTGGTCACGGGCGGCTCGCCGAGCGCGCGGAGGAGGTCGTTAATCCAGTCCCAGAGCACGACGGGCTCGCCGTTGGTGATGAAGAACGCGCGACCGGCGACGGGGCGAGCTGTAGTTGCCGCCGTGGGCGCTGGTGGCCTCGAACCGCGCGCCAATTCCTC
>CAIPZZ010000135.1 GCA_903869665.1 uncultured Opitutia bacterium | reverse complement strand
GTCACGGGCCTGCACCTGCTGCATTTTTACGGACAGTTCGACCGGCACATCATCCACCGTCTGAGCCTGCCGACGCACCTCCTCCTCGCCCTCGCCCTCCTCGCCGCCGGCGCGCGGCTGGCGCTTACCGCGCGCGGCTGGCAGGCGCTCGGCGCGCTGGTGCTCGCGGGCGCGCTCGGCCACGGGTTGCCCGCGATGGCGCGCCAGGCCTACGCGCAGGAATACACCCCGGGGATCGAGATGGCCTGGCGGCAGGAGTTCCTGCACAGGTTTCCTGAGCGTGACTACCTGTTCATTGATCAGGACTCATCCTTCTGGATCGTGAACCGGCTCAGCGCCACGACGCCCGCGCAGGCGCGGCTGCGCCGCGACAACCTCGCGTGGCTGCTCCGCAACCGCAGCTTCTCCGCGATCTATGTCTTTCAGCGCCTCAAGGTGGACGCCGCGACCGGCGCGCTCGCCGTGGACGCGCCCGACGACCTCGGCCCCGACTTCGAGTTGGAGACGGTGTGGGAGCGCCGGGTCGCCGCGCTCGACCTCGACCGCATCAGCCGCGTGAGCGCCATCCGCGCCGGCGCGGGCCGGATGGAGGACACGCGTTTCGCCGCGCCCGCGCCGTCGGCCCAGCCACGCGGCGACAAGGAGGTGGACGCGTCCAAGGAGGAATATCTCCAGGAATGGGCGCGCCGCCTCCCCTGAGCCGTTCGCCGCGCCACCGCCCATGTTTTTCTCTCCGCCAAAATTTCCGCCCGCCGCCGCGCTCCCGTCCCCGGCGCTCGGCACGCTGCCTCGGCTGGCGTTGTTCGGCGTCGTGGCGGTGGCTGCGGTCGCCGTCGGCTTCCTGCTGTTTCCGGCGAAGGTCGCCGGCCGATTGGTGCAGGTCACGGGCTGGTGGACTATGGGGCTCACGTTCGCGTGGTTCCTCGTCGCGCTGGTCCGCGTCGTGCCGGGGCTGCGGCGCGCGCTGCCGCCCCTCGCCGCCCGCGAGCGTTGGCAGCTCATGGGCGTCATCGCCGGCTGCACACTTGTCGCCATGCTAACTGTGCCCTATGGCTACAAGGTGCTCTACGACGAGCCGGTGCTCGAGGGCACGGCGTGGACGCTGCACCATTACCGCGAGGTCGGCACCGTCGTCCATGGCTACAACGTCGAGGGCGTGTTCACGCCCGTCGCCGCCGACGGCACGGACGGCACCTACCTCGACAAACGTCCCATCTTTTTCGCGTGGCTCGTGTCGTTGTTGCACGATCTCACGGGCTACCGGCCCGCCAACGCTCTGGCCTTTAACACCGCGCTCCTGCCCGCCGTGCTGGCGCTACTCTATTTTTATGCGCGGCGGCTCGCGGGCCACGCGGCGGCGCTCGCGGCGGTGTTCGCGCTCGGCTCGCTCTCGCTGCTGGCGCACAACGCCGTCGGCGCGGGCATGGAGATGCTCAATCTCGCCATGCTCCTGCTCGTGCTGCACCTCGCGGCGCACTGGCTCGCCGCGCCCGATGGGCCGCGCCTCGCCGCGCTGGTGCTCGCCGCCGTGCTGCTCGCGCAGACGCGCTACGAGTCGGCCCTTTACGTCGCACCCGCCGCGCTCGCCGTGGCCGAGGGCTGGCGGCGCGCGGGGCGCCTCATCCTGCCCGCCGCCGCCATCCTCGGTCCGGCGCTACTCCTACCGGTCGCATGGCAGAACAAATATGTCTC
>CAIPZZ010000134.1 GCA_903869665.1 uncultured Opitutia bacterium | reverse complement strand
GACGACCAGCACGCGCTCGCCGGGCGCGAAGGTGAAGCCGCGCCGCAGCACGAGGGCGTTGTTCTCCTTCTCGGCAAAGACAAACCGCGCGCCCGCCTGCCGCGCCACCTCCTGCCCGATGACCAGCCCGCCCATCGCTGGCGCGAGCACGGTGGAGAATTTTACCCCGCCGAGCTTCGTCAGCAGCAGTGTGGCCAGCCGCGTCACCGCGCCGAGGTCCTCGCACACGCGCGCGCACTGAAAATAGTGCCCGCTGTGCAGCCCGGATCGCAGCACAAAGTGCCCGCGCAGCAGCGCCCGCGTGCGCGTGAAAATGTCCAAAACCTCGGTTTGCGTTGGGTCCATTCGCCCGACGCTGCGCGGCGCGCGCGAAAAGCCAAAAACTTTTTTGCGGGGCCGGAATTTTTTCCGCGGATGGACGCGGATACAGAGATTCCTCTTATCCGCGATTATCCGCGCCATCCGCGGGAATGTTCGGGGGCTTGCGGCGGGACGCTTTGCCGCCCACGCTATCCCCATGGTTATCGAACGCGCGCCACTGGAGGACGAGCTGGGCGATGTGCTGGAGAAGGCGATGCGCCTCGCCGGCCTGGGCGAGGCCGCGCTCGCCGCCCGCGCCGATGTGGACGCGGCGCGCCTGAGCGACGCGCTCGACTACCGGCCCGACTTCTCCGCCGACGAGCTGCGCCGTCTTGCCGCCGCGCTCGGCCTCAACGAGATCGGCCTCGCCGCGCTCGCCGCCGGCCGCTACCCGCTGCCCGAGATCGCCGGCCTGCCGTGCTGCCTCTATCCGCTGCGCACGCCGCATGGCGTCGGCGTTGCCAACGCCTATCTCGTCGCTGATTGTCCGCAGGCCCACGCGCTGCTCTTCGACACGGGTGCCGACACCGCGCTGCTGCGCCGGGTTTGGCCCGCACGCATCAAAACCGTTGACGCGATTTTCATCACCCACGCCGAGACCGAGCACCTCGGCGGGCTGGCCGGCGTGCTCGCAGCAAACCCCGGCGTGCCCGTCTATGCCCCCACCGAAGCCGCCGTGCCCGGCGCGCGTCCGCTGGACGAGGGCGTGGCCGTGGTGGTCGCGGGCTTCGCCGTGCGCGCGTGGAGCACGCCCGGCCACGCGGCGGCGCACAATTGCTACGAGGTGCGCGCCACCCGCGCGCCGGCGGGCGCGCCGCTGCTCGTGTCGGGCGACCTGCTCTTCGCCGGTTCGGCGGGCGGCTGCTATTTCTCCGCGCCGCTGCTGCGCGCCGGCCTGCGGCGGCTGTTCGCCGAACTGCCCGACGACACCGTCGTCGCCCCCGGCCACGGCCCGTTGACCACGCTCGGCCACGAGCGGCAGTTCAACCCGTTCGTAGGCTGAAGCAGGCGTATCGCACGGGTTGTTTTGGGGTGGACGTGGTTATTTCCGGCTTGCCGCTCACGTTAGCAGGCGCGAGGCTGCCGAGGCTGTGACACCTCGATCCGATTCGTTTTATTTCCGGCGCATCGTTGGCCTGACGTTGGTAGAATTTTTGACAGTTATGGCGATCATATTCGTGCTTGCGGCGATCATACCTATTGCTCCGGGGGGGCATGCAGAAATCGATCACGCGGGCCATTGATGGCAATAACCTCCACACGATAGGGCAGGCCTGGCTCGCTGACGAAACGGGTCGGAAAGGCGATTTGCCGCCGGAAGCGCTGATGGATGTCTACGCCCTCGCGGCCTATCTCGCCCGCACCGGTGCCACGCCGGATCCCAGACTGTGGATTACAAGATTAGACACTGTCGTCGCACCCAGCTACCAGTTTCCCGGCTCAATCGTGAATCCCGACGATAAGAGCCAGCTTACCGACGCATTCCGCGCCGCGCCACTCGCCTTCGCCGCCGCTCTTGTGCCGATGATGAGCAAGCTGCCGCCCGAAACGCCGGTCATGTGGACG
This sequence comes from uncultured Opitutia bacterium, assembly GCA_903869665.1. Lineage (GTDB taxonomy): Bacteria > Verrucomicrobiota > Verrucomicrobiia > Opitutales > Opitutaceae > CAIYUN01. The sequence continues at coordinate 546 of CAIPZZ010000134.1, read as the reverse complement.
CGCGGCCTCAAACCCGACGGCACTTGGCGGATCGACAGCCCGTATGGGTCATGGGGCGGTCATGTGGTTTTCGCCAATGGCACATTGAAAAAATTTGAGGGGAAAATCGGCGGAGGCCTGACCAAATGGGGGACGCACGAGCCGACAAGCAGCATCATCGAGGCACTCCCGCCCGGCACGCGCATTAGCGAATATGTTCCGCTGACCGAAATAGCGGAGCACCTCCGCCGGCAAATGTTGCTGGTGAGGCTCGCACAGGTGGGTGGGCTATTGTTGCTTGCAGTAATATGTGTCGCTACGCGCTGGGGCCGTCGCAACTGGGGCCCCCTTGCCGCAACGGGACTGTTGCTCGCCGTATGGTTTTTCCTGTGGGACAGATGAGACCTCGGGCACGCACCGCGCCGAACCAGATTGCCATGCCGGGCCGGGCGGGCATGGTTGCCGTGTCCACCCACCATGAAATCCTTACGCCGCGCGCTCATGCTCCTGCTGCCCGCCTGGACCGCGCTGCTCGCGCTGGCCGCGAGCTGGGTGTGGCAGAATGTG
>CAIPZZ010000133.1 GCA_903869665.1 uncultured Opitutia bacterium | reverse complement strand
CGGCCCGCACCCGACTAACCCACGCGGCCTGCTCCTGCGCGACGGCGGCACGCTGCTGACGTGGGATTGGATGGTAGAGCCGGTGAAGCGGTGAACGAAAAAGTTCAGCCTTGCCGTGTGGGGGCGCAGACTTGCTGCGCCCGTTTCGAATCGAAGCTCCTTGGTCGCAGCAAGTCTGCGACCCTACAAGAAAATCACCACAGCCTGACCAGCTCCTCTTGGCGCACCCAGCCGGTTTGGCCATTGGGGAAGGCGAGGTGGCGCCAGTCGAGGAACGGCTGGCCCTCGTCGAGGGCGATGAGGCCGGGAGCGAGCGGGGCGGTCTTTTGCGTGGTGTCGGCCTCGGTGGGGATGGAACGGAGCACACCGCTTTGCCAGATGACCACGGCTCGGGCGTCGGCGAGTGGGCCGTAGAGACGGAGGCTGGAGGCAGAGGCGGCGCCGAGCAGAGTGGCACAAGCCAGCGCAGCCCACGCGACGGGGGCGAGCCAGTGGGCGCGCACGTGGTAGGCGCGCCAGAGCAGCAAAGCGAGCGCGGCAGCGGCGAGGAGCGCTGCGAGGATGGCGGCGCGCTGCCAGCTAGCGGGAGCGAGGCGTAGCGCGAGCGCGGCGCGCGGACCTGGGGTGTCGTTGGCGAAAAAGGGTCGCGCGGCGTCAGGGAGATAGCCGGCGTTTTTCAGCGCGAGGGCGAGCTGCCAACGGACGGCAGGGCTTTGCGGCTGTTGCGCAAAGGCGGCGAGGGCGTGGCCGGCGGACTCGGGCCAGCGGCTTTGTTGGGCGAGCGCGAGGGAGAGATTATGGTGCGCGGCCCAGTCGGCGGGGGCGGCGGCAAGGGTGGCGCGCCAAGCCTTTTCGGCGGCGGGGAAATCGGTGGCGCGATAGGAGGCGTCGGCGGAGGACGCGGCGAAGGATGAAGGATGAAGGATGAAGGATGAGAGGAGGAGCGCGAAGGCGAAGGGGAAGAGATTCCTCGGGAGAAACAGGCGCAGCGGCCGGAAGGGCGGGAGGGGCGAGGCGGCGAGCGCGGCCTCGGCGCGCGGGAGCCAGTCGGTCGGGAGCGGAATTTTCGCGCCGAACAGGGTGCGGTCGGCCTCGGCCCAGAGCGCGGCCCAGCCGGGGTTTTCGAGCCCGGTGCCGTTGGGCTCGGCTCCGGGGAGTTGCCAGAGCGCGGCGGTGTCGCGACGCCACGCGTGCAGCAGCGCGAGGGTGGGTTCGCGGTCAGAGGTGGCGGCGAGCGACGCGAGGGTGGCGGCGAGGCGGGCGCGGGCCTCGCGTTGAGGACGGAGGGGGTCGGTGGCTTTCGCGCGACGGAGGGCGAGGGCGAGCCAGAGGCACAGAGGACAGAGGACAGGGGACAGGAGGCAGAGAAGGAGGGCGCGGGCGGAGAGCGGGGTGGCGGCGGGCGGCGCGGCAGGGAGCGGGTCGCGCGGGATGCCCGCGGGGGATTGCGGAGTTTGGGTGGCGGATGGCGGAATCGCAGGGGCGGAGACGGAGGCGGAATTGCCGGCGAGCGGGAAGTTATTGTCCGGGGCGGACGCGGGCGCGCCGCCGGTGATGGTGACGGTGAACTTTTCCGTCGTGAGGATTTTGTATTGGCCGGTCTTGGGGTCAAAACAGGCCATCGTCACGGGACCGAGAGTGTAGGTGCCGGGCTTGGTCGGGATGAGCACAATGTCCTCGGCGAGAGTGGCGTCGAAGAGCTTGCTCTCGGCGTAGGCACGCTTGGCCTGCGGGGAGACGGTGCGGAAGTCGCGCGAGACGTCGCGCGGCGGCAGGCCGGCGATGTCGGGCCAATTGCCGGTGCCCTCCAGCGTGACGGTCCACGTGACGGGCTCGCCCACGGCGGCGTTGGCAGGCACGACCTTGGCGGCGAGCCGGAAGTCGCCGACGGCGCCGTTGAAGCCGGGCGGCGCGGGCGCGGGGAGTGGTTTGACCGTGAGCGTGGCGGGCTGGGTGACGACGGAGAACTGCTGGACAGTGGGCTGGGCGAAGAAGCCGAAGGGCTGCGAGCCGGTCTGGAGGTTGACGATCTGCCGGACGGGGGGCAGCGGGAGCGGGCCGGGGGTCTTGGTGGAGGCGCGGGTGCGGTAAGTAACAGTCGAGTAGGTGTCGCCGCCGCGCACTGCACGCATACCCTCTCGTTTGGTGTTGTCGGTTAGCCCGTCCTCGGCTGCGAGCGGCGACGGGTTCCACTCGGGACGACCGTCGAGGTAGAAGGGATAGCGCTCTAGGATGTCGAGCGTGTAGGCGAGGGGGAACACCTCACCGGCCCACATACTGTCCGGCGCGGTGAAATGTGAGCGCATGATGGAGTCAAGCGCGACGCCGGTGTTCCCGACGGTGGCCGCGCCCACAGTGAAGCTGGCGGCGGCGACCCGCTGGCGGCCCTTGTCGGTCTCGACCTCAAAGGCGGGGATGGTAATGGCGGACTGGCCGGCGGCGGCACGGGCGGGAAACGCGAGCGTGATGGTGCGGGAGCTGGTGACGCGGCCGTTGACGAAACTGATGGAGTTGTTCTCGCCGCGTGATGGCTGGCCGAACTCGAGGCCGGGCGCGGCGGGTGGCGCGATGCCGCCGGAGGGCTCGCAGTTCTCGAATACGAGGGAGAGTTGCGTCACCTGGCCGACGGCGAGCGCGCCGCCGGGGGGATCCCAGCGGACCGTCTGTGCGCGGAGCGCGGGCACGAGAAACAGCAAACCGAGGACGGCGGACAGAGGGCGGAGGACGGAGGGCAGGCGGTAGACGGGATGCGGAGGACAGGCGGCTTGCATAAACGCGGACGCGGCGGCGGAGAGTGGGCGGAAAAATTTAAGGAGGCGGAGCATGGAGGCGGTCACCAGTTGTGATCTTTGTTGACGGGCGGTTTGGGCGTGCCGTCCTGCTGCCGCATGAGCTGGAAGAGCAGTGCGGGGGAGTCCTTGTCGCGCAATTGGTCGAGCGCGCGGAGCTGCGCGGCGAGCACGGGGTCGGAGGCGGTGGCGGAGGCGGTGGCGGTGCCGGCGGGCACGCCGCCGACCTGCTGCATCTCGCCGGGAGGTTTTTCGCCGGGCGAGGGCGAGGGTGCGGGTGGCTGCGGCTGGGGGGGAGATTTCAGGTCGCCGAGGGACTGTTGGGCGTTGGGGGGCGGCTGGTCGGGCGGCGGGCGAGGCGGAGAATTTTTGTCGGACGGTTTGCCGGCGGAATTTTTATCCTGCGGTTGCGACGAAGGGGAGGGCGGGGATGAATCTTTCTGGTCGGGCGGCTGAGGTGGCGGCGAAGACGGATCGTCGGACTGGTTTTGCGAGGACTGCGACTGGTCCTGCTGCGGGTCTGGTTTCTGGCTCTGCGGCTGGTTCTGCGGCGAATTTTGATCCTTCGATTGGTCGGAATTTTTTTGATCCGGGGAGGAATTTTGCGGCGACGGCTTCTCTGGCGACGGTTTTTGCTCGTCGGGCTTTTCGAGCAGTTTCTCCAGGCGCTCGCGGAGCGCGGGCCAGTCGGCGGCGCGGCGGTCGAGCTGCCGGCCGAGGTCGGTGGCGGCGAGGGCGTCGCGCACGGGGCCCTCGGCGACGGGCTTTTTGTCGGACTTGAGCGGCTCGCCCCAAGCGAGGGTGGCGTTGGCGAGCGCGGCCCAATCGTGGGCAGAGTGGGTGCCGGTGGCGGCCAGTTGGGCGACGACCTTGGGCAGCTCGGGTGGCGGGGGGGTGTCGGTGCGCTCCAGCGCGAGCGCTGAGCCGGGGAAGAGGCAGAAGGGGAAAAGGAGAAGGGCCAGCGTGGCGGCGGCAGTGACGGCTGGAGGGTGATTTCCTTTCTCCCCGTTCCCTGCTCCTTGTTCCCGGCCGGTGCGGAGCGCGAGGGCGCGCGGGCGGGGGCGCACGGGGAACTCGCGCCAGAAACTCCACGCGAGCAGCAGCAGCGCGGGCGTGAGCGCCCATTGGAAGCGTTCGGCGAGGCGCACGCGGCCGGCCTCGCGGAACTCGCCGCGCCGGCCGCGCTCGACGGTGGCGTCGAGCAGTTGCGCGAGATCCACCCAGCCGCTGGCCTCCGCGAAGGCACCGCCGGTGGCGTCGGCGAGCGCGCGCAGCGTGGCGTCCTCGCGCTTGGAGAGCACGACGGCGCCGCGCGGATCCTTCACGAAACCGCCGGCACCGTCGGGGATCATCGCGCCCTCGGCGGTGCCGAGGGCTAGGCCGAGCACGCGGATGTTCTTCGCCTTCAGGTCGGCGAGGCGTGATTTCCAACTGTCGTCGTTGGCCTCGCCGTCGCTGAGGACGATGAGAAAGCGGTCAGCGTCGCTGCCACCGAAGGCGTGCGTGGCGGTCTCGAGCAGCGCGTCGTAGTCGGTGCCGCCCTCGGGCAGATGGTCGGGCCCGAGTCCGGGGAGAAACTCGCGGAGGATCTCGTAGTCTGCGCTGAGCGGCGATTGGAGAAACGCCGTGCCGGAGAAGACGACGAGGCCGACGCGCTCGCCGCGCAATTTCTCAAGGAGCGACTGGACGAGGAGCTTGGCGCGGGCGAGGCGGGTAGGCTTCACGTCCTCGGCCAGCATCGAACGCGAGAGGTCGAGCGCGAGGAGGATGTCGCGCGACTGGGCGAAGACCGGCTCCTCGATGCGGCCCCATTGCGGACGGGCGAGCGCGAGGACGGCGAGGATGAGGCCGAGATGGAGACGCCAGCGGGCGCGGGAGGTGCCGGCGAGGTTTGAGATCTGAGATTGGGAATTTGAGATTTGCAGCGTGCGCGCGCCGGCCTCGGCGCGGAGGATTTTCGGGTGCGCGGTCTCGGTGGCGCGGGCGCGGCGTGACCGCTCCCATGCCAGCCAGAAGGCGGGCAGGGCGAGGAGCCAGAGGAGGTGCGGCGCGGCGAAGGTCACGGAGACGGGAAAATTCGATAAGGGAGCTTCGGTTTGGTGGTTCAGATTTGAAATCTGGGATTTTCAAAATCAAGCGGGAGCGCGGGCTGGTTGGGCGGGGTTCGGCGGGCGGAAGCGGCGGGCTCCGAAGGCGGCCAGCGCCATGCAGGCGAGGCCGGGAGCGGCGAACCACGGAAAGAGCTCGGTGGTGACGAGGTGGCTGCGGGACTCGAACTCAATCTTTTGCGCGCGGTCAATCGCCTTGAACGCCTCCTCGACGGTGCGCGTGTCGTCGGCGCGGAAAAACCGGCCGCCGGTCTCGCCGGCGATGGCGCGAAGGGCGGGCTCGTCGAGGTCGGAGCGCATGCGCTGGTAAATTTTCCGGCCAGCACCGTCGAGCTGGTAGCTCAGGTCGGAATTGACGACAGGCATCGGCACGAAGCCGTCCTGGCCCGCGCCGATGGTGTAAACGGGGATGGCGCGGGTCTTGGCGATGGCGGCGGCCTGCATCGGCTCGAGCGCGCCACTATTGTTGGAGCCGTCGGTGAGCAGCACGACAAACGCGCCCTGGCGCCGGCCGCCGGTCTCGCGCGCGGACTGACCGAGACGCGTGAGCGCGACGCCGAGGCCGTCGCCGATGGCGGTGCGGCCCGGGCCGACGAGGCCGATCTTCAGGCGCTTGACCTGCGCGGCGAGCCACTCGTGGTCGAAGGTGAGTGGCGCGAGCGTGTAGGCCTGCTCGCCGAAGACGACGACGCCGATGCGGTCGTTGGGGCGGTTCTCGATGAACGAGGCGATGACCGGCTTGATGACCTGCAGGCGGTTGATGCGCTCGCCTTCGCGCTCGAAGTCCTCGGCGAGCATCGAGCCGGAGAGGTCAATGGCCAGCACGAGGTCGTAGCCCTCGGTGCGCTCGACGACCTTGTCCTCGACGCGCTGCGGCCGGGCGAGCGCGGCGGCGAGCAGCGCGAGGGCGAGCGTGGCGAGGATCGCGCGCCAGCGCGACGGCGAGGCCGCCGACGGCCGGTGCCATGCGGCGGCGAAGGGCACGAGCAGCACCGGCACCGCGCGCCGCCCGCGCAGCAAGAGGATGGCAGGGATCAGCAGCAGCGCGAGGAGCCAAAGCGGGTCGGCAAGGACGACGTTTTTCATCGCGGGCGGCGTTCAGCGGCGCGCGGCGCCCATGCGCGCGTGAAAAAAGCGCACGAGGGCGTCGAGGCGGTTCTCGTCGGCGCCGACGGCGAGGCGCGCACGTGTGTCGGGGAAGAGCGCGGCCCACGCGTCCTCGCGACGGCGGCGCCAAGTGGCGTGCGCGGCGCGCTCGGCCGCGGAGTTCTCAATGGTCACGAGCCGGCCGGCGAGGGGGTCGTAGGCGGCGAACGCCTCGCCGGCGGGCAGCGCGCGGTCCCACGGATCGTCCACCCGGAAGCCCATCGTTTGGTAACGGCGTTGAATAACCGCCCAGCCGTCGGGCGCAGGGCGCGCAGGGAAGTCGCCCAGCCAGATGAGCACGCTGTGGCGCGGGAGGGCGCGGGCGATGAGCTTCCAAGGAAATTCGGAATAGGGAGCGCGGGAGGTGGTGCGCGAAACAGACTCCAGCACCGGCGGCGGGGCACCGAGTAGGTTCGCCGCCGCATGCAGGATCGGGCCTCGCCCGCGCACCGGCTCGCGCAGCAGGTGGCCGTCGGGGGTGACGCGCAGGAAGCCCACGCGGTCGCGGTTGACCGCGCCGAGCAGCATCACCAGGCCCGCCAGTTCGAGCAACGCCTCGCGTTTCGACACCGCGCCGGAGCCGAACTGTAGGCTGGGCGTGTCCTCGAGGACGACGAGCACCGTGACCTCGCGCTCCTCGACAAACTTTTTCCGGTAAGGCTCGCCGAGGCGCGCGGTGACGTTCCAGTCAATGTCCCGCACGTCGTCGCCGAACTCGTAGCGCACGACCTGGTCGAACTCCATGCCGCGCCCGCGGAAGGCCGAGCGGTATTCGCCGCTGAGCACATTCTCGACCGCGTGGCGAACGCGCCACTCCAGCCGGCGCAGCAGCGCGAGCGGGGCGGCGGGTTGGGCGGCGGCGGAGTTGGCGATCATGGGGAGGATAAAATCGTTCTCGTGCTCCCACTCTTACTCCTTCTCGATGTTTTCGACGGACGGATTTGAGAACGAGAACGAGTAAGAGAGCGAGGGCGGAAAAATTATGGGCGCGCGTGCGCGGGCACGGGTGTGGTCTGGATGACCTCGGCCACAATCTTGTCGGCGGTGATCTCCTCTGCCTCCGCCTCATAGGTCAGGCCGACGCGGTGGCGGAGCACATCAGGGGCGAGCTCCTGCAAGAGCGCGGGGGTGAGATAGTCCTGCCCGCGCAGCCAGGCGAGCGCGCGGCCGGCCTGATAGAGCGCGAGCGAGGCGCGCGGCGAGGCGCCGTAGCTCAGGTGTCGCGCGCGCGTCGCGCCGGCGGCGGGCGTCGCGCGCTCGCGGGTGGCGCGCACCAGCGCAAGAATGTAGCCCTGCACGGCGGGCGAGACGTGGATCTGGTCCACGGCGCGGCGCAGCGCGAGGAGTTCCTCGCCGTTGGAAACGGGCTTGAGCTCCGGCTGGCGCGTGACCTGCCCCCAGCGCTCCAGCATCGCGGCCTCCTCGGCCGGTGCGGGGTAGTCCACGATGAGTTTGAACAAAAACCGGTCCGTCTGGGCCTCGGGCAGCGGGTAGGTGCCCTCCTGCTCAATGGGGTTTTGCGTCGCCATCACGAAAAACGGCTTGGGCAGCAGATGTGTCTGCCCGCCGATGGTGACCTGCCGCTCCTGCATGGCCTCGAGCAGCGCGCTCTGCACCTTGGCGGGGGCGCGGTTGATCTCGTCGGCGAGGAGGAGGTTGGCGAAAATCGGGCCATGGTGCGGGCTGAACGCGCCGTCCTTGGGCGAATAGATCATGGTGCCGACCACGTCGCTCGGCAGCAGGTCGGGCGTGAACTGGATGCGCTCGAACTGCACCCCGAGCGCTGATCCCAGTGAGCGGACTAGCAGCGTCTTGGCGAGGCCGGGCATGCCTTCGAGCAGGACATGGCCGTTGGCGAGCAGCGCGACGAGCAGGCGCTCGACGACCTCGTGTTGGCCGATCACGGCTTGGCCGATTTCGTCGCGGAGTTTCTGCGCCCATACAGGGCCGGTGACGGGAGTGAAGGACATGGTGCGGAAAGGATGAATGATGAAGGATGAAAGATGAAAAACCGGAGGGCGCGGGAGCGCGGGAAGAGAAAGCTGGAAACGGGCGGTTGGGCGGAGGCTGCTATGACTGGCTTGCGTCGGAAATGTTTCCGAATGAGAAAAGACGGCGTGATGGATTTACCAAGCCAAATTCAGGCCCGGCTCGACGCCCTCGGTGTCCGCGTGAGCGACGTGGAGGAGAGTTTCGTGCGCGGTTCCGGGGCGGGTGGGCAGAAGATCAACAAGACTTCCTCGACGGTCTGCCTGCGCCACCGCCACACGGGGCTAGAAGTGCGCTGCCAACGAGAGCGTTCGCAGGCGGCGAACCGCGAGATTGCATGGAGCGAGCTGGTGGCAAAATTTGAGGCGCGCCGCCGAGCGGCCGCCCAAGCCCGGCAGGATGAGCGCGAGCTGCATCGCCGCCAAACGCGCCAGAAGCACCGCGGCCAGAAAGTCGCCATGATCCGCACCAAGAAACATCGCGCCCGCATCAAGTCCTCCCGAGGCCGGCCGGGAGAAGAGTGAGTTGATCCTAAGCCGGAGTGATGCATCATCTTGCTGCCCCTCTCGCGGTTGAGTTTTTTGGATCCGCCGCCCGCGCATGGTGCGGTGGGCGGGATTCGAACCCACGACCGACGGTTTAGAAAACCGTTGCTCTATCCGCCTGAGCTACCACCGCGAACGCGCGCCGCATGCTGCGCCGTCAGCCGCCGCGCGACAAGTCCAAAGGGCGGAGTGCCGTCTGATCAACCTAGGGAAATCGCCTCGGTATGCGGTTACAACCACGGGCTTGCCATTGCCGGACAGGCCGCGCATTATAGTATTCCTATGGTTACCGAAAAAATTAAACAGCTCGCAGAGCTGAAGGAGAAGGCCGCCAAGCTGGAGGCCATGGTCGTTGTCGAGCGCAAGGCTGAGCTGGCCGCGCTGCCCTCCGCCTACGGCTACGACAGCCTGAAGGCGTTCGTCAAAGCTCTCAAAGAGGCCGCCGGTAAGAAGCGCGGCCGCAAGCCAGGCAAGGCCAAGGGCAAGCCCGGCCGGCCGCCGAGCAAACGCAAGCGCGCCAAGGTCACGCCCGAGATTCGCGAAAAGGTGAAGGCCGCCGTGCAGGCCGGCACCAAGGGGGCCGCCATCGCCCGGCAGTTCGGCCTGTCCGTCCAGACGGTTCAAAATATCAAGAAGGCGTTCGGTCTTATCAAGCCGCGCGCCGCCACCACGGCCTGAGCGGGCCGCCCCGCCGATTTCTCACCGCGCCTCCGGCTTTCGGCCGGGGCGCGTTTTTTTGCGCGTTGGAAACGCGGGCCGGCCGGCAGGAATTTTTCCCGCTTGCCGCGCCGGGGTGTTGTGCATGGCGTCGCGTGCCATGCCCGCCCCTTTCATCCAGGCGAACACCAACGGCCGCCTGCACGACGCGCGCGAGCCGTCGGTCGCGCCGCTCAACCGTGGCTTTCTATACGGCGACGCGATCTACGAGGTCTGGCGCACCTATCACGGCGTGATTTTTGCGTGGGAGGAGCACTGGGCGCGGCTGGAGCGGTCGGCGCGTGCGCTACACCTGGCGCTGCCGTTCACGGCGGAAAATATTTTGACGGAGATCAAACGTGCGACTACGGCGTGGCGCGCGACGACGGGCGACAGCGGGGAGATTTACATCCGCCTGCAGGTCACGCGCGGCGGCGGGCCGATCGGGCTCGACACGGCGCTCGCGGACCGCGCGGACTTTGTCGTCCTCGTGCAAAAGCTCGCGCTGCCGACGGAGGAGACGGTCCGCACCGGGCTGAGACTCGCGCTGGCGACTACGCTTCGGCGCAACTCGCCCGCCACGCTCGACCCGGCGTGGAAGACGGGAAACTACCTCAACAACATCTTGTGCCTGCGCGAAGCCAAAGCGCGCGGGGCTGACGAAGTGGTGATCACTAATCTTGCGGGCGAGATCACTGAGGCGGCGGTGTGCAACGTGGCGTTTGCGCGCGGCGGCGCGTTGGTCACGCCGCCGCTGTCGGCAGGCATCCTCGGCGGCATCACGCGGCAGCTCCTGTTGGAAAAGATCGCGGCGCGCGCGGGTGTAGTGGCGCGCGAGGAGACGCTGCGCCCGGCCGATCTCGCGGCGATGGACGAGTGTTTTCTCCTCTCGACCACGCGCGACGTGCAGCCGGTGCGGGCGGTGGACGACACGGCGTATCGGGTGGGCGAGGGGACGGTGGCGCTACGGCTGAAAACGGCGTTTGCGGACTATGCGGCCGAGCACGCGCGCGCGAATCCCGGGCTGGGGGCGTGAGATGGGAGTGATACAAGCCTCCCGCGTCGGGGTTATTCAGGACGCGACTTTAAGTCGGCCCGGTTCCGATCTTGTAGGGCCGCCACTTGCCGGCGTGCCCAGGCCTGGCCATACTGGGACGAACATGGGCGGGATACCCATGCCCCGCGTCAGATCTTTTTCCGTGCGTAGGCCATCGCTTCGGCGATGCGCTCTAGGTCCTCGTCGGTGTGCAGCGCGGAGATGGCGGTGCGGATGAGGTCCTTGCCGATCGGGACGGCGGGCGAAATGGACATGACGGTGAACACGCCTTTCTCCTGCAACGCTTGCCAGAACCAATAGACCTTCTCCTTCGAGCCGAGGACGATGGGCACGGCGGGTGTCTCGCTGCCCCAGAGGTCGAAGCCGAGCGACTTCAGCATGGCGGTGTATTTTTTGGTGTTGGCCCAGAGGCGGTCGAAGTGCTGCGGCTCGCTTTGCAGCACATCGAGCGCGGCGCTGGCAGCGGCAGCCTGGCCGGGGCTGAGGGCGGCGCTGAAGATGGTCTGCTTGCCGTTGGTCCGCATGTATTCGATCAGCTCGCGATCGCCGGCGACAAAGCCGCCCGTGCTCGCGAGCGATTTGGAGAGGCTGCCGCAGACGAGATCCACATCGGCATCGAGGCCGAAGTGGTTGACCGTGCCGCGCCCGCCTTTCCCGAGCACGCCGAAGCCGTGCGCGTCGTCCAGCACCGTGAAGCATTTGTGCTCGCGCGCAACGGCCATGATCTCCGGCAGCCGGGCGATGTGGCCCTCCATCGAATAGACGCCCTCGAGCACGAGCAGCTTCGGCGCGGAGGCGGCAGGAGTCGTGGCGAGGTGCGCGGCGATGGCGCGGAAGTCGTCGGGGTTGTTGTGGGAGAAGCGCTCGACCTCGGCGTTCGACAGGCGGAGGCCGTCCCAGAGGCAGGAGTGGATGTTTTTGTCGGCGAACACCACGTCCCCTTTCTGCGCGAATGCGGCGACGGACGAGAGGCATGAGAGGTAGCCGGCGGCGTGGACGTGGCAGGCCTCGCGGCCGAGGAACGCGGCGAGCTTCTCCTCCAGCTCGACATGGTAGGCGCGCGAGCCGTTGGAGGAGCGCGCGCCGGTCGGGCTGGTGCCCCATTTGAGCACGGCGGCGCGGGCGGCCTCGACGACCTTGGGGTGAAAGGTGAGGCCGAGATAATCGTTGCTCGCGAGCATGATCATCTCACGTCCGTCGCGGCGGACCTTGTTGCCCGTCTGCGCGTCCATCGGCAGGTAGTAAGGCGCGTAGCGGAGGCGCAGCTTGGTCGCTGCGTCGTCGCGGCAACGCTCGCGGACGGACGGTGGGCCGGAAGAGAAAAGGGAAAACGCCATGGGTGATGCGCAGACCATGCCGGCGGAAGCGCGCGCGGAAGGCAAAGCCGGATTTTGTCCACCGAAAGTCGGCTCGGCCTGAGCACGGACTCTCGCGGAAGCGCGGAATGGCGAAGATCAGGGAGGCCGGAAAAACAAAACGCCCCGCGCGCGAAGCGGCGGGGCGGGGGGCGTCTATGGAGTGGAGGGCGGCGCGCTTTATTTCGCGTCAGGCGGGATGACCTTGAAATCCACCAGCTCGACGTCGAAGACCAGCGTCGAGTTTGGCGGGATGCCCGACCGGCCGGCCTCGCCGTAGGCGAGCTCGGCGGGGACGTAGAGCCGCAGCTTGCCGCCCTTATTGATTTTCTGGATGCCCTCGGTCCAGCCGGAAACGACCTCGTTGAGGCGGAACTCCACCGGGCCGGTGCTGGGCGAGCTGTCGAATTTTTTGCCGTCAATGAACGTGCCGGTGTAATTGACCTTTACGAGGTCGGTTGCCTTGGGGTAGTCGCCCTTGCCGGGCTGGACGATCTCGTAGAGCAGGCCGCTGGCGGTGGCGACGACGCCTTTCTGCTGCTTCTTCTCGGCGAGGAATTTCTCGCCGGCGGCGAGGTTCTTCGCGGCCTCGGCGGCCATCGCTTCCTCGGTGGCGCGGCGCGATTTCACCTGTTCGACGATAGACTTGGCCTCCGCGTCGCCGGCGGCAGCCTTCTTTTCCAGCTCGGCGAGCTGCTTGTCCTCGGCCTTTTTCTGCCGGGCGGACATGAAGGCGCGGAAAGGTTTCTCGACCTCCTTGTCAGGGTAGGGCGGCGTGTCCTTGCTCGAAGCGGCGATGCCCTTGGCGAAGGCGACCGACTCGGCCTCAGTGAAGTCGAAGCTGCCGATGCCGGTCTGCTTACCCACGATCCAGCCGAACATCTCTACCAGCTCGTCGTTGGTGAACTTCCGCTCGGGGGCGGGCGTCGCGGCGGCGGGGGCGCTGTCGGCGGCGGGCAGCACGGCGGGGACACCGAGCAGGAGCGCGGCGGCGGGAAGGAGGCGGGTGAGCTTCATGTGACGAGGGTGGAGGTGGTGGTTTACGGAGGGGCTTTTCCGCCCCGCCGGAAGGGGCGACGCTGACCGGCGCGGGGGTGAACGCAAACACGAACTTGGCGCACCGCGCCATGCCCACCATTCCAAACCGGCGCACGGGAGGTTGCATTGTGGCACCAAGCTGTGCGCGCGCGCAACTCGCGCCTTGTGCCCGCGCGGCGGGCGGGCTTGAGTCGCAGTCGTTCCCCGCCCGAATCCCAAAACGTCCAACCCGCATCCCACCGCACGCCCCATGAATCCCCAGGAATTTTGGACCAGCCAGGACGGTCAGGTGCTCGCGGTGAAAAGCCGCGGCCCGAGCGCCGTCACCCTCACGCTGGCCTTCTGGCCGCGTCATCCGGAGGAGCTGGAGTTCATGCGCGCCAACTTGGCCACGCTGAAATTCAGCGAGCGTAGCTCGCTCGCGCGCATCGGTCTGGAGATGCGGCTGCTCGGCGCGCCGGTCGCCGAGGAGAAGCGCGTGACGCTGGAGGCGGAGGCGTTTTTTTTCGACCCGAGCTTCCCGCACGCGGCGTATTGGGCGAAGCTCATCCGCCCTGGCACGCCGGTGGGCCGGCTGTTTCATGCGCCCGCCGCCGCGAAGCTTTCCACCGCCGAAATCTGGGCCGCGCTCAAGGACAACCGCATCAAGCTGCCCAGCTCCATCAGCATTGACCGCCTCGGGAGCGTGTTTCTCACGCCGCATCAGGTGAGCTACACGCTCAACCCGCGCCTGCCGCGTCTGAGCTTCGAGCGTATCGTGAGCGGCGACGCCGGCCGCAGCTTCCTCGACAAGGTGCAGGTGCGGCACGACGCCTCACCACTCACCATCCCGCCGCGCGGTGGCGTCCTCACGAGTTGCTCGATGTATCTGCGCGAGCACTTTGTCGTGCTCAATCCCGGTGCTGGCAACTTCGGCGTCCACACCAGTGCCGTGCTGCTCGACCCGGTGAAGACCTTCGGCACGAACATCATGCTGGAGATCTACAACCCCGGCGACCAGCCCGTGGTCAACCCGCTCGTGTCGCTTGAGGTGTATCGCGCGCCCGCGCTCACCGACCCCGAGTTCAAGACGCTCGCCAAAAAACGGAAGCGCCTCCTCGCCACCGCCGCCGGCCTTTACCGCTGTCTCGACGCCAACCCGCCCACCAGCGCCCGCGCCGCCAGCCCACGGACGAAAATCACCGTCAAGGGCCAGAGCGGCTCAATGGAGAACCGCTGCGTGCTCGTCCGCGCCAACGAGGACCTGAAAAAATTTCTCGAGGGCGAGGCCTGCCCGCTCGGCCATCGCACGATGATTCAGGCGCTCGACGCCGCGCCGCCCGACGCCGACACGCTCATCCTCGACTACTTCCCCGACCTGCTGGAGCACATCGAGCTGATGACGCGTCTCGGCGACGTGAAATTGAAACGCCTCATCTTCCGCCGCGCCTCGCGCACGCACGGTTATTTTCTATCGAGCAACGCCCATGCGCGGCTCGACACGTTCGATGCCGTCGGGATGCAGGTCTGCTGGTTCGACGACCAGAGCAAGGATCTCTACGTCCACACCTACAAGAAAGGCCACGGCTTCTTTGTGCGCGAGGAGATGGGCCGCCGGTTCCAGGAGGCCACGGTGCTCGCGTTCTACGGCTCCGCCGTCGGGTTGGACGACGCCGACACCGCGCGCATCTCCTCGCTGGTGGAGAAGCTCACGAGCTTTATCGGCAGCAACCTCGGCGTGCTCACCGGCGGCGGTGGCGGCGTGATGCGCCTCGCCACCGAACAGGCGCGCGGCCAGGGCGCGCTCACCGGCGCATGCTTCTTGGAATTGGAGGCGCAGCCGCCCGAGCTCGGCGTGGATTTTTTCAACACCTTCCAGGAAAACTCGCGCCACTTCCGGCAAAAATGGTTCGAGGCGGCGGATTTCTGCATCTTCAACGTCGGCGGCGTCGGCACGTTGGAGGAGATCGGCATCGAGCTGTGTAATCTCAAGCTCGGCATCCGCCCGCGCGTGCCCTACATCTTCTTCAACGCAAAATTCTGGAAGGATCTCCAGAGCCAGATCACCGAGATGATCCACACCAAGCGTGCCCCCGCCTGGATGGCCGACTACATCCTCTTCACCGACGACCCCGACGAGGTCGTGGCCTTCTACCGGAAAAAACTGCAGGTGTTGTGAGGCGGTGCGGATTCTTTCCGTTTTTTCAATTTTCTCCAAGGCATAAATGCCAAAGTTACTGAAAAATCCGTTGCTCCTCACTTGCTCGCTAGCGGGCATCCTCGGGCTGGCCTACGGAGCCTACATAATTGCGCGGCAGGAGATCCTAGGCTTCACGACGGTCGGCATATTGCAGAGTCCAACGACGACGTTCTCATTGACAGTGCCTCAGGGTGAGTATCACGAGTTGGTCATCCAGCTTGACGAACTCGCTTCCTATGTTTCCGGAACTTCGATTGAAGGCAGTCTATCGATCGGGAGCACCAACATGCTGTTTGACCTCTCGAAAGTGACCCAGCGAAACACTAGGATGAACGGAAAGCAGACGAATTGGGGCTTCATCGTTCTTGAATCTCGTCGAGGAATCCCGTTGCTCCCCGGCAGGACATATGTGCTCAAGTTTACTTTGCCCGATACATTTCCGAAGAACGCCTCCCTTCGTCTAAATTATGTTTATCGCTATGGAGGCAAATGGTTCACCGAGCAGGACGAGGGGGCAGTTAATTAATATCCGCTGCCGCTGCCCGCACGGCGGCTGCCATCCGGGTTTCGGCTTCGGCGAGCGGGAGCTTGAGCACGTCTTTGCTGGTGCGCGCCTTCAGCTCGACGATGCCTTCCTTCAGGCCCTTGCCGCCGATGGTCACGCGCAGCGGCAGGCCGATGAGGTCGGCGTCTTTGAACTTCACGCCGGGGCGCTCGGCGCGGTCGTCAATCAGCACGTCGGCCCCGGCGGACTCGGCGGCGGCGGCGAGCTTGTTCGCCAAGTCCATCGCCTCGGGGAGCTGCGGGTCGAGCACGCAGATGAGCACCTGGAATGGCGCGACCGCCCACGGCCACACGATGCCGTCGGCGTCGTGGCTCTGCTCAATGATGGCCTGCAACGTCCGGCCGATGCCGATGCCGTAGCAGCCCATGACCATCGGGTGCGACTGCTTCTGGTCGTCGGTGTAGGTCGCGCCGTATTTTTCGGAGTATTTGGTGCCGAGCTTAAAAATGTGGCCGACCTCGATGCCGCGCCGCACTTGCAATGGCTGCCCTGACAGCGGGCACGGTTCGCCCGGCCGCACGCGGCGGAAGTCGCCAAACTTCGTCACCGCGAGGTCGCGCGCGACATTAACATTCCGCAGGTGAAAACCGTCCTTGTTCGCGCCGGTCACGCCGTTGCCGATGAGGCGGATGGCATGGTCAGCGAAGACGCCCGCGAGCGCCTCGGGATTGGCGATGGTGCCGCGCACCGCGCCGAGGCTGCCGGGCTTCGCGCCCATGACCGGGGCGATCTCCTCCGGCGTCGCCGGGCGGAACAGGGTGAAGCCGAGCGCGCCCAGCTTGGCCTCCTCCAGCTCGTCGCTGCCGCGCAGAATGACGAGAAAGGGTTTCCCATCGCCCATGTAAACGAGGGTCTTGAACTGCTTGTCTGCCGGCACCGAAAACGGCGCGGCCTCGAGCGCGGCGATAGTCACGACGCCCGGCGTCGCAAACTCCTCGGTCGCGCTGACGGGCGCGGCGTCGGCGAGGTCTTTCGGCACGAGTGCGCTGGTGGCTTTTTCGCGGTTGGCCGCGTAGCCGCTCGCCTCGCAGTAGATGACGTCGTCGTCGCCCACCTCGGCGGGCACCATGAACTCGTGCGAGAAGCTGCCGCCCATCACGCCGGTGTCGGCCTCGACCGCGATGGCATGCGCGCCGATGCGGCGGAAGAACGCCTCGTAGGCGGCCTTCATCTTCTGGTAGCTGGCAATGGCGTGCGCGTCGTCCACGTCGAACGAGTAGGCGTCCATCATCACGAACTCACGCGCGCGCATGAGGCCGTAGCGGGGGCGGATCTCGTTGCGAAACTTGGTGGCGATCTGGAAGAAGTTTTTCGGCAGGTCGCGGTAGCTGGTGATCTCGGCCTTCACGAGTGGCGTGATGACCTCCTCGTGCGTCGGCCCGAGGACGAACTCCGGCTCGCGCGGTGCCCGTTTGCCGTCGCCCGCGCTGTCGGCGCGGAACATGATCTCACGCGCAGCGGCCCAGCGCGGCCCCTGCTGCCAGTTCTCGACGGGATGGAGGTGCGGCATCTCTAGCTCGATGCCGCCGCCGCGCTCGATCTCCTCGCGGCAGATAGCGGTGATCTTGCGCATCACGCGCAGCCCGAGCGGCAGGTAGGTGTAGAGGCCGCCCGCGAGCTTGCGGACGAGGCCGGCGCGCACGAGCAGCTTGTGCGAGGCGATCTCGGCGTCGGCCGGGCTTTCCTTGAGCGTGGGAATGAAAAACTGGGACCAGAGTTGCATGGAGCGGGCGAGCGAAGCG
>CAIPZZ010000132.1 GCA_903869665.1 uncultured Opitutia bacterium | reverse complement strand
ATCGTGTATTGGTTCCCACTGATGCAGGGCAACCCGTTCAACCTCGTGCATTTCGCCGGCCGGGACTACACCGACCGCGCACGGCTGACCGTCACCCCGGAGCCGGACACGGTTATCCGCGTGTTCATGGTCTGGAAGCCGCTCGCGCACGCGATCACCCTCCCGCCGCAGACCTTCGCGCCGGTCGAGCGCAAGGGATTCACCGTCGTCGAATGGGGCGGCACGCAGGTGCGGTGAAGGGCCCCGAAAATGTAGCGAAGCCGGAACTAGGGTCGCCGTCCGAGGCGGAGCTTGGGGTGGCCGGCTAAAGCGCGGGCGCGGCGGCCGATTTCAGCGCGTGGAGGCGCTTGTCCACCTTGTTCGCGACGATGACGCCGTAGTTGATCGTGCCCAGCCAGCCGGACATAATGATGCCAACACTGCCGGCGTGAAACAGGCCGGGCAGTTTCTCCGGCAGGTCCATCGAGACCTTCAGCCCCTCGAACTTGGTGCCGAACGACGTGCCGCCAAGGTGCGTGGTGTAGCGCTCAATGGTGCGCGGCGTGGCGGCCTCCTTCCAGTCAATCTTCGCGCCGACGCCAGGGATATGCTTCTCCAGCGCGGCGACCGACTCATCAATCAACCGCTGCTTCTCGCGCGCGTAGTCCTCCTCGCTGAGTTTGGTCCAGTCGGCGTAGTGGCTGTTGAGCGAGACGACGACCGTGTAGCGGTCGGACCCGGGGCGCGTGTCGGGGTAATAGACGGAGAACGTGCGGCTGGTCGTGCGGAAGTCCGTCAGCGCCGCGCTGCTGAACGCCGGCGCCTCCGAGGTGAACACGAGGTCGCCGATGTGCGGAATGCTCTCTCCCTTGCGGATGCCGAGATAGACTTGGCAGGAGCTATGGTTGACGCGGACGGCCTTGGCGGCGGCGAGGTAGTCCGCGTGGGCGGGGAGAAAGCTCTCCTCTCCCGCGAGGCGCAGCACGGTATTCTTGATGCTCGCGTTGGACAGCACGGCCTTGGCGCGAATAACGCGCCCACCCTTCGCCACGATGCCGCAGGCGATTTTTTGGCCGTCGCGCTCCTCGACGAGAATTTTTTCGACCAGGACCTTTTTTCGCAGTTCGACGCCGTTTTTCCGCAGCTCGGCGGCCATTTTTTCGATCAGCAGGTCCGAGCCGCCGCGGAAGGTGAACACGCCCGCGCCCATGAAGTTGGAGAACACGATACCGTAGGTGATGGCGGGGTCATCGGTGGTGGAGCCGTTGGCATAGGCGATGGGCTCCATTAGGAGCCGGTGGACGTCGGGCCGGCCAGGAAAGAACCGCTCGAACATCTGGCCGGTGGTCTCGCGGTTGTCGTCGTAAAAGTTCATCGCCCGCAGATGGTCGTAGAACTTCTCCACCACGGCGCGGTCGAGCCGGAACTGCTCCGTCAGCACGCGGGTGTAGTCCTCGCGGGTGAAGGTCGTCCACACGTCCATCTGCGGGTTGATGAAGCGGATGTCCTTCAGCGGCACGATGGCGTCGGCGATCTCCTTGGTCCAATACTTGCGACACGACTTGATCATGCCGGCAGGAAAACCGTGCAGGGAGATGTCGAAGATGTGACCGCCCTTGCGGGTGAACCACGTGGCCAGCCCGCCGAACTGGTAGTGATGCTCAAGCAGCAGCACGCGGTGGCCGGCCTTGGCGAGCACGTTGGCGCCCGTGAGGCCGCCCAGCCCGCTGCCGATGACGATTACGTCATATTCATCCGCCGCGCCTTTGAGCCAGTCGTAAGCCATGGAAACGACCATGCCAAAACGCGCACGGGCGCGGCGCAAGCGTTTTGCTCGGCCGGCCGGCAGGCGGCCGGGGAGCGCTTGACAGGAGAAAAGGCCGGACCGAGGCTTTTCGCATGTGCAGAGCTTTCCCCCCGATGCCGCCCCTGTCCCGCATTCTCCCCACGCTGGTTTTTTCCCTGCCGGCATTTGTCATGGGTGCCGCCACGGCCCCGGCCGCCACGACAGCGACGGGCGCGGCGCAACTGCACAAGGAGACGAAGTCGTTTGTCGAAAAAAACTGCGGCGACTGCCATGACGCGCAAATGAAGAAGGGCGGCTTCGACCTGCTCGGTCTGAAATACGACCCGGCCGATTCCGCCAACTTCGCTCAGTGGGCCAAGGTCCACGACCGCCTGCTGGCGCACGAGATGCCGCCGAAGGACGAGCCCCAGCCCGCCGCGGCCGAGCTGAAGGCGTTTCTGGACGGCCTTTCCTCCGCGCTCGTCGCCGACGACCGTGCGGCGGTCGCGCGCGACGGCGGCCGCGCAGCGCAGCGGCGGCTCAACCGTTACGAATACGAGAACGCCCTGCGCGACCTGCTCAACATCCCATGGGCGCAGGTGCGGGACAAGCTCCCGCTCGAGGGCGAGCGCTATGGCTTCAATAAGAGCGCCGAGGCGCTGGATGTGTCGTTCGTGCAGATGGACCGCTACCTCACGGCGGCGGACTACGCGATGCGGCAGGCGATGGCGGCGGCGTTCGAGCGGCCCGAGACGGCCGTGAGCAAACTTTATGCGCGCGCGGGCGGCGGCGGCTACCTGCCGCGTGAGAACGGCACGCTGCCCGACCGGCTGGCGTTTCCTGTGCTCGACTCGCACGCGCAGATTGACGTGCGCTACGGCCGCGAGGGCAACTCCACCGATCCGGCGATCAAGGAGCGCGAGGCGGTGGGCCGGGTCTCCAGCATTTTCAGCGACTCGGGCGGCTATACCTGGGGCTTCAGCGCGCCGCGGGCTGGACGCTACCGCATCCGGCTCAAAGGCTATTCCATCTGGGTGAGCGGCGGTGGCATCGGCCGGTGGATGTTTGACGGTCAGGGCGCAGAGAAGGCCGCCACCTACTGGCTGCCGGTCTGGCACCGTCCCAATGCCGACGAAGTCTGGCCCGGCCGCAACAACGAGCCCATCGGCTTTTACGCCTCCAGCACGGGGCAGACGCGGCCCATCGGCGCGGGAGATTTCACGCCGGAGCCTGCCGTCATCGAGATCGAGGCAATGCTTGCGGCGGGCGAGAGCATCCGCACCGACGCCACACGATTTTTCCGCACTCGCGTGAGCGGCACCGACGAGCAATACGTCAACCCGCTCGCGACCAACGAGGGCATGCCCGGCTACGCCGTGCAATGGCTGGAAGTCGAGGGGCCGCTGCCGGACGAGTCGCTCACGAGCGGCTACAAACTACTCTTTGGCGACCTGCCCATGCGCCGGCTCGACGCGGGCCAGGACGGCGGGGTGCCGCTCGAAGGCATTGGCGCGGGCGGCGGGCGCGGCGGCGCGGCCCCTGGTGGTGCCGCGCGCGGGGGCTTTGGCGCGGCCCGAGGTGCCTCAGGCGGCGGGCTGGCCGCCCGGGGCGGGCCGGGCGCAGCACCCGACGGGGTCGCGCTGCCCGAACCGGATGGGGCGGTGCCCGGCGGGGCTTTAGCTCTGGCCGACGGCGCGGCTCCAGGCGGCGGGCGGGGGGGCCGCGGCGGGGGCGCAGCGGGGGCGCGAGGCGCCGGCGGACGCGGCGGCGCACGGGGTGGACGCGGCGGACCGGGCGGCGGGGGCGGGCTGATGGTGGAGGTCCTGACCGAAAATCCACACAATGACGCCGAGCGGCTGCTGCGAACTTTCATGCAAACCGCCTACCGCCGGCCGGTGCGCGACGCCGACGTGAAGCGTTTCCTCACACTGTTTGAGCGCGAGTTCGGTCTCGGCTCCGGCTTCGCCCGCTCGATGCTCACGGCCTACACCGGCGTCCTAGCCTCGCCGGGGTTTGTGTTCGTCGAGGAGCAGGCGGGCAAGCTCGACGGCCTCGCGCTCGCCACCCGCCTGTCGCTCTTTCTCTGGAACTCCACGCCCGACGCCGCCCTGCGCGCCCTCGGCGAGAAGGGCGAGCTCGCCAAGCCCGAGGTGCTGCGCGCGCAGACCGAGCGCCTGCTCAACGATCCGCGCGCCGACCGCTTCGTCGAGGCGTTCACCGACTACTGGCTCGACCTCCGCAAGATTGATGACACCTCGCCCTCCTCGACCATCTACAACGACTACGAGATGGACGACCCGCTCAAACTGGCCGCGCTGGACGAGACGCGCCTTTTCTTCGCCGAACTTCTCCGCACTGACCTCCCCACCCGCGACATCGTGAACTCGGACTTCACCTTTCTGAACGAACATCTGGCCAACCATTACGGCATCACCGGCGTGAAGGGCGCGCAGATGCGACGCGTCGCGCTCCCGCCCGGCAGTGACCGCGGCGGCCTGATGACCATGGCCAGCGTGCTCAAAGTCACGGCCAACGGCACCACCACCTCGCCCGTGATCCGCGGACACTGGATCACCGAACGCATCCTCGGCCTCGAGACCCCGCCGCCGCCGCCCGGCGTCAAGGCCGTGGATCCTGACATCCGCGGCGCCGTCACCATCCGCCAACAGCTCGCCAAGCACCGCGAGGACCCCACCTGCGCCTCCTGCCATAACAAGATGGATCCGCCCGGCTTCGCACTGGAGAGCTACGACGTGATGGGCGGTCGCCGGGAGCGCTACCGCGCCGTCTCGGACGACGTGAAGCCGGTGCGCGGCTTCGGCATGAGCGGGCAGGCGTTCGCTTTTCACTACGGCCTCCCCGTGGACAGCGCCGGCGAGCTGCCCGACGGTCGCGCCTACAAGGACGTCAAGGAGTTCAAGGCGCTTGTGGTCAAGGACGAGCTACCCGTCGCGCGCAACCTCGCCAAGCAGCTGGTGGTCTTCGCCACCGGCGCGCCCGTGCGTTTCTCCAACCGCGCCGAACTGGAAAAAATCCTCACCGCCGCCGCGCCCGGCCACTACGGCGTGCGCTCGCTCGTCCACGGCATCGTCCAGAGTGCGATGTTCCAAAACAAGTGATCCACCCGCCTCAGTCCTCCGACCATGAACGCCATTCCCTCCACCCCTTACATTACCACCCGCCGCGCCATGTCGCGCCGCCGCTTCCTGCGCAACGCCGGCATCGCGCTCTCGCTGCCGTTCCTCGATGCCATGCTGCCGCCGTTCGCGCGCGCCGCCGCGTCGTCGGCCTCGCCGCTCCTGCCGGGCGCGAAGCCGCGCCGAATGTTCGGCATCTGCAACAACCTCGGCCTGCGGCCCGACCTGTTCTTCCCAAAAGACAGCGGCGCGGGTTACACGCCTTCTCCCCTGCTCGGCCTGTTGCAGGAGCACCGGCAGGATTTCTCGGTGTTCAGCGGCGTGTCGCATCCCAACGTGGACGGCGGACACCCGTCGGACATCGCGTTCCTCACCGCCGCGCCGCATCCGGCCAGCAGCTCGTTCCGCAACAGCATCTCGCTCGACCAGCTCATCGCTGAGCGCATCGGCACGCTCACCCGCTTCCCGTCGCTTACCCTCGCCGTCAACGGCGGCGGGCGCGCGCTCTCCTGGACGGGCACGGGCGTCGCGATCCCGCCCGAGCAGAGCGCGTCCGCCGTGTTCAACCAGCTCTTTCTCCAGGGCACGCCCGAGCAGGTCGCGGCTCAGATCCGCCGGCTCGACACCGGCCGCAGTATTCTCGACGCCGTGGGGGAGCAGGCGAAGGATCTCCAGCGCAACCTCGGCGAGCGCGACCGCACCCGGCTCGATCAGTATTTCACCAGCGTGCGCGATCTCGAGCACCGCCTGCAGGAGTCGAAGGGCTGGGAGAGCCGGCCCAAGCCGATCGTCAGCGTCGCCGCGCCGACCGATCCCGCCAACGCCGCGCAATACATGGCCAAAATCAGGGCGATGTATGACCTCGTGCAGCTCGCGTTTGAGACCGACTCGACGCGCGCGGTCACGCTGATGCTCAACAGCGTCGGCACCCCGGTCATCACCGACACCGGCGAGGTTCTCACCGACAGCTACCATAATCTCTCTCACCACGGAAAGGCCGACGAAAAGCTCTCGCAGCTCAAGGTGATTGACGAGGGCCACATGAAGCTGCTCACCGCCCTGTTCGCCGGGCTCAAGTCTGTGAAGGAGGGCGAGGACACGCTGCTCGACCGAACGATGATCCTCTACGGCTCCAACCTCGGCGACGCCAACGCGCACTCGACGACCAACCTGCCCACGCTCTTCGCCGGCGGCGGCTTCCGTCACGGCCAGCACCTTGCGCTCGACCCCGGCGGCATCTACCCGTTGCCCAACCTTTTCGTCTCGATGCTCCAGCGCATGGGCTTCGAGGACCAGAAATTTGCCTCCTCGACCGGCGTGATGCGCGGCCTCGATCTCAAGGGCGCGTGAGCCAGAGAAGCACTCCGGCATCGCCTCT
>CAIPZZ010000131.1 GCA_903869665.1 uncultured Opitutia bacterium | reverse complement strand
TTCCTCGCGCTTCCGCTCGAAGCTCTCGCGGGAGACGATGAGCTGCTCCTCCTTGCTGTCGGCGTCGGCGGCGACGAGTGACTGGATCTTGGGGAAAATTTTAATGAAGCGGGCGAGCAGCGCCTTCTTGGTGAGCTCCTCGAAACCCTGGTTCAGGAGGAGGGTGTTGGCGAGGTCGCGCGCGGTCTCGGGGTCGGCAGTGGACAGGAGGTCGGGGATGAGGTCGGTGTCCTCGCTCAGGATGTCGGCGAGGGGGATGCGGCGCGCGGTGCTGGCCTGGAGCGCCTCGTAATCAATGGCGAAGAAGATCGCGCCCAGCAGGCGGGGAGTGACGAGGTCGTGGAGGAGCTTAGCGAACTTTTTCGTGTGGCGGTTCTTCACGACCCACAGGAGGACCGGGGCGCGGAGGTTTTGCTCGACCTGCCAGCGCTTGAGCGCGGCGGCGAGTTCCTCGGCGTGTCCGTTTTCCATGAGGAAGTTGATGCACTCGGTGGTGAACTTGCCCTGGCTGGTCTTGAGCAGGCTGAACACGAGGTCGCGGAACTCGCCGGGGTGGGCGGTCCGCACCAGCTCGAGGAAGCGCCACTGGAGCTGCACCGGCATCTTCTCCGCGATGTCGGGCAGCGCGCGGATATTGGCGACGAGCGAAACCTGCGCCGGCTCGAGTCCGGCCACGTCCTCTTTGGCAAGCTTCGCGAGGTCGTCTCGCACCATCGCGCCATGGAGGCGCTCGGCGGAGGAGAGTTGATTGCTGTCGCGCACGGACTCGGCGAGGCCGGCGAGCAGGGCCGCGAGGCCACCCTTGGCGTCCTTTGCGCCGGTGGTGACCAATTTCTCGGCGAGCATGATGCGGCGGCGGGCGGAGCGGGTGCCGTTGAACGCCTCGATGATCTCGTCCTCGCTGGAGACCGGCGTCTCGCGCAGCACATAGCTGTCGGTTTTCTTCACGGGGACGGCAATGCGCGGGTCCTTGGCGATGGCCTTCTTCGCGGCGGCCCACCATTTTTTGAACTTCTCCGGGCCCACGAGCTGCGTGAGCGCCTGCTCCAGATCAATCGCGCCGGTCGCCTTGCCGGGGTAGGCCTGCAGTGCCTCGACGACGAGCTGCGCGGGGTCGTCCGAAATGAGAGTGGCAACGGCCTTGGCGTCGGTCTGCTGGCGGACGAGCAGGTGTTTGGCGGGCAAAATCTCCAGCGTGGTGAGGCAGAATGCCGGGTCCATCGGGTGGCCCTTCTTGTCGGCGAAATCAATGATGAGCCGTTGCGCGGCCTCGTCATATTTCTTGATCTGGCCGAAGCCCCAGCTCCGGTGGATGCAGAACGCGCCTGGTTCCATCGCCTCCAGGCGGGCTTTGGCCGGCTTGAGGGACGGATTCTTGGCGAGGAGCGCGGTGATGGCTTCGGAGTTCATGGATGAGGTTAGCGGGAGTGCGAGGGGCCAGTTGAGCGGGCCGGGGCGGCGGATGTCAACAGGGCAACTTTCGCGGTCCGGCTGAGCGCGGGCTTGCCAGCGGCGCGGGCAACGGCTTCCCTGCCGCGCCCCATGAGCGTTAAAAAGTTCCTGCTGCTCGCATTCGGATGATTAACTTCGTCGCCCTTACCATCGCGATGACCGAGCGGGCCGGTGGCTGCGGCGTGCGGCTGAATCACTCCGCGACCTTGAGGTCAGCGAGCTTCCAACGCGGCTGGCGGCACTCGGCGGCGATCTCGTTGAAAGCGGCAATTTCAGCCTCGCTGAAAAGCAGGCCGCCGTTTTTCGCGCTGCGCGCGGCGGCCTGCGCCTCAAGCTGGCCGGGTAGCATGCAGGCTTCGTTGCCGTGACCGAGGATGTCGGCGATCACGGCCTTCACGTTTTCCTGCTGGTTGCGGCCTTGGGCGAAGGCGCCGGCGTTCATCGCGTCGGGGTGCCAGACTTGGAAGAAAAACGCGCAGGTGCCTTTCTCGCCCTCGGTCACCTGGCTCCAGCGGTTACGAAGGGTGGGGAGCGAGCCGCCGATCAAGGCCCCGATGATCTCGTCAATGAGCGCGAGGCCGTAGCCTTTGTGCGCGCCGAAGGGGACGAGATATTTCGCCTTCAGCGGGTCGGTGGTGGGCGCGCCGGCCTCATCCACGGCCGCGCCGGGTGGGAGAGATTTGCCCTCGCGGGCGAGTTGCTGCACGCGGCCCATCGCCACGACACTGGTGGCCCAGTCAATCACGATGGGATAGCCAATGGCGGCAGTTGTCGGGAAGCCCCAGGAATGCGGATTGGTGCCGAGGGTGGGGAACTTGCCGCCGAAGGGGACAACCTCAGCGAGCGCGGCGGTGCAATTGGTGTAGGCGATGTAGCCGCGCTTCGCGGCGTCCATCACATAGCCGCCGCCCCAGAGGTAGTGAAACGCGTTGTCCACGGACACCATGCCGACGCCGTATTTGTCGGCGAGTTTTATGGCGGCCTCGATAGCGGCGTAGCCGGTGGCCTGGCCGAGCTTGCGGTTGGCGTTCCAGACCTGCGCGCCGCGGAAACGGGTCTTCACTTTCTCGATCTTGGCCTTGGGCACGCAGCCTTGGGAGCCGGAGCCGAAGAGGTGGTCGAGATGCAGCGCTTTGAGGCCGTTGTGCGTGCGGATGCCGTGGCGGGATGCCTCGGCGCAGAACCGCGCGCCCTGCACGGCCTCAGCGGCGGAGTAGCCGCGCCGGCGGTAGGCGGCGGCGACGAGGGCGTTGTGCTGGGCTTCGGGGACGACGTGGAAAGTTTCCATGGGTGGAAAGTAGCGAGTAGTGAGTAGCGGGTAGCGAGTAGATATTGGTGGCGAGGCGGGATGCTCGCTACGCACTATCCGATGCTCGCTACTTCTGGGTTCACTTGCGCCAGCGGCTGCTCGCCGCGCAGGGCGAGGGCGAGGTTTTGGAGGGCGGCCATCGCCTGGCGCTGCACGCTCTCGTGCGTGCGCGAGCCAATGTGCGGGGTGATGATCACGTTGGGCAGCTTGGTGAGCGGATGGTTGGGCGGGGGCGGTTCCTGGTCCAGCACGTCAGCGGCGTAAGCGGCGACGTGGCCGGACGTGAGCGCGGCCACGAGATCGGGCGTGCTCACGATCTCGCCGCGCGCGGTGTTCAAGATGACGACGCCTTTCTTCATCTTCGCGATGAGCGCGGCGTTGACGAGGCCGCGCGAGGCCGGTGTGAGCTTGGTGTGCAACGAGACGTAGTCGGCGGCGGCGCAAAGCTCGTCGAGCGTGGCGGCGCGGCGGACGCCGTGCGCGGCGGCGAAGGCCTCGTCGAAATGGTTGCCGTGGGCGATCACCTTCATCCCAAACGCCCGCGCGCGCACCGCGACTTCCTGCCCGATACGGCCGAAGCCGACGAGACCGAGCGTTTTCTCCAGTAGCTCGCGGCCGGTCTTCCGTTTCCAGCCGCCAGCGCGCGTCGAGTCGGTGTGGAACAGAAAACTTTTCTCGGCGGCGAGCAGCAGCAGCAGGGTGTGCTCGGCGACGGTGGTGTGGTTGACGCCCGGCGTGAACAGCACGGGCAGCCCCAGCTCGGTCGCGGCTTTCACGTCAATCTTGTCCACCCCGATGCCGTATTTCGAGAGCACCTTGAGGCGCGGGCGGGCCTTCTCCAGCACGCGGCGGGTGATGGCGTCGTCGCCGCAGATGTAGCCGTCAATGTCACCGACGAGCGCAAGCGTGTCGGCCTCGTTGAGCGGCCCGCGTGCGCGGACGATCTCCCAGCCGGTTTTGGCCAGCGCGTCGTGGTGCGCGCCGGGTGTGTCCTGGAACGAGGTTGTGGTGAGCAGAACTCGGATCATGCGGGGCGCGAGGCTCGCACGCTGGCGTGCCCGATGGAAAGCGAAAGTTTCGGCGCGGTGGGAACAGATAAAACAACGCAAAGACACGAAGGAGCAAAGACACGAAAATTGAAAAAGTTCGCTTAGCTGCGCACGCGAGCCATGCTTTGCGTGATGGAAGCTGTCGCAGTCGTCGTCATCCTCTTGGTCGCGATCTCTTTCGGGCCTGTGGCGGTAGTCTGTCCGCCTTGGCTGGGCATGCCTCTGTTCATGCTATTTTTGCTGGGAGTCATATTTTGGTTTGTCAACTACCCAAGCCGGAAGGCCATTCGCCGCCTTAAGACCATGCCCTTGGAGCAACTAATGGACGAAACGTTCCTTCGTTGTGAGCCGAGCCATTATTTCCGAAGGCTCGACGAAACTCATCCTGATGTCGCACGGTTCAGGGAGCTGATCAATCGCAAGGATGCCGAGGCTTTGAGTCGTGAGTGGCTGAACTTGTGCAAGAGCTTCGTGAGAATTGAGGCAGCAGGCCGAGCCCGGGACAAAATGCCCACATGCGGCAGCAATTTGGAGTCGATTGATTTCTACAACATTTTCAGGTTGCGGTGGAAAATAATTGCCGAACATCAGGCCAAGTTGAAACCGCGCGAATAAGATTTTGCCCCTCACTCCTCCTGTGACTGCAGCGCGGCGACGACGTTGAAGTCTTCGAGGGTGGTGGTGTCACCTTTCACGGTGCCACCGGCGGCGATCTCCTTGAGAATACGGCGCATGATTTTTCCGCTGCGGGTCTTGGGCAGGCCGGCGGCGAAGCGCACGTCGTCGGGCCGCGCGAGCGAGCCGATCTCCTTGGCGACGTGGGCGCGGAGCTGCTCTTTCAGCTCGGGTGAGGCGGTCTGGCCGCTCTTGAGCGTGACGAAGCACACGAGCGCCTGGCCCTTGAGCTCGTCGGGGCGGCCGACGACGGCGGCCTCGGCGACGAAGGGATGCGAGACGAGCGCGCTCTCGACCTCGGCGGTGCCGATGCGATGGCCAGAGACGTTGAGCACGTCGTCAATGCGGCCGACGACCCAGAGGTAGCCGTCCTCGTCGAAGCGCGCGCCGTCGCCGCAGAAATAGTAGCCGGGCAGCTCGCTCCAATACTGTTTTTTGTAGCGCTCGTCGTCGCCCCAGAGCGTGCGGAGCATCGAGGGCCAGGGGTTTTTTAGGAACAGTTTCCCGCCGCCGCCGCGCGGGACTTCTTTGCCGTTTTCGTCGAGAATCTTCGGCACGACGCCGAAGAACGGACGCGTGCAGGAGCCGGGCTTGGTCGCGGTGATGCCGGGCAGCGGCGTGACCATGATGGCACCGGTCTCGGTCTGCCACCAGGTGTCCACGATGGGGCAGCGTTTCTTGCCGATGAGGGTGTGATACCACATCCACGCCTCGGGGTTGATGGGCTCGCCGACTGAGCCGAGCAGGCGCAGCGAGGCGAGGCTGTGCTTCTTCACGTAGTCGTCGCCCCAGCGCATGAAGGCGCGGATGGCGGTCGGTGCGGTGTAGAAAATCGTGACGCCGTGGCGGTCAATGATGTCCCAGAAACGGTCGGGCTCGGGGTGGTTGGGCGCGCCCTCATACATGAGCACCGTCGCGCCGTTAGCGAGCGGGCCATAGACGACGTAGCTGTGGCCGGTGATCCAGCCGATGTCGGCGGTGCAGAAATAGACGTCGGTCTCTTTGAGGTCGAAAACGTATTTCGTGGTGATGGCCGTGCCGAGCAGGTAGCCGGCGCTGGTGTGCAGCACGCCCTTGGGTTTGCCCGTCGAGCCGCTGGTATAGAGGATGAAAAGCGGGTGTTCGCTGTCGTGCGCGGCAGCCTTGTGCGCGGCGGGCGCGCCCGCGACAAAGTCGTGCCACCAACGGTCGCGGCCCTCGGCCATGGTCACGGGCTGGCCGGTGCGTTTCAGCACGACGACATGCTGCACCGTGGGCGTGCCGGAGAGCGCGCGGTCCACATTGGTCTTGAGGTCAATGATCTTGCCGCGCCGCCAGCCGCCGTCGGCGGTGATGACGAGCTTGGCCTGGCAGTCGTTAACGCGGTCCTTGATCGCCTCGCTGGAGAACCCGCCGAAGATGACCGTGTGGATCACGCCGAGCCGCGCGCAGGCGAGCATGGCGACGGCGGCCTCGGGCACCATCGGCATGTAGATGGCGGCGCGGTCACCCTTGGCGAGACCAAGCGCGGTGAGGGCATTGGCGAACTGGCAGACCTCGCGGTGGAGCTGCTTATAGGTGATGGTGCGGATATCGCCCGGCTCGCCCTCGAAGATGATCGCGGCCTTGTTCTCGCGTGCGGTGCCGAGATGGCGGTCGAGGCAGTTGGCGGCGATGTTGAGTTTGCCGCCGACAAACCACTTCGCGTGCGGCAGTTTCCAATCGAGCACCTTCTTGAACGGCTTTTGCCACGTCAGCAGCTCCTTGGCCTGCCGGCCCCAAAATTTATTTGGGGTGTTGACAGACTCCGCGTAGAGCCTTTTGTAGGCGGCATCGCTCCCAAGGTTCGCTTGGCGTTGAAACTCGGCCGAAGGCCTGAATTTCCGGTGCTCCCGGGATACTGAGGTAATCGTCTGATCAGTCACGTTGGTGTGGTTTGGGGATTGGAGATCGCGCGGGTTCCGCGCAGGAAGGTTTCCATTTCCCTCGGCCCGCCGCGTCGCGTCAAGCGTAAGAACCACTCTCCCCCTGTTCCCCTGTCGGCGTCTCAGTCCCAAATTTTTCATGGCAACTAAATCTACCAAGCCCAAGGCCGCGCCCCGCGCGAAAGCCGCCGGCAAAACTTCCCGCAAGCCCTCCACCAAGTCGGCCAAACGCACCGCCGCGTCCGCTGCCGCTACACCGCCGCCGCCCGTCACCGAAATCGCGCCGCCCCCGGTCGTCGAGACGGCTCCCGCGCCTGTGCTCGCGCCTGCGCCCACTCCCACGGCTCCGGCAGCTCCGGTGCGCGCGAAAATCGCCGCGCCGATCTATCCGCCGGTGCCGACCCCCGCCGTGATCTTCACGCCCACTCCGTCGGCTCCCGTGGCGGCTGCCGAGGCCACCACCCCGCCTGTCGCCGCTTCCGCCGCGCCGTCCACCCCGCCCGCCACTCCGCCTGCGGTGAGTTCGTCGAATCCGCCACCCGCGTTTCGCGCTCCGCATTCCCCTCCGCCCCGCCCGCCGGAAAACCTCATCCAGGTCGCCGGCGTGCTCGACATTGACGTCCAGCGCGGCGGCAACGGCCAGCTCGTCGAGCTCGCCCGCTACGGCAAACGCCGGCCCTCCGACACGTTCATCCCGAAGGAGCTCATTCGCCGTTTCCGCCTGCGCCAGGGCAGCCTCGTCGCCGGCACCGCGTGGCCCGCCGAGGGCAAGTTTCCGAATCCCAAGATGAAATTCATCGAGAGCGTGGACGGCATGACCATCGAAGACCGGAAGGCCCGGCCCGATTTCACCGCGTTCACCACCGTCTCGCCCGACCGGCAGTGGAAGATGGAGCTCAAGGACGGCCGTCTCACCACCCGCGCCGTGGACCTGTTCTGCCCGGTCGGCCGCGGCACGCGCGGCCTCATCGTCGCCCCGCCCCGCACCGGCAAGACCACGCTCCTGCGCGACATGGCTCTCGGGGTCATCGAGAATCACCCCGAGGCACACGTCATCATCTTGCTGGTGGACGAGCGCCCCGAGGAGGTCACCGACTTCAAGCGCAGCGTCCCCGCCGAGGTCTGGGCCTCGTCCAACGACGAGCAGGTGGACAGCCACATCCGTATCGCCGACCTCTGCATCGAGCGCGCCAAGCGCCTCGTCGAGGCCGGCAAGGACGTGGTGCTTTTCCTCGACTCGCTCACCCGCCTCGCCCGGGCGCACAACACGCAGAAGAACTCCGGCCGCACCGGCTCCGGCGGCCTCGACGTCCGCGCGCTGGAGAAGCCGCGCCAGCTCTTCGCCTCCGCCCGCAACACTGAGGAGGCCGGCAGCCTCACCATCGTCGCCAGCGTGCTCGTTGAGACCGGCAGCCTCATGGACCAGGTCATCTTCCAAGAGTTCAAAGGCACGGGCAACATGGAGCTCGTGCTCGACCGCAAGGCCGCCGAGATGCGCCTCTGGCCCGCGATCAACATCCAGCAGTCCGGCACCCGCAAGGAGGAGCTGCTGATTGACGCCAAGACGCTCGAAGGCATCCACTTTTTCCGCCGCGCCCTCGTGCAGCAGAAAATCGAGGAGGCCACCGAGACGATGATCGCCCGCCTCTCGAAGACCAAGACCAACGCGGAGTTCCTGAAGCTGATCGCGCGGTGAAACCACCCTCTGTTGGCCCCCATGAAACTGCAAATTCCATGGATGGTGCCAACGCCGTCTGATCAAAATGCCACACCGATTCGAAACGTGCTTCACTGCTTGCTGTGGATTGCAATTGCTGCAAGTCAGATGATGTGGGTTTCGAGTCTCCGCGTCAGCCAACGCTTGACTCACACCCGGCCGCCCCTTTTCTCTGCGGCCTGCTTCGCCGATGTAGCTCAGTGGTAGAGCAACGCTTTCGTAAAGCGTGGGTCGTCGGTTCAATCCCGACCATCGGCTCCAGTTTTCAGCACCCCGCGCGGTGTGGGCGAGAATCACCACCAGCCGACGAGGAAGCCTTGGGCGGCCTTGACGGCGACCACGGCGAGATTTTTCGCTCCGTGTGCCGAAAAGCAGGGCAGCAACGAGCCGTGCGGGTTGAGCCGCGCCGCCAAGCGCATCGTGTAAAACCACAGCGAGCCAGTGAACACTGCGCCCGTGCTGAACCAGCCTTTGGCCGTGAGCGTCAGATGCCACGGCTCCCCTTTTTTCCATTCCCACAAAAACGGGTGCAGCGCGGCAAAGACCAAAGACGCCCCGACCGCGCCCGCCCATCGCGCCGCAGCGCCGCGCCGATCAATCACGATGAAGCCGCGAAAGATGAGCTCCTCCACAAACGGCGCGACGAGCATCGTGTAGGCGGCGAATAGCGCCGTCATCTGTGACTGCTGCGCCGCGAGGCCGAGGCGCGACTCGCCCCACGTCTCCGCCAGCGTGAGCGCCACGCCGCCAAACGCGGCGAGCGCGAACGCCTGCCCTGGTGCCGGAGTCGCGCCCGGCCACGCATGTGGGTTGGGCCGCCCGGCGCGTGCGGCACGCAGGTCGCCCAGCCATTGCCAAGCCACATACAGGCCGGCGCTGGCGGTGACAAGAAGCAGGAGCGGGTTGTCGTTCATGCGGGTTGACGCAAAACTTTGACCACGAATTTCACACATTCACACGGATAATAATTCCCCATATCC
The DNA here is from genome assembly GCA_903869665.1 of uncultured Opitutia bacterium. GTDB lineage: Bacteria > Verrucomicrobiota > Verrucomicrobiia > Opitutales > Opitutaceae > CAIYUN01. The sequence continues at coordinate 21,962 of CAIPZZ010000131.1, read as the reverse complement.
CGAGAGGTCGGAACGCGACCTCGTGGCGCGTTTTCAGGAAAGCGTGTCGGGACTGGGACGCAGCGCTCCACGCCGCACAATCACGGCTGGCCATCCGCCGCGCGATCGCGCAACTTCGTCCGAAATCCATGCCTGCCACCACCATCTCCACCTCCCTCGCGCCAGACGCCAAGGTGTCCGGCCCCGGCCTGGTGTTCGACCGACTGCGCCCGCACATGGCGGAGCTGGATGTTTTTCTGCGCGCGCAGCTCGCGGCGTTTGAGCCGGAGATCCGCAGTCTCGCCGAATACTGCCTCGACACTTCCGGCAAACGGATTCGGCCCGCGCTGGTGTTTCTCGCCGGCTGGGACGGCTCCGGCCGGCCCGCGCCTGCGCTCGTGCGCGCCGCAGCGGTGGTCGAGCTCGTCCATCTCGCCACGCTCGTCCACGACGACATCATGGACGCCGCCGACCTGCGGCGTGGGCGCGACACGGCCGCCCGCCGTCACGGCCCCGACGCGGCCGTGCTGCTCGGCGACGCGCTCTTTGCCCATGCGCTGCACCTCGCCGCGCAATTTCCCACTACCGAGGTCTGCCTCGCGGTCGCGGAATCAACCCGAAAAGTCTGCGCTGGCGAGATCATGCAAACGCTGCGCCGCCACACGACCGACGTGACGCGCGCCGACTACGATCGCGTGATCGAGCTGAAGACGGCCGAGTTGTTCCGCGTCTCCTGTGCGCTTGGCGCCCGGCTGGGCGGCTTTCCGGCGGCTTTCACGGCGGCCACGGCAGAGTTTGGCCGGCAGCTGGGCGTCGCTTACCAGATTTACGACGACCTCGCGGATTTTTTTGGCGAGGAAAACCGCATCGGCAAGACGCTCGGCACCGACCTGACTGGCGGCAAACTCACCCTCCCGCTACTTGCGTTGCGGGAGTGCCTGCCCGCCGCCGAGCGCGCCGCACTGCTTGACGAAATCGCCGGCCGCCGCGCGCCCGACGCCGGCGCGCGCCGTCGGCAGATGCACGAGCACAACGTGTTTGCCGCGGTCGAGGCCGAGCTAAACGCCGCGCTTGCCGCCGCCGAGGCGGTGCTCGCGCCGCACGCCGCGCTGCCACCCACGCCGTTGCTCGGCGGGCTCACCGGGATGCTGCGCGCGCAAGTGGCCGCGCTCAGACCAGTGTGAGCGCGGGGGCGATGCGGAGACCGGCGGGGGAGGGGGTCACGACAGCCGCCCGAATGAGTTCGGAGCTAGCCGGGTCGGCCCCGCAGCTGGGCTCGGGGCAGGCCCAGGCGGCGAAGGCGATCATGGCGGCGTTGTCTCCGGTATGCTCCGGCGCGGCGGCGAGCAGCGGGACGCGGGCGGCGCGCGCGATTTTCCCCAGGGCGGCGCGGAGCGGGCGGTTGTTGGCCACACCGCCGGAGAGACCGAGACTGCGGTAGGCCGCCTGCCCTGAGTCGGTTGAAGGACGCTCCAAGGCGAAGAAGGTTTTGCGGGCCAGCGCGTCAATCACAGCCTGCTGGTAGCTGGCGCAGAGATCGGACGTGCGCGCAGCGATTTCGGCGGGGGCCATTTTTTCCAATTGATAGCGCAGGCTCGTCTTGAGACCGGAGAAACTGAAGTCCAGCTCGGCGCGCGGGCCGAGGCCGCGGGGGAAGTCGTAGGCATCAGGGCGGCCGCCAGTGGCGAGTTTTTCAATGAGCGGGCCGCCGGGGTAGCCGAGGCCGAGGAGCTTCGCGCCTTTGTCGAGTGCCTCGCCAGCAGCGTCGTCGCGGGTGGTGGCAAGCACGCGGAGCGCGAGGTTTTCATCGAGCGAGAAGAGGAGCGTGTTGCCACCCGACACGAGCAGGCCGAGGTGGGGCAGCAGGGTGGCGAGCCGGACCGAAAAATCATCGGGCGACTCCGCATGAAGCGGAATGAACGGCGAGAAGGCGTGCCCCCGCAGGTGGTTCACGCCGGTGAGCGGGACGCGCAGCGCGAGCGCAAGCGCCTTGGCGGCAGCGACGCCGAGCGCCAGACAGCCGGCCAGGCCGGGGCCGTGCGTGACCGCAACCCGGGTGACGGCGGAGAAATTTCCCGAGGAAGCGCGGGCGCGTTCCAGCAGCGGCGCGAGGTGGCGGAGGTGCTCGCGGGTGGCGAGGTCGGGCACCACGCCGCCATGGCGCGCGTGCAGGGCGATTTGGGTGTGCGTCCATTCGCCGGCGAGGCCGCGTGCCGGGTCGAAGAGCGCGACGGCGGTCTCATCACAGGAGGTTTCGAGGGCGAGGATCATTTTGAGCTTCGGGATGTATTGGCCACGAAAAGCACGAAAAAGCTGGGGCTGCGGCTTACGTCTCCATCGCGCCTATGGGCGCGCGGGAGATTATCGGCTAAACATGGGATATTATTGTGTTTTTCGTGGCCAAATTTCTGGGGCGAATAGTTGGCGTCAGTGCCCAAGCATTTTGTCGGGAGCGAGCCGGAGGCCCAATTTATCCATTGCGGGGTCGAGCTTATCTTTTTTCTCCAGCAGCAGCGCGGCTTGGAGGACGGACACGGCGGCGTCGAGCTGGCGGTCGGGGATGAGGTCGAGGCTGAAGCGCTCCTTAAAGGCGGCGGGATCGGTGAGGTCACTGCGGCTGCGCTGCAGCGCGAGGCTGCGATCCTCGTCGGGCGTCATCACGACCTCGACGTCGGGCGGGACGCCGTGCTCGTGGATGACAGCGCCACTGGGCGTATAGTAGCGCGCGATGGTGAGGCGCAGGCCGCCGCCAGCGCCGAGCTTGTAGATGGACTGCACGGAGCCCTTGCCGAAGGAGCGCTCGCCGACGACGACGGCTCGGTGGGTGTCCTTGAGCGCGCCCGCGAGGATTTCGGCGGCACTGGCGCTGCCGGCGTTGATGAGGACGGCGACGGGGAGCGTGAGCGGCGGGCGGGAGTGGTCGGCGCGGTAGTCCTCGCGATCCTTGGTGTCACGGCCTTGGGTATAAACGATGAGCTCGCCTTTCGGGAAAAAATTTCCGGCCACGTCTACGACCGAGTCGAGCAGGCCGCCGGGGTTGTTGCGGAGGTCAATGACCAGCGCCTTCGCGCCCTGCGTCTGGAGCTGGTTGAGCGCTTTGGCAAACTCGTCGGCTGTGCGCTCGACGAACTGCGTGAGCTGCACATAGCCGATGCCGCCCGGCAGCAGGCGGACGTCGCGGACGCTGTCCACGCGGATCGTTTCGCGCGAGAGGGGAAGAGTCAGATCCTCTTTGGTCGTCGGGCGGAACAGACCGACCGTGACCTTCGTGCCGGGTTTGCCACGCAGACGGGTGACGATGGTGTCCATCGTGGGCTTGGCCAACTTCTCGCCGTCTATGCTCACGATCTCGTCGCCGCGCCGGAGGCCGGCCCGCTCGCCGGGCGTGCCAGCGATGGGCGCGATGATGACGACGCGGCCAGCGCGCAGCTCGACCTGCACACCGATGCCGCCGAACTCACTGCTCAAGTCTTCCTGCAGCGTGTTGTAGGCCGCGACATCCATGTATTCGGAGTGCGGGTCGAGCGAGCCGATGAGGCCATCGAGGGCGGACTTGGTGAGGGCTGGCAGGGCGGCGGCCTTGGGGTCAACGTAGTTCTCGCCCACCAACTTCATCACATCGCGCACGACAGCGGCAGAGCGGTCGAGCTCGCGGTCCGGCCACAGGCCCCGGAGCACGCCGAAACGCGCCGCCCCGGCGGCGGCCGCCAGCCCGAGGGCCACGCCGGTCGCGAGGGTGAAAATGCGTTTGAGCATGGCCGCAGCCTGCGGCCAACTAGGGGGCAATGCAAACGGGAACCAATGGCGAAACAGGCGGCGCGCGCAGCGCGGGGGCGGAGCCAGAGTTTCTCACGGCGTTCCGCGCGTGGGCGGGCGCGGGCGGGGTGATGACATTTGCGGAGTTCATGGCGCTCGCACTCTACGACGAGCGAGTGGGCTACTACCGGCGTGGGCGGAGGCGCGTGGGCCGAGTCAGGGATGCGGATTTTTTCACTGCCACCTCGCTGGGAAAGAGTTTCGGCGAGCTGGTGGCGGCGGCGGGCGTGGCTTTGCTCGGCGGCGAGGCGGAGGCGGCGCGGCATGAGTTTGTGGAGATTGGCGCGGAGCCTTTCGACGCGGCTCAAGGCAGGCCTCTCGACGCGGCTCGGGGCGAGCACGCTGCGGGCGTGCTCGCGGGGGTGGTGCATCCGTTCGCGGGCGCGCGGGTGGTGCGGGTGGGCGAGCCGCTAACACTGGCGGGGGCGTGCGTCGTTTTTTCCAATGAGCTGTTCGACGCGCAGCCACTGCGGCGGTTCGTGCGGCGCGGCGGTGCGTGGCGCGAATTGGGCGTGGTGTTGCGCGGTGAGGAACTGGCGGAGATCGAGCTGGGCGAAGTCGCGGCGGACTGGCTGCCGGCGGAAGCACCCGAGGGCTATGTCTTCGACGCGCCGCGCGCGGCGACGGAGCTGGCCGGGGCCATCGCGGCACAGCCGTGGCACGGGCTGTTTTTCGCGTGCGACTACGGGAAATCCTTCGCGGCGCTCGCACACGAGACGCCGGCCGGCACGCTGCGTGCCTACCACCGGCACACGCAGTCGAACGACCTGCTGGCGCGGCCGGGCGAGCAGGACCTGACAGGGCACGTCTGTTGGGACTGGTTGGTGGACGCGTTGGCGGGCGGCGGGTTTGCCGCGCCGAAGGTCGAGACGCAGGAGGCGTTTTTCGTGCGACACGCGGCGGCCTGGCTGGAGCGGGCGCTCATAGAGGAGGCGCGCGACCCCCTCGGCCCGCGCAAACGCACGCTCATGCGGCTCCTGCACCCAGGGCAGATGGGGCAGAAGTTCCAGGTGTTGCACGCAAGGCGGGCGGCGGGGTGAAATTTGCCCTTGCCACCCACCGGGGCGGGCGTTTCTTCTCAACCTTTTCCCAACCGAACCAACACCATGCCCAGAATCTGTGCCATCACCGGTCGCCGTCCCGTCAAGGGCTCGATCATCAACCGTAAGGGTCAGTCCAAGAAGAGCGGGGGCATCGGCACGCACGTGACGAGCATCACGAAGCGCAAGTTCCGCCCGAACTTGCAGCGCGTCCGCATCCGCACCGCCAACGGCGGCACGAAGCGCGTGTGGGTCTCCGTCAAGGCGATCAAGGCCGGGCTGGTGGAGAAGGTGTGAGGGTAGGTAGTTTTCAGTTGTAGGCCAGGTCGTTGACCTGGCTTTTTTAGAAAGTTTCCGAAGTCAGGTCAGCGACTTGGCCTACAGCGGAAACTTATTCGAAATGGATGTGTCCTTGATAGGGCCATTCATCCGGTTGCGCGACGAGGCTAGCTCGCACGGGGTTATTGCGAATATAGTCCCATTTTTCAGCGCGACTTTCCTCTGAGCGCAGCAGGTGATCAAAGAAGCGCGGCTGCCATAGCGGAGGCGTGAGGTCGAGCGTCCGCGCGAGATTCTTGGCTGTCCACTCTTTCCATTTGGCGACGAAGACCGCCAGCGGTTTGGCCCCGACATCGGGCATGGCGAAGAAATGAACGTGATCCGGCATGATGACGAACCGTCCGATGTGCCAGCTGTGGCGCTCACGGGCAGACTGCCATTCGGCGACGAGGACAGTCATTGTCTGCGGATTGGCGAGCACACGCTGGCGCTCATGTGTGCAGGTCGTGAGGAAATAAACCGGCTGCTTCACCCAGACTTGGCCCAACCGCTGGAGATGGGGCGGGCGCGGAGGCATGGCGGCGAGAGAAGGTTGATTGGTTTGCTACAGGCCAGCTCGATTAGCCGGCTCTGGATTTCGGAGCCAGGTCAGCGACCTGGCCTACAACCGCAAATTCGTCACGCCTTCTGCGTCTTGATCTCGACCACGTCGTGTGGGGCGGCCTCACGCTGGCCGGCCGGGGTCACGCGGATGTAGCGGGCTTTCGATTTCAGCTCGCCCAAGTTTTTTGCCCCGAGGTAGCCCATGCCACTTTGCAGACCGCCCATGAGGGTAGCGAGGACCTCGTCAGCCGAGCCGCTGACTTCCTTGAGCGCTTCGATGCCTTCGGCGGTGAGCTTGCGGGCGGTGTCGGTTTTGTCCTGTCCGTAGCGCGCGGCGCTACCGGCCTTCATCGCGGCAACGCTGCCCATGCCGCGGTATTGTTTGTAGAGCTTGCCGTTGATTTCCATGATCTCGCCCGGGGCCTCACGGCAGCCGGCGAGCAGGCCGCCGAGGATGACAGCGTCGGCGAGGGTGAGGGCTTTCACGATGTCGCCGGACTTGGTGATGCCGCCGTCGGCGATGATTTTCACGCCGGCCTTGGCCGCGCCGCGTCCGGCGATGTGGAGCGCGGTGAGCTGCGGCACGCCGACGCCGGCGACGATGCGCGTGGTGCAGATGGAACCGGGGCCTTGGCCGACCTTGATGGCGCTCGCGCCGCAGTCGGCGAGAAACGCCACGCCGGCGGCGGTGGTGACGTTGCCCGCGATGATGGTCAGGCTGGGAACCGCGCCGCGCACGAGGCGCACCATGTCGCCGACGCCGGCGGTGTGGCCATGGGCGGTGGAGATGGCGACGCAGTCCACGTTCTCCTCCACGAGTGCGCCGACATGGGCGAGGATGCGGTCGCGGTCGAGCGCGCCGTCGGGGCGGCGGAGCGGCGCGAGGGCGGCGCCGGTGACGAGGCGGAATTTGTCGTCGCGCGCGGGACGGCGGCGGGACTTGGACTCGGCGGTGATGCGGTCCACATCGGAGAATGTCACAAGGCCGCGCAGACGGTCGGCGTTGTCCACGACCAGCATCTTGTGGATGCCGACGTGCGCGGTGAAGAAGGCATCGGCGGCCTTGATCGGGTCGGGCTGGAGCGTGCGCTCGTGGACGGTGAGGATCTGGCCGCGCGGCACCATCGCCTCGGCGACCGTTTTCGTTTTGTAGCGCTCGCGGACGGCGCTGCCGGAGAGAAGGCCGACGAGCTTGCCGCCGTCGTCGATCACGGGAAACGTGCGGAAGTCGTAGCGTTTCTCCTCGATGAGCGCGAGAATATCGCCAACAAGCTGGCCAGGTGCGACGGTGATGGGATCTTGGATGAGGCCGTGGATGTGGTGTTTGACGCGGGCGACCTCGCGCACCTGCTCGGCGGCGGGGAGGTTGTAATGGATGAGGCCGAGACCGCCGTTGAGCGCCATGGCGATGGCCATGCGCGACTCGGTGACGGTGTCCATGTCGGAAGAGACAACCGGAATCGAAAGCCGCAGCGAGTCGGAGAGGGCGGTGGACGTGTCGGCATCCTTGGGTAGGATGTCCGAATAAAGCGTGGCGAGCGTGACGTCGTCGAACGTGAGCGCGGACGGCAGGCTGGCACGGAAAAACTCGTCGCGGGACAGGTAAAACTCAGCGTCCGTTTTGGCCGAGGCCGCGTGGGGCCGGGGGGCGGTTTTCTGGGCGGGAGATTTGGCAACCTTGGTCATGGTTGCCGGGAACGGGATAAGGGGCGCGGGCGAAAGGGCAAATGGATTTTTGGGGCGGTGGCGCGGGATTTCTAACCACCAATGGACGCGAAGGAACGCAATCTCAGATCGGGCCGGGCGAACCAGAATGTTTCTGCGAATTTAAAAGTGTCGCTTCGCTCGGTAACCCGGCTGGGCGCGGATGCGGGGGAGATTTTGCCAGCGGATGACAGGCCGAACGGCGTAATTACTTTCGGCCCTCGCCATAGGCGGGCGTGGCGGCCCAGCGGGTCACAAGGGCGGGCAGATCATGCAGCGACTTCAGCTCAAAGAAACGGCCGGGGGCGCGGGGCGTCTCGTCGGTGCGCTCATGCGCCCAGAGGATGGGGTAGGGGACGAGAGCGCCCGCGCCACCGAGCGCGAGCACGGGGAGGATGTCGCTCTTGAGCGAGTTGCCGACCATCAGGAAATTCTCCGGCGCAATACCCTGCCGACGGAGAAGCGCGGCGTAGGCCGGGACGTTTTTCTCGGGCAGCACCTCGACGTGGTGGAAATGATCCGCGAGGCCGGAGCGGGCGAGCTTGCCATGTTGGTCGCGGAGGTCGCCCTTGGTGATCAGCAGCAGGCGGTGCGCGCCGGCGGTGGCGAGCGCAGCGAGGGTGTCGGCCGCGCCGTCGAGCAGCTCGACAGGGTGGGCGAGCATGGCGCGGCCGAGGTCGAGGAGATGTTGGATCTCGGCGGCGGCGATTCGGCCGGAGGAGAGATGAATGGCGGTCTCGATGGCGGAGAGGGTGAAGCTCTTCACGCCGTAGCCGTAGAGCTCGAGGTTGCGGAGCTCGGTTTCGAGGAGCACGCGCTCGACGGTGGCGGCGTCGTGGTAGCGCGAGAGCAGCTCGCAGTAACGCGCGTGGTGGGTGGCGAAGACGTTCTCATTGTGCCAGAGGGTGTCGTCGGCGTCGAAACCGATGGCGAGTTCGCGGGCGGGCATTGCGGGAGTGGAGGCGCGATACGGGCGGCGGGCAAGCCTGCGCGCTTGCCGGCGGCGGCCAGACGCAATGGAGTGCGCCATGCTCAGACGCCCATCCGTCCGCCTCTATGCCATCGTCGCCCGCGCGGCCGACGTGGCGGTGGTATTTCGGCGCGGGCCTTCCAAGCAGGTCCAGCTTCTCAAATGGAATCTGCGGACTGACGAAATTGAGCCGGGGCAGTGGTTCAAGGGCCGCATCGAGGAACGATGGAGCGATCTTTCGCCAGACGGGAAACAATTGGTTTACTTCGCGAACAAATACAAAGGAGACCCGGCTGCGTGGACGGCAGTCAGTCATCCTCCTTATTTTACTGCCTTAGCTCTTTGGCCGGAGAGCCAACTTAGTTACGGAGGTGGCGAATTTTTAACCAACCGTGATCTCTTGCTACACGAGCACCCTTGTGAGGTGCATCCCGATTTTGTCGCGATGATGAAACACCCAAAGGCAGTCCGCATCGTCGGCGATAAGGGAGCGGCTGCTTTGGGACATAAGGCTGGGAACTATGGCGGTTGGCAGACTGTGCAGCTAGAACACAACCCCAGTGAGGAGATTAAGGGTTGGTGGCGATTACTTCGATGGATTCTGAAATCATCAAAAATCTCGCACCCCAAAGCGTGGCGCAAGCCACAGCCAGGCGGGGATCATGTGCTCATCACGCCAGATTGGATGTCGTGGGCTCATCCCGGTCGGATTTTAACGGCCGATGGCACAATACTTCACCATTTTGACCATGCGGACTGGTTTGACTGGGATCATCGCGGCCAACTGCTTTACGCGGCCAAAGGCTGCCTGTGGCGCGTGGCCGATGTGGCCGACAGTAAGAGCGAGCCGAAGCTCGTGGCTGATCTGAACGCGAACAAGTTCACCGAGGTTGTCGCCCCAGATTGGGCGAAACAGTGGTGAAGTATAGTCACCTTTCTGACATGAAAATCATCACCCTCATTTTTTTGGTCATCACCTTGTGCGCGCCGCTGCGCGCGGCCGAGCCAGCAAAAACACCGCCGCCGCCCGCCGAATCCCCGGCGCAGGCGGAGCTGAAGACACTGGTCGCGCGGCAGCGGGAGCTGCTGGCGCGGGCGGACCTGGCGGGCTCGCAGGCGGCGGTAGAGGCGCTGCGGCCGCAGTTCCAGAAGCTCGTCAACGATTACGAACAATACCTGAAAGACTATCCGTCGGTGGCCGCCGGCTACGCGAGCTACGCGGTGCTGCTGGGCAAGCCCGTGCTCGGCGAGCGCAAGCGCGCCGCCGCGCTCATGCTCAAGGCCAACGAGCTCGATCCCGGCGTGCCGCTGGTCAAAAACCAGCTCGGCAACTGGCTGGCCGAGGAGGGCCGGCCGTTGGAGGCCGTGAACTATTTTCTCGCGGCCGTGCAGCTCGCGCCGGACGAGCCGCTTTACCACTACCAGCTTGGCACGCTGCTCACTGAGGCGCGGGATGAGTTTGTGAAAAGCGGCGCGTGGACGCGCGCGGCGCTGGACAAGGCGGCGCAGGAGGCGTTCCGCCGGGCGGCGGAGCTCGCGCCGGAGCGCATCGAGTTCACCTACCGCTACGGCGAGTCGTTTTACGACTTGGAGCAGCCCGACTGGCCGGCCGCGCTGGGGTGGTGGCGCGGGCTCGAGCAAAGGGTGAAGCCCGGCCTAGAGCGGCAGACGGTGCGGCTGCACGAGGCCAACGTGCTGCAGAAGCAGGGAAAGTTTTCCGAGGCGCGCGCATTGCTCGCCACCGTGGACGAGGCGGCGTTGCAAAAACAAAAGGAGAAGCTGGCCGCGCAAATGCCGGCGGAGAACCTTGCATTGCCGCCGCTTCCGCGCGCCGGCCCGGTGGGAAGGTGAGGCTTGGGCTGCATTGGGGACTGTCGCGACGCGGGTGCTCAACCCGGCCAGCTGACCGCGACTAGGCCTATTTGCTATGCGAATACCCCCGGCACGGTGGACGAGACCACCGGCGCCATCACCGGCCAGCACACCTACGCCAACGCCGGCACTTACCACGGCACGCTGGGCCTCACCGACGCCACCGGCAATATTGTGACGCAGGACTTCACTGTCACCGTCGGTGGCAATACGCCTTCCGACACCACGGCCCCGGTCATTACGGTCTCCGCCAGCGTCACCGCCGAGGCCACCGGCCCCGCCGGCGCGACCGTGAGCTTCACCGTCTCCGCCACGGACGAGACCGACGGCGCGGTCGCCACCAACGCGTCCCCCGTCTCCGGCTCGACCTTTGCGCTCGGCACGACGACTGTGACCATCACGGCCACCGACGCCGCCGGCAATACCGCCACCTCGACCTTCAGCGTCACTGTGCAGGACACCACGGCGCCGGCCATCACCGTGCCGAGCCTGGGCACCGCCGAGGCCAACGGCCCGGGCGGAGCGAGCGTCACGTTCGCCGCCAGCGCGATTGATCTCGTTGACGGCCACCCGTCCCTGAGCTACAGCGCGGCCTCGGGCAGCGTGTTCCGCATCGGCACCACCGCCGTCACCGTCACGGCCACCGACGCCTCGGGCAACAGCTCCACCAGCTCGTTCAACGTCACCGTGGCCGACACCACCGCGCCCGTGCTCACAGTGCCCGCCAACCAGACCGCCGAGGCCACTAGCGCCGCCGGCGCGCCCGTCACGTTTGCCGCATCCGCGACCGACGCCGTCGGCGCGACCGTCGCCTACAGCAAGGCTCCGGGCAGTGTGTTCCCCGTCGGCACCACGACGGTCACCGTGACGGCCACAGACGCCGCCGGTAACTCCACGACTGGCTCGTTCACCGTCACGGTGAAAGACACCACGGCCCCCATCATCACCGGCGCCCGCTGCCATCACCGCCGAGGCCACCAGTGCCGCCGGCGCAACGGTCACGTTTGCCGCCACCGCCACTGATGCCGTCGGGGCCACGCTGTCCTACAGCAAGGCCCCCGGCAGCGTGTTCCCCATTGGCACGACCACAGTCACCGTCTCCGCCACGGACGCCGCCGGCAACAACGCCGTCGCGAAAACCTTCACTGTTACCGTGCGCGACACCACCGGGCCTGTGTTCACCGCCCTTACCACCTCCGCGCCGAGCCTCTGGCCCCCGAACCACAAGCTCGTCGCTATCACCGTCTCCGCCACAGCTGCCGACGTCGTGAGCGGCACAACGGTCAAAATCCTCTCCGTTACCAGCAACGAGCCCGACAACGGCCTCGGCGACGGCGACACCCCCAACGACATCGCCATCACCGGCGTGATGACGCTCAACCTCCGCGCCGAGCGATCCGGCACAGGCACTGGCCGCACCTACACCATCACCGTGCAGGCCACTGATGCCGCCGGCAACAAGAGCACCAAAACCGTGGCTGTTGTTGTCCCTCTTAACCAAGGCAAATAAACTAGGGCGTTTCCCTATCTCGATTCCCAACGCCTGCCCGAAACGGCAGGCGTTTTTTTGTCCCGATAAATCAACCGCGTCCATTGACTCGCAACGCCACCGACCGCCCATCCCCCGGGCGCTGCGCGGTGACGATGGGGATCGCGCCCGACCGCCAGCCGCGACCACCGGCGACCACTTCGCCGCGCGTTTAGCGCGTGAGGGACGGGAGCGCGGGGAGGCTGAGGGTAGACGGTGACACGGGCGCTGGAGTGTTGAGTTTGGGCTGGTTTTTCACCCATTCCTTGAGGATGGCTTGGGCGACGGGTGCGGCGTAACGGCCGCCGCCGACCTCCTCACCGGCGGTGTCGCCCTCGATCATGACGGCGATGGCGATCTGCGGATTTTCCGCCGGGGCGAAACACACGAACCAGGCGGCGTTTTTGTTACCTGGGATCTGGGCGGTGCCGGTCTTGCCCGCGATACTCAGGCCCGGGATGTAATTGGTGAGCGACGGGTTGTTCAGCGTTCCGGCGGCGGTGCCGACCGTGGTGCAGCCCACCATGCCGGCGAGCAGCGCGTCACGCTGCGCGGGCGTGAGGCCGGTGCGCTCGGTGTGCTGCGCGGGGGCGTCGGCGCGATGGAGTAGGGTGGGCTGCGTCCAGACTTCGTCGCGAGCGAGCGAAGCGATGAAGCAGGCCATGTTGAGCGGGGTTTCCAAAACGTAGCCCTGGCCGATCGCCATATTGGCGGTGTCGCCCTGAAACCAGTCCTCGTGCTGCGTGCGTTTTTTCCACGCCGGATCGGGGATGAGCATCCGGTGGGTCTCGCCGGGTAGCTCGATACCGGCGGGACGGTCGAGGTGGAAGCGGCGGGCCTCGGCGGCGATGTTGTCGGCGGTGGTTTTCACCCCCGCCTGATAAAAATAGACGTCGCAGCTTTTGGCGATGGCTTCGTCGAGATGGACGGCACCGTGGTGGCCTTTGCCGTTGTAGCATTTGAACAGTTTACCGCCGATGAGGACGCTCCCGTCACAGGGATCGCCCAGTGGCTCGTCGGGATCTAGCGCGCCGTGGCGGAGGGCGGCGATGGCGGTGAGGAGCTTGAAGGTGGAGCCGGGCGAATAGGTGCCGCTGGCGCTGATGGCGCGGTTGGCCCAGGCCTTGCGGGCCTCGATATCGTCCCGGGTAGCGTTGGAGAGGCGCGGTGAGAAGTCGCGCAGGTCGTAGCCTGGCTCGCTGGCGAGCACGAGCACCTCGCCGGTGCGGACATCGAGGGCGACGGCGGCGCCAGCGAGGTCCGGATTGATCCTGAGGGCCGTCTCGGCGGCGAGCTGGAGGTCGGCGTCAAGCGAGGTCATGAGGTCGCCGCCGCGCGCGGGAGGGCGGGATTCGAGCGGGGGATTGAGCCGGTAACCGGCGGGGCTGACGCGGAAAATGGAGAAGCCCGCCTCTCCTTGAAGGCGATCATCGAAAAATTTCTCTAGGCCGTCTCGGCCCTTGGTGCCGCGCAGGCGGTAGGTCGTAAGATCGTCGCCGGGCAAATCGTCATCGGCTTCGGAGTCATCGGTGCCGACAGAGCCGAGCGCGTGGGCGGCGAGCCGGCCATACGGATAGTCGCGCACGCCGGCGGAGAAGACCTGCAAGGGGGAGTTGGCCGGAAGCTGCTCGACGAGGCGGGCGTATTCCGCGGGCGTGAGGTCCTCCATGAGCAGGTAGGGCAGCAGGAGCTGTTGCGAAAAATGGCGCTGGAGCCCGGCGGCGTCGAACTCCGTCGCGCGGCCCAGAATCGTCTCGAGCTGGTCGAGGTAGCGACGCACGACGGCGGTGCGGGCGATCTGCTCAAGCTGCGCGGAGGTGGGCGGCGGGGACTCGCGGGGGGTGTGGTAATTTTTTTTGACAGCGGCAAACTCCGCGCGGAACTCCGGGCCGAGCGTGTCAAGCGCGAGGGTGACGGCGAAGCGCGGCCGGTTGCCGGCGAGCACACGGCCGGCGCGGTCGAGGATGCGACCACGCGGCCCCGGCACGAGCACACGGCGCTGGCCCTGCGCACGCTCCCGCGCGCCGTGCAGGTCGGCGCGAAGGAGCTGTTGCCACGCGAATCCGCCGGCCAGCGTGAGAAGGAGCGCCGCGAGCAGGGGATAGAATGCCCAGAGGCGGTGGTTCCCGTTGGCGCGGGTCTCGACGCCTTGCGGCGCCCTGATGGCGGAGCGGCTCATGGGAGTTCGAGGCCGGGCCGCGCGCCGAACAGCGCGCACAGGCGCTCCTGCAGCGCGAAGCACCAGGTGGCACAGAGCGCGACGGCAGCCTGTGAGATGAGCAGCTCGGGCAGCAGGCGGCCCGCGCCCGGCCGGGCCGGGCCGGCGGCGGCCATAATGAGCCCGAAGGCGGCTAAGGCGACGAGGTTGGCCATTAGCGCGGCGGCCACGCGCAGGGCGGGGGTGTCGCGCGCGAGGCGGTCGCGCACGGCAAACAGCGCCGCGTGCGCCGCGAGCAGCACGAGCGCATGGGTGCCGAAGGGCACGGGTGCCCGAGCGTCCAGCGCCAGCCCCGTGACGAACACGGCCACCGCGCCCGCGCGGTGGCTGGCAAGCAGCGCGGCGGGCGCGAGCAGCAGCCCACCGAGCCACAGGCGGAGCTGCCAGCCGGCGAGCGCATGGTCCGCCTGCGCGGCGAGGAAGACGAGAAGGGCGTTGCCGAGCAGGAGCGCGAGGGTCTGGCGGCTGGCGTGGCTCATGGGAGGGAGGGTGGTGGCCTTAGCTCCAAAACGGACGAAGGTTAAAAAGGACAGGATGACGGAATGAAAATTGGAAGCAGTGAGTGCAGGATTGGCCGGAGACGGCTGGAAATTTTCGGTGCTTGGGCGGCGAGGGAGAGTGTAGGAATCGAGCAGGGAAATTTCAAATTCCTTAAGGCGCGGCGGGCAGGGCAGTGGGCGCTTCAGGCACGAGCACGGTCACCTCTTCGAGGGTGGCGAGCGCGGGGTTCAGCCGCACCTCGCCCGTCTGGAACAGGCCGTCGGGGCTCGGCTCCATGCGGGTGACCTCGCCGACGGGTAATCCGGCGGGAAACACGCCGCCTAGCCCTGAGGTGAGTAGCCGGGGCAGCGCGCCGGGCGTGACGGTGATGTCGGCGGGCGCAAATTCGAGGGTGCCGCGCGCCGGGCCGAACGCGGGATTGTCGCCGCCGGAGTATTTGACCGGGCGCGGATCCGGCCGGGTGTCGCCAGGGCCGACGACCACGACCGCGAGGCTCACGCTTGGATCGCTGAGGAGCGCGACGACCGAGGTGGTGGCGCGAACCTCGCGCACGCGCCCGACCACGCCCCCGGCGAACACCACGGGCGCGCCCACGGTGATGCCGTAATCCGCGCCCTTGCGGATGACGAGCTGCTGCCACCAGGCGGAGAAATCGCGCTCGACCACGCGTGCGTGCTCCTGGCGGAATCCCGGCGGCGGAGGCAGGGAGAGCAGCGCGTGCAGGCGGGCGTTCTCGGCCTCAAGCAGTCCGAGGCGCTCCACGCCCAGCTCGTAGCCCGCGAGCGCGCGGGCGGTGTCCTTGCCGGCGGCGATCAGCTCGTTGGCCGGGCGCGTGCGGAGCGCCCAATACTCCTGCAGGTCGCGGACGCGCGAGGCGGTGACGGCGGCGGGCGCCTGCGCCTCAAACAACGCCGCCCGCAAGAAACGCTTCACCACCGCTGGCACGAGTAGCCACGCGACCAGAACGACGCCCAGCGTGATAAACGGGCGAGACTGGCGGGAGCTGGGCGACGGGACGGGCACGGGAAGACGAAGCGGAAACAATTCAAAACGGCGGGCGCGCGGCTTGCGAGAAGCCCTCGGCCGGGATGCGCGGGGCGAGGGTAGGGAGCCGAGAGCTGGTGGTCGTGGCGGGACACATGGTCGGTGCGCCCGCTGTCTGCCCGAAGTGGCGCAAGGCCGCAAGCACGGCCTGCGACAAGCGTGTTGCGCTCAACGCTTGCGACGCTTGGGGGCGGGCTTTTTCGCGGGAGATTTTTTTCCGGCGGGAGAGTCATCGTCCTCCGAATCCTCGTCGTCGTCCTCCTCTTCCTCCTCCTCCTCGTCCTTGCTCCAGTCCTCCTCCGGCTCGGAGGCGGTGGCGCCACTGGGGGCCTTGACGGTGTCGGTGTTCTCCTCCTCCTCCTTGTCCTTCTCTTCGTCCCAGGCGAGAGTTTGGTCGCCCTTGAGCTGCTCCTCCTCCGACTCGTCGAGCTGGGGCAGATCGGCGTCGTCAATGTCGTCCTCGGCCTTGCCCTTGCCTTTGCGGTGGGCCTCGTCGCCGTCTTCGTCGTAACCGGCGGGCATGAAGTCGAGGATGGCGCAGAGCTCGTCAAAGGGGTGGAGCGACCTGCCTTCGGCAAAGATGGTGTTCTGGCTCTCGCGGAGGTCGTCCTCCAGCTCGTCCACGGTGAGCTTGGATTCAAAGGCGAAGACGTCGTTGAGCATTTTCACCCGGCAGCGGGTGAGATGGTCGAGCAGGTCGGCGTAGGGGCCGTTTTCCTCGTCGAGAATGTCGGGCAGACCGAAAAGCTTGTCCTCGGTCTCGTAGAACGAGTCTTTCACGCGCTTGAGGCGGATTTTTTGCTTCGGCATCTCCTTCTCGATGCGGAAGGGGATGAAAGCGATGTCGAGCGTCTCCTGCACCAGGCCGTAGTCGCGGAGCGGCTCGGCCAGCTCAATGAGGTGCGCCATCTGGCGCGGGTCAATGATGCCGAGGCCGTCCACGTCCCAGCGGACGGGGTCGCTGACCTCGTCCACCCACCAGTTATGGTCCGCGCCGAGGCGGACGATGCACCAATCGAGGACGGCGGAGGATTTGGCCATGATGGAAATAAGGGAGGCGGGCGGTGGAGAGTGAGTTGCCGGGTGCCCGCGACCGCGGGTGGCAAATTTGCGCGCAGCGTGCGAGGGGGTCGGGGGGAAACAAGCACAAAAAGCGCGAAAAAGTTCGGTCCGGAAAAACCCCGGCGGACAGGAGCGTAAAATGCGGCCGGCGGCGCCGGCAACCGGGAAACACGGGCCCGGCGCTTGATTTTCCTGTGCGCCTTCCGCACGCTGCGCCTCATGGGCCTATTTTACGAGCGGATCGTCCGTCCGCTGCTTTTCCGCCAGGATGCCGAGCACGCGCACGAGTCGGCGGTGCGCGCGCTGGCACGGCTGGGTCGGCTGGGGCCGGTCTGCCGCGCGCTGGAACATTGGTCGCAGCTCCCGGCGGCGCGATTCCGCCCGGTGGAGGCATTTGGGCTAAAATTTCCCAACGCGGTCGGCCTCGCCGCCGGCTTCGACAAGAACGCCACGGCCTGGCCGGCCGCCGCTGCCCTAGGCTTCGGCCATGTCGAGGCGGGCACAGTGACGGCGCGCGCGCAGCCCGGCAACGAGCGCCCGCGGATGTTCCGTTACCCGGCGCAAGAGGCCGTCATCAACCGGATGGGCTTCAACAACGACGGCGCGGCCGCCGTGGCCCTGCGGCTCAACGCGCTGCCGCCGGCCGGCCGGCGGCGCATCCCGCTCGGAATAAATTTGGGCAAATCCAAGGTCGCCACGCCGGAGGAGGCCGTGGCCGACTATCTGGACAGCTTCGCGCTGCTCGCGGATCACGCCGATTATGTGGTGCTCAATGTCTCCAGCCCCAACACGCCCGGCCTGCGTGCGCTCCAGGACGAAAAGCCGCTGCGCGAGCTGCTCGGCGCGGTGACGGACGCGCGCCGCGCTCGCGCAACCGCGCCCGGGGGCCGGCACGTGCCGGTGCTGCTGAAGATCGCGCCCGACCTGACGTGGCCGCAGATTGACGCCGTGCTCGGGGTGATTGCCGAGTTCGGACTAGACGGCATCATCGCCACCAACACCACGTTGGCCCGGCCGGGTTTTTTCGCCTCCGTGGGCCAGACCGGCGGCCTGAGCGGCACGCCCCTGCGGCGGCGCTCGACGGAGATCATCGCCTACATCGCACGCGCGACCGAAGGGCGGCTGCCGATCATCGGGGTGGGTGGCATCACCGACGCCGCGAGCGCGGCCGAGAAGCTCGACGCTGGCGCGACGCTGGTGCAGGTTTACACCGGCATGATTTTTCGCGGACCTTTCTTCGCGCGCGACCTCGCGCGCGGGCTGGCGGACCGGCACAGGAAATAAAGCCTTAACCCAATTTCCGGCGATGAGACAGAGAGGTCGCGACCAATGCTGAACTTCCGAGTGTGATTGAAATCACGAGCAGCGACCGGGCAACTGCTGTGTCGATGAAAATATCTTTCTGGATCGCTTTTCGCCTCAGCGCGAACTCATCGAACTCACTCTGTTTGAAGCCGGATTTTTCAACGCCCGAAACGTAGTCCATGATTTCGCGGTAATCGTCGGCAGCGCGCGGCCCCGAAGACAGCAGAATATACCACGCCCCACCTGCGAACAGCAGCGAAAGCAGAAGCAGGCCGCAGGCGGCGGTTTTCATTTTATTTCGGTGCGTCGTCCGTGCTGGGCGCGATCAAATGCTCCAGTCGGATGATTCGCCGACGATATCCTCTTTTTTCTTGCGGGGGCGCACGACAAGGTCGGTGCCCTTGTAATAGGCGATACTGTGCGCGGGCACGGAGTCGAGCAGCCAGACATTGCCGCCGATGACCGAGTGCGCGCCGATGCGCGTGTCGCCGCCGAGGATGGTGGCGTGCGCGTAGATGGTGACGTGGTCGCCGATGTCGGGATGGCGTTTCACGCCCTTGACCGGGTTGCCGTGCGCGTCCACCTCGAACGATTTCGCTCCAAGTGTGACGCCCTGGTAGAGCTTAACGTGGTCGCCGATGGTCGCGGTCTCGCCGATCACGACACCGGTGCAGTGATCAATAAAGAAATGCGAGCCGATGGTCGCGCCGGGATGGATGTCCGCGCCGGTGCGCTCATGGGCGAACTCGGTGATCATGCGAGGCAGCAGCGGCACGCCGAGCGCGTGTAGCTCGTGCGCGAGGCGCTGGAGCGAGATGACGAGCACGCATGGGTAGGCGAGGATGATCTCGTCGGTGCTGCGTGCGGCGGGATCGCCGGCGTAGGCGGCCTGCACGTCGGTCTGCACAATGGCGCGGATCGCGGGGAGGCGTTGCAAAAACACCATCGTGAGCTCGTCGGCGCGGATCTTGGCGGCGGCGGGCTCAGCCTTGGCAAAACGCAGCGCCTTCTCGATGTCGGCGGCGAGGCGGCGGCGGAGGTCGGCGAGGCGGCGGGCGGTGAGGACGGGGATTTG
Source organism: uncultured Opitutia bacterium (assembly GCA_903869665.1). Classification (GTDB taxonomy): domain Bacteria; phylum Verrucomicrobiota; class Verrucomicrobiia; order Opitutales; family Opitutaceae; genus CAIYUN01. The sequence goes on along the minus strand of CAIPZZ010000131.1, from coordinate 2,966 downwards.
TTTGCGCGTGACCGGCTTCGGCTCGAAGAAGCCGGGAAACAGCAGGTGCATCAGGTCCGCAGCGAGGCGGTTGACGGATGCCTCAGAGGGCAGGTTGCTGCCATCGAAATGGTTAATGCCGCCGGTCTCCGCGTAGGAGGCGAGGAGGGCGCGGGTGATGTCGTCGAGAGCCATGGCGGCGAAAGGGCGGGGCAGGGGAGCATCGCGGACGTGGGCGTGGCGTCAAACTCCGTTTGGATCCGGGGAGAGGTGGTGTCCGGGCTGCAGCCTAGTGTCGAGATCCGGCCAATTATGTTGAAAATAGCCTTGCACAAGGTGCGGTCTGAGATTGCCTTTGTCCTGCAATAAGCTCCCTCCATCCCTTGCCATGAACCCCGTCACCAAGCTTCTGGCTGTTTTCGCCCTGCCACTTTGCGCCCTCGCCCAATCGGTTAGCACCGATCCGGTCGGATTCGTCACGCTGACCACACTCTCGAACTCGGACACGATTTTCTCCACGCCGCTCGCGAGGCCCGAGGTGTTTCGCGGCCTTGTCGGTGCAATCAGCAGCTCGACGGTTACCGCCAGTGGCACCCCGGGCTGGACGGCGGGCGCCTTCGCCTACGCGGCGGGCACGCAGAGCAACACTTACTACCTCCGTTTCCGCACCGGCGCGAAGGCCGGATGCTTCTACACGGTGACGGCCAACACCACGACTGCGATCACGCTTGACCTCGCGGGCGACCTGCTCACCGGCGCGACGGCGGGTGACGAGTTCGCTCTCATCCCCTACTGGACGCTTGGCACGGTGTTTCCGGCCGGCGCGGCGGGCACCGCTTTCGAGGCGTCGGCCAATGCCGCCGTCCGCAAGACCGAAATTTATTTCCCCAACCAGACCGCCACCGGCGTCAATCTGCCCATCTCTTCCACCTATTATTTTTCCAACGGCGCGTGGCGCAAATTCGTCACCGGCGGCAACACCCAGGTTTTCGACGACACGGTGCTCCCGCCCGACTCCTACGTCACCATTCGCAACAAGTCCTTCACCGGCAAGATCACCGTCATGGGTGGCGTCGTGACCGGCCCTCAGGCCACGCCCGTCAGTTCCTACGCGTCGAACAAGCAGGATAATTTTGTGGCCCTCTCTTATCCGGTGGCGGTGAGCCTTCGCAATTCAGGGCTGGTCAACACCGCCTCACCTTCGGTGGGCGTGGTGCGGAACTCAGTCAACGCTGCGGTGCGGACCGACGAGGTGTATGTCTATGACAACACCGTGGCTGGCATCAACAAGAGCCCTTTGACGTATTACTACTCTAACGGCGCGTGGCACAAGTTCGTCACCGGTGGCAGCGCGGTGGACGCGGGTGACGATATCGTCTTCCAACCCGGTTCCGGCGTGATCATCCGTCGCGGGCTGGACGCTGGCGGCCCGCGCAGTGTGAACTGGAGTTTTGCCCCCTGATTTCCCATGAAAACCAAGCATTGCGCACTGTTGTTTTTGGCTGCGTTGGGTCTCGTATCCGCTCCGGCGGCCCGGGCCACATCCGGCGATTTTACCATCAATTTTGCCGCTGGCATCCTGACCGCCAGCAATAGCACGGCGTTGGCTGACGGCAGTTTGGTGGTTCTGCTGACCAACGGCATCAATGGATCCTTTAGCGCGCCGTCCGCCTCGGCTTTCGTGACGGGCGATGACGTGCTGCTCGGATCATTTGGCTCCAATAGCGTTGATTTTTCAACCGCCGGCGGGTTGGTTGCGACGCTTGCCCCGAATTTTTCCTCGTCACTTACGGTCGGCCAGCAGATCATGGTGCGCTGGTTTCCCACTCTGACTACCCTATCGCTGGTGCCTGGTGATGGTGTGAGCTACGGCCAGTATTCATACACTGGTGGTAACACCGAATCTACCTTGGCGGACTGGACTATTCCGGCGTCCGGCGTTATCTCGCCGACTTTGGCCACGGCCGCACTTTCAGGCAGCCTGCCCAATAGCGCCGGTCAGGCATCTTTCACTGGCAGTTCCATCCCCGAGCCTTCCGCCTTCGCGCTGTTCGGGGGGTTGACCGCGCTCGGCCTTGCCGCTTGGCGTCGGCGCTCTCGGATGGTCTGAGCCCGTTTTAGAGAGCCTAAAAATTTGCCGGACGCCCCTTTGATTTGAGGGGGCGTCTGTTTTGTTTTTGTCGGCGCGGTTTGCGCGTGGTCATTCCTCAGGTCATGTCGCCGGACATTACTCCGCTGCAACAGGTCGGTTTCACTGCACGGCCTTGAAGTGTCCGTGATCGGCCCTTTCGTGTTTACTTTGAAAATTGGCCTTGCGCCCGGCAGTCTCGGTGGTTTTTGCTGACCCTTCATTTATGAAAGCCACCATCCGCACCCAAGGCCAGCAGTTCGCCGTCTCCGAGGGCGACATCCTGACCGTGAACCTCTTTCCCGGCACCGAAAAAGGCGCGACCATCGAGATCACCGACGTGCTCTCCGCCGGCGAGGGCGCGGATTTCCGCGTCGGCACGCCCTTGCTGGCGGGTGCCAAGGTCACGGCCACAATCCTCGAGAACAAGCGCGGCAAGAAGGTCATCGTCTTCAAGAAAAAGAAGCGCAAGGGCCACGAGAAAAAGCGCGGCCACCGCCAGGAGCTTTCCGTCATCAAGATCGCGGCGATCACCGCCTGAGATCTTTCAACCGCAACCCATCCAACCGGAGACCCTCACCATGGCGCATAAAAAAGGCGCAGCCACCACCCAGAACGGACGCGAGAGCCACTCAAAGCGGCTCGGCGTGAAAAAATTCGGCGGCCAGGCCGTCATTGCCGGCAACATCCTTGTGCGCCAACGCGGCTCCAAGCTGCACCCCGGCGACAACGTCGGCGTCGGTCGCGACTGGACACTCTTCGCGCTCACCGCCGGCACCGTGCAGTATGACAAGGCCCACCGCAGCGTCTCGGTCGTCGCCTGAGCGGCCGGCCAGCGCAATTGTGCAAACGCCGGACA
>CAIPZZ010000130.1 GCA_903869665.1 uncultured Opitutia bacterium | reverse complement strand
TGCGGTTTTCCGAAGGGGAAAGCGACGCGGGCTGTTTCCAGATGGTGCAGGCATTGCATCCGGTTCAAATTGGAAATTCTGGTCGGCCTCGAGCCGGCCGTCCGGCCAGTAGGAAAAAGGCGCGAGTACGGTGCGGGTGACGGCGATGCTCACGCGCGGGGTTTGGCGCTCGAGGCCGGGGTTTCAGGGGGAAGCGCTTTGGCCGAGCTGACGATGCCGCGCGCGATGAGGCCGGAGCCGCCCTCGGGCTCGCGATCAAAGATGATGCGCAGGTCTCCAACGGCGATGGTCTTGCCGCCCTGCCTCGTTTCTGCGCCGTGAAAATGAACTCATTCGCCGGCCGCGACTTTGCCTTCGCCCTGATCAAAACGACTGGAAACTAATCCCGTCGACGAGAATTAGCGGCAGACTCTAGCCGCCTCATTTCCCCGACTTGATCCCGCTTGCGAGCAGGGTTTCGAAATGCGGCTCGTTTTCCTCCCGGGCGACGGCGGCGACTTCGACTTTCGTGAAACCCGCTTTTTTCAGGAAGGCATGCAGGGCGCTTTCCTTGAAGCCGAGCCAGACGTCGGCGTAGAGCTCGCGGGCTTTTTCAAACGTGTGCTCGTTGAGGTCGAGGACGAGGAGTTGACCGCCGGGCTTGAGGATGCGGTAGGCCTCGTTGACGGCGGCCTGCGGGTGCTGGGCGTGGTGGAGGGCCTGGCTGAGGATGGCGAGGTCCACGGACTTGTCGGCGAGCGGCACGTCCTCGATGTCACCCTGCTTGTAGGAGAGGTTGGCGAGGCCATTCTTTTGGGCGAGCTCGGTGCCGACCTCGACCATCTTGGCGGAGTTGTCGATGCACCAGACCTGCTTGGCGCGGGCGGCGAGCAGCTGGGAGACGAGGCCCTCGCCGGCGCCGAGGTCGGCGATGGTGATGGCGGGGGTGAGGCGGAGCGCGAGGTGGCCGAGGGCCTCCCACGAACGGCCGGGGCAGTAGTTTTTGCCAAGGCGGCCGGCGATCAGGTTGAAATACTGCTCCTGCGTGCGGCGCCGTTTTTGGAGAATGCGGTCGAGATTGGCGCGGTCGTCGGCCAGCGCGGATGAATCGGCCACGGAGTCGATCGCGGCGCGGAGGAGGGTGAGGGACTTCGGCGCGAGGGAGGCGCGGAGGGAGTAAAACGCCTTTTTGCCCTCACGGCGGTCGGTGACGAGACCGGCCTGGCGGAGCAGGGCGAGCTGGGAGGAGATGCGGGACTGGCCCATGCCGAGGATTTCCTGCAGCTCGGCGACGGAGAGTTCCTCGCGGACGATGAGGGCGAGCAGCCGCAACCGGGTGGGGTCGGAGAGGATTTTGAGGATATCCCAGGAAGCGTTCACGCGGGACGGAGGCTGGGGAAGAGGCGGAGGAAAAGCAATTTCCGACGGAGAAACACAGATTTCGGAGTTATCGCGGAAGCGCGGAGGAACGGGAAAGGCAGGGATTCAGCCTTCATCGTCAAAGCGCCCAAGGGCTAAAGCACGAAACCGATCCGGTCATTTTCGCGCTTTAGCCCTTGGGCGCTTTAGCGATTGGATTGGGCACAAAAAAGCCGCGACCGGTGAGGGCGCGGCTTTGGAAAAGACGGCGATGGGCTCAGGCCTTATAGAGCTCGATGCCGGCGACGGTGTAGCTCTCGTCGGAGGCGCCGGTCTTCACCTTGACGGTGTCGCCGACCTTTTTGCCCATGAGCGCGACGCCGAGGGCGGTCTTGTAGGAGATGATGTTCGCATCCGGGTCGCCGTCCCATGCGCCGAGGATCGTGTAGCGGGTAGACTTGCCGCTCTCGTCCTTGATCGTGACGACAATGCCAGCGCTGACCTGCTCGGTGGTGGCTTCCTTGAAGTCACTGATGCGGGCGCGGCCGAGGTCCTTTTCGAGGTTCGTCTTCTGGGCCATGAGGACCTGCTGGTCCTGCTTGGCCATTTTGTACTCGGAGTTCTCCTTGAGGTCGCCGTGCTCGCGGGCGGTGGCGATGGCCTTGGAGTTTTCCGGGATCTTCTTGGAGACGATGATCTCGTATTCCTCGCGCTTGCGCTCGAAGGAGGCCTTGGACACGAGGAGCTGCTCCTCCTTGCCCTCGGCATCCGCGGCGACGAGGGACTGGATCTTCGGGAAGATTTTGATGAAACGGGCGAGGAGGGACTTCTTGGTGAGCTCCTCAAAGCCCTGGTTCAGCATGAGGGTGTTCGCGAGGTCGCGGGCGGTCTCCGGGTCGGCGGTGGAGAGCAGGTCGGCGATCAGGTCGGTGTCCTCGGACAGGATGTCGGCCAGCGGGATGCGGCGGGCGCTGGAAGCCTGAAGGGCCTCGTAATCAATGGCGAAGAACACGGCGCCGAGGAGGCGGGGCGTGATCAGGTCGTTGAGCAGCTTCGCAAACTTCTTGGAGTGGCGGTTCTTGACGATCCAGAGGAGGACCGGCGCGCGGAGGTTCTGCTCGGTCTGCCAGCGCTTGAGGGCGGCGGCGAGTTCGTCGGCGTGGCCGTCCTCGATGAGGAAGTTGATGCACTCGGTCGTGAACTTGCCCTGCGAGGTCTTGAGGAGGGTGAAGACGAGGTCGCGGGACTCGACGGGGTGGGTGGCCTTGACCAGCTCGAGGAAGGTGGACTGGAAGTGAACCGGGATCTTCTCGGCGATGGCGGGCAGGTCGCGGGCGTTGGCGATGAGGGCGGCCTGGGAGGGCTCGAAGACTTCGTCGGAACCGGCGAGCTTGGCGAGGTCATCGCGGACGGAGGCGCCGTAGAGGCGCTCGGAGGCGTCGAGCTGGTTGCTGTCCTTCACGCCGTCGGCGACGGTCTTGAGGACGGCGAGGAGGTCGGTCTTGATCTCCTTCTTGGCGACGGTGGCGACGAGTTCCTCGGCCAGTGCGATGCGGCGGCGGGCGGAACGGGTGGAGTGGAACTGCTCGAGGATCTCGTCCTCGGCCGAGACGGGCGTCTCGCGGAGCACGAAGAGCTCGGTTTTCTTCTCGGGCATGGAGATGCGCGGGTCCTTGCCGATGGATTTCTTGGCGGCGGACCACCATTTCTTGTATTTATCCTCGCCGACGACCTGCGTGAGGGTGATTTCGAGGTCGATGGCGCTGGTGGCGTGATTCGGGTAGGCCTCGAGGGCCTCGGCGACGAGCTGGGCCGGATCATCGGCGATGAGCTCGGCGATCTTCTTGGGCTCGGTTTCCTTGCGCACGAGGAGGTGCTTGGCGGGCAGAACCTCCATGGTGTTCAGGCAGAACGCCGGGTCCATGGGGTGGGCCTTCTTGCCCTTGAAATCGATGAGGAGGCGCTGGGCAGAGTCGTCGTAGGACTTGATCTGGCCAAACCCCCAGCTCCGGTGGATGACGTAAGAACCCGGTTCCATAAGCTCAAGTTTGGCTTTGGACCCCTTGAGGGACGGGTTCTTGGCAATGAGTGCGGAGAGGGCTTCTGAATTCATAGTTACGAAAGTGATGGCCTGAACGGGATAGTTGAGCGGAGAATGACTCACCTTGTCAAACAGTGTGTCGAAATCGTCTTCCCCGGGTGCTGGCACCCCTAACGCCCGTCTAACTGCCTGGCCGGCCGCCGTGGGCCTGCTGGCCCGTTGGCTGGACCGCCGCGAGCGCATCGATGAGCTCATCGACTCGCTACCACCCGGGCTTAGCGGACCCGAGCGGGCGCGCTGCCAGCATCTGGTGTTTGGCGTAGTCCGCCACTTCGGCCGGCTGGAGGCCGCGCTGGGCCGGCTGGTGTCGCATGCGCCGCGGTTTCCGACCCGGGCGGTGCTGTTCATGGCTGGTTATGAGCTGATCGAGGCGGCGGATACGCCCGAGAGCGACGGGTTGGTGGCCAAGATCGTGCACCATGCCGTGGAGCAGACCAAGGCCGTCGCGAGCAAGTCCGAGGCCGGACTGGTTAATGCGGTCGTGCGCAAGCTGGCCCTCGCGTTGGCCGTGCCGCCGCCGCCGAAAGTCGCGTCGGCCGACGTGCTGGCGGAATATTTTTCGCATCCGGACTGGCTCGTGAAGCGCTGGCTGGTGGACTTCGGCGCAGACGCGACCCGCAAGCTGCTCGAATGGAACCAGCAGCCGGCGACGGTTTATGCCCGATGGCGCCCCACCTCCGCCGAGTCTACGGCGGGCAGGGGGACGGAGGGTGAGGCGGCCCCGGACTTCCTGAAGTCGACGCAATGGGCCGGCTTCTATGAGGTGCCGTCCGGGCACTGGTCGAAAGTCGAACCGCTGCTGAAGAGCGGAAAAATCTACCTGCAGGATCCGGGCACGCGCCTGGCGGTGGAGTTGCTGGCGCCGCAGCCGGGCGAGACGATCCTCGATGGCTGTGCGGCGCCCGGGGGCAAGAGCCTGCTGATGGCCGATGCGATGAAGACGGGCAAGATCGTCGCGATGGATCTGCCGGGTCCGCGCATTGCGCGCCTGAAGGAAAATCTGTCCCGGGCCCACGGCGTGGAAGTCGCGCTCGTACAGGCCGACCTGCTGGCGAATCCCGCGCCGACGCTGTTCGAGCACAAGCTGCCGGACAGTTACGATGCGGTGATCATTGACGTGCCGTGCTCGAACACGGGCGTGATGCGGCACCGCGCCGATGTGAAATGGCGGCTTCAGCCGCGGGACTTTGACAAGCACGGCCGCCAGCAGCTCGCGCTGTTGCACGCCGCGGCGCGGCTCGTGGCGCCCGGAGGCCGGCTGGTCTACTCGACCTGCAGCATCGATCCCGAGGAGAACGAGCGGGTGATCAAGGCGTTTTTCGACAGTCGCGCCGGCGGGCCCTTCAAGCTGGCCGGCAGCGCGATCAGCCAGCCGTGGGTAACGGGGCATGATGGCGGGACGGCTTACTTGCTGCGCAAGTCTTAGTCCCAAGCTGGTCGCATTCAGCGCTCAGCGGTCAGCTCGGTTCGGAGACTGAAAGCTGGCCGCTGATCGCGGATCGGCGCGCAGCGCCCGGCCTACGGCACCAGGACAAACACCGCCACGCGCTCCGGGATTTCGGCATTGCCGTTGAGGAACGTGAACTCGATTGAGGTCGCGGTGGCGACGAGCAGCTCGTAGCGGCGGATGTCCCATTTCGCGACGGGCTCGCCGTTGAGGCGGGTGACGAGGTCGCCGGGCTGCACGCCGGCGGTGGCGGCGGGGGAACCGGGCACCACGCTGGCCACGCGCCAGTAGACGGGGGTCTTGGTGAAGCTCAGCCCGGCGCTGCGGCGCGGCTCTGGTGGGATGGGCGCGGGCGGTTCGCGCAGGAAGGTCACTTGGTTGTGCTCCTGGTCGAACGTGACGGTGAAATTTTTCAGGATACCGCCGCCGAGCGAGGCGAGTTCGTCGGTGAGGTTCGCGACCGGGCGGTCGAGGGTGTAGCGGCCGATCGCCAACGTGGCGGCGAGGCGGCCCACGAGCTCGGCTCGGTCGCCGGTCAGGGTGCCGACAGTGGCGCCGGGCCGCGGCGTGACGGCGAATTCGGGGTTCAGGCCGACGGGATTCAGGCTGAGGGCGGCGGCGCTGCCGGAGTCGATCAGCGCGGCAAACGTCTGGTCGCCGAGGCGCACGGGGATGATGGGTGTCTTGCGGTCGTTGTTGAAGGCGATGGTCGAGCCCGGGAGATGCGGCGCGGCACTCCTACGCTGGAGCAGCACCTGGCTGCGGGGATAATCGAGGGTCAGCAGGGTTTCGCGGAAGAGCGGGAAGCCGAGGATGGCATCGATCTTCAGGCCAAGATGGGCGGAGAGCGGCGCGCAGTCGTAGATGAGCGCCTGCACATCCTCAAAGCGCGCGCCGTCGAGTTCGAGGCGCCGGAGCATCGTGGCGGCGAGCAGGGCGGTGTCGCCCTCGGCGGATTTCACGCGCACCAGCGGGGTGTCCGGCGGAAACGGATTTTTCTTTCCGTAGCGCGCGGCGAGTTCCGGAGAGACGAGGGTCACGGAGGCGCCGGTATCGATCAGGAAGTGATAGGGCCCGTACTTGTCCCACTGGGCCTCAACCACGAGGTAGTTGGAAAGCGTGAGCGCGGACAGGACGACGAGGGGCGAGTCGAGCGTGGTGCGGCCCGGGCGCGGCGGTTCGCGGTGGAAGGAAATGCAGCCCGAGACCAGCGCGAGGGCGATGGCGGCGGCGGACCAGCGGATGAGGCGGGACGGGGCGACGGGGGACACGGGTGAAACTGTGACGAAAAACAGTTCGACCACCGACGCCAAGGCGCAAAGGGAGGAACGGAAGGCGGCAGGCGGCAGGTGCCTGCTGGTTACCGCGGAGGCGCGGAGACAGGAAAAGCGCGAAAAATCCAAACGACCGGAAATCTGATTCCGGGTTTCCCGCCGGCCGCGTTTACGCGTTCCGGCTGGGGTCGCTTACTCTTCGCGCCGGGTTTTCCCGGACTCGAGGTGGAGCTTGTGCAGCAGCCGGTGGAGGACCGGCATGAGGAAGAAACCCACGGTGGTGAGGAAGATCACGCCGCTGAAGAGGGAATAGGTGCCAACGAAGAGGCGGCCGCCGGTGGTCTTGATCGGGTCAAGCGGGCCCATACCGGAGAGGATCATCGTGGCGTTGGTGTAGGAATCCACCCAGCCCAGACCCTCATAAAAATGATAGCCGGTCATGCCGAGGCCCACACAGCCCGCGAGCGTCAGGCCGGCCAGAAGGCCGTGGCGGCGGAGGCGGGAGTAGAATTTCCGGCGGGGCAGCAAGGGCTCGTGATGGCATTCGTACATGGGGGTGCGGGTTCAACTCCGCGGCACGCGAAGCTTGATGCCCAGAATCGCCCAATTCCGGCGGGCGGCAATCGTTTCCCGGGGGAGGCGATTACCAGCGATACGGCAGAGGGTAGCGGGAGGTCAGCGCGACGACCCGCGCCTTCGTGGCGGCAATGACCGCGGCCTCGCCCGGCTGGCCGATGGCGGTGAGCACGGCGTCAATGCACACGGCGATTTCCTCCATGTCTTTTTCGACGAACCCGCGGGTGGTGACGGCCGGGGTGCCGAGGCGGATGCCGGAAGCCTGGAACGGGGAGCGCGTCTCGAACGGGACGGTGTTCTTGTTGCAGGTGATGCTGGCGCGATCGAGCGTCTCCTGCGCGACCTTGGCGGTGAGGTCGGGGAGTTTCGGTCGCAGGTCCACGAGCATGAGGTGGTTGTCGGTGCCGCCGGAGACGATCTTGTAACCCCGCGCGGTCATCGCGGCGGCGAGGGCGCGGGCGTTCTTCACGATCTGTTCCGAGTAGGTCTTGAACTCGGGCTTGAGCACCTCGCCGAAGCACACGGCCTTGGCGGCGATGACATGCATCAGCGGGCCGCCCTGGGTGCCGGGAAACACGGCGGAGTCGATGGCCTTGGCGTGCGCGGCACGGCAGAGGATGAGGCCGCCGCGCGGGCCGCGCAGGGTCTTGTGCGTGGTGGTCGTCACGAAGTCGGCGTGCGGCACGGGCGACGGGTGCACGCCCGCGGCGACGAGGCCGGAGATGTGGGCGATGTCGGCGAACAGGAGCGCCCCGACACTGCGGGCGATCTCGCCCATGCGGGCGAAGTCGATGACGCGGGAGTAGGCGCTTGCGCCGACGGTGATCATCTGGGGCTTTTCGCGGACGGCGACAGCGGCCAGCTCATCGTAGTCAATGAGGCCGTTGTCCTCGCGGACGCCGTACTGGCAGAAGTTGTAGAGCTTGCCGGAGAAATTGGCGGGGTTGCCGTGGGTGAGGTGGCCGCCGTGGCTGAGGTTCATGCCGAGGAGCTTGGCGCCGGGCTGCAGCACGGAGGCGTAGACGGCGGTGTTGGCCTGGGCGCCGGAGTGGGGCTGGACGTTGGCGTGCTCGGCGCCGAAAATCTGCTTCGCGCGCTCGATGGCGATGAGTTCGACCTGGTCGACAAACTCGCAGCCGCCGTACCAGCGCTTGCCAGGATAACCCTCGGCGTACTTGTTGGTGAGCACGCTGCCCTGCGCCTCAAGGACGGCCGGGTAGGTGAAATTTTCCGAGGCGATGAGCTCGATGTGACTCTGCTGGCGCGCGAGCTCGGAGGCGATCGCGGCGTGGATGGCAGGGTCGAGGGACTTGAGGGAGGCGGCGTTGAGCATGGGAAGATTTTCGAATTTGGATTTTCAATTTTCGATTGCAAGCCAACTGGCGGCGTTGGGGTGGGAAGTTTTCCGAGTAGGCCGCCGGCGGGCAGGCGCTGATCCGGAGCGCGAGCCAGCTCGCAGCCTACGAGCACATTGACGCGCCGCCATCCAATCGAAAATCGAGCAGCGAAATTATAAAATGAGTCACGCCTTCAGGCGGGACTTGAGCGCGGCCAGCAGCGACGGCAGGGCCTCGACCATCTCGTCGCGGGCGGTTTCGTAGTGCCGGAGCGAGCCGCCGAACGGGTCGCCGATCTCCTTGTCGGCGGGCGCCGGCATGAATTCGCGGAAGAGAAAGAGGTTTTTGGGCGCCGGGTCGGCCTGCAGCTGGATCATCGTGCGGTGCGACTCGGTCATGCACAGCACGGCGAAGGCCTCGTCGAGCATCCCCTGGGTGAGCGGCTGGCTGCGGTGTCCGGAGATGTCGAGGCCGGCCTTCTTGAGCGCGAGCACGGAGTTTTCCGAGACGCGTTCGCCCCCGCGGGCGGCGACCCCGGCGGAGACGATCCGCAGCGAACGCAGCGGCTCGGGTTGGGCGGCAAACGCATGCGCCAGCAGGCCGGCGGCCATCGGACTGCGACAGATGTTGGCCGTGCAAACGACGAGGACAGTGGCGGGCGCGGGCATCAGGGACGGCTTAACGGATACGGTTTTCGATGAAAGGCAAAATCGGGGTACCGGACCACGCGACTCACAGCTTCCGCAGCGCCAGCAACGCGCGGTGCAGGTGCACGGCGCGAAGCAGCACGTAGTCGATCACCGGCGGGGGCGGGGGCGGCGGGGCCGTTGCGGCGGACGGGGTGTCGGCGAGGTCGGTGTCGGGCGAGGCGGCGTCGTCGGCCGGCCCGGCGCGTTCCTGGGCTATTGCGGCCTCATCATGGCGGGGCTTGGCGGAAGGATCGGTCAGGAGGGTTTCCACCGGCGTGGCGTGCTCGAGGGCCTCGTAGGCGGTGCGCTCGGCGGCGGGGGAGATTTTCAGGGTGATATCGGGGGTGAACGCGGGCGACGTGACTCCGAGCGTGACGAGACCGGCGCCGGGGTCGTGGGCGGTGAAATAGGCGAGCACGACCGGGGCGGTGTCGGCATTGAGGAGGACGAAGACCGGGGCGGCGGCGTTGCGGGACTTGAGCCAGGATCCGAGGGCGGCAGTGGCGCCGTGATCGCCGCGGGCGTAGCGCAGATCGAGCACAATGGCCCCGGGTTTGGCGGTGGAGGCCGGCAGATCGGCGGGCAGCGCATGCACGCGGGAGTAAGTGAGGCCCTTGCCGAGGTCGCGCGCGAGTTGCTCAGCGGCGGCGGTGGCGGCGAAGCCAGCGGCGAGGGCGAGGAGCAGGAGGGTTTTTTTCATCGGCGGTTGAGCTGGCGGGCGCCGATGTCGCGGCGGAAATATTTGCTGGAGCACTGGACGGCATCACAGGCGGCGTAGGCCCGGGCGGCGGCCTCGGCGAGGGAGGGAGCGAGGGCGGTGGCGCCGAGGACGCGTCCGCCGTTGGTCACGACCTGGCCGGCGGAATTTTTCGCGGTGCCGGCGTGGTAGATGAAGGTGGCGGGCGGAAGGGACGCGGGAGCCGGGAAGGTGATGACATCGCCCTTGGGGAAGGACTCGGGATAGCCTTGGGCGGCGATGACCACGCACAGCGCGTAGTCCGGCTTCACCGCGAGCTTCACGCCGCCGAGTTCGCCGCGGGCGGCGGCCCAGAGCAGGGCGAGCAGGTCGGTCGCGAGGCGCGGAAGCACGACCTGCGTCTCGGGGTCGCCGAAGCGGGCGTTGTATTCGATCACGCTCGGACCCGTGGGCGTGAGCATGAGGCCGATGAACAACGTGCCGCGGAAATCGATGCCCTCGTCGGCGATGGCGTTGACGGAGGGCCGGACGATTTCGCGCTCGATGCGGGCGAAGAGCTCGGGCGTGACCACCTCGGCGGGGGAGTAGGCGCCCATGCCGCCGGTGTTGGGGCCGGTGTCACCGTCGCCGATGCGCTTATGATCCTGCGCGGTCGGCAGCATCACGTAATCCCGGCCCGAGACGATGACCAGCTGGGAGGTTTCTTCGCCAAACAGGCAGTCCTCGATGAGAATCTGGCTGCTGCTGGCGCCAAACTTTCCGCCGAGCAGGTCGCGCACGGCGGCCTCGGCCTCGGCGAGCGTGGCGGCGACGACCACCCCTTTGCCGGCGGCGAGCCCGTCGGCCTTGATGACGATGGGGATCGGCCGCGTGCGGAGATAGGCCAGGGCGGGGGCGACTTCGCGGAAGAAGCCGGCCGCGGCGGTTGGGATCTGGTATTTGAGCAGGATTTCCTTGGTGAAGACCTTCGAGGCCTCGAGGCGGGCGCCGTCGGCCTTGGGGCCGTAGGCCGGCAGGCCAATCTTGATGAGCTCATCCACGAGCCCGAGCGCCAACGGCACCTCGGGGCCGACAACGACGAACTCGACCTTCTCCTGCTGGGCGAGGGCAATGAGGCCGGCGATGTGGTCCACGGCGACCGGGAAGCACGGCGCATCCTGCGCGATGCCCGCATTGCCCGGCGCGCAGATCACGCGCGGGTGGGCCGGCGAACCGAGCAGGGAGCGGACGAGGGCATGTTCGCGGCCACCAGAACCGACAACGAGGACGGAGGAAGGCAAAGGCATCGTGGGAAGGTGATGGGTTATCGGTGATGGGTGCGGGGTGGGAAGCACGAATGTATGGCCATGCTCCGATAACCTATCCCCCCATGACCTTTGACCTGGTCACAGCACCTGCAGCTTCTTGCGGTAGAACGCCACGACCTCGGCGGGATCGTCGGTGAAGAGGATGTAGTCGGCGATCCAGTCGGGGGCGCGTTTGGTGCGGATCATCTCCTTGATCTGCTTGCGGAGGTCGCCCCAGAAGCGGGCGTTGAAAAACACGTAGGGCACGCGCGGGCGGATGCCCAGCTTGAGGTTGCACATCTCAATGCCGATTTCCTCGAGGGTGCCGACGCCGCCAACGTTGAAGATGCAAAAATCCGCCGCCTCGAACCATTTCTGGCGGAAGTGCCGGGAGGATTCCTGGAAGGTGTTGAAAAAATCCACGCCGAACTCCGGGGGTTGGGCCTCGAGTTCGAGGAAGCACGCGCCGGTGAGGGCGCCCTGGCCGCGGGCCTGGTCGGTGGCGAGGCGCATGACGCCACCCCCGCCGCCGGTGAGCACGCCGACGTTGGGACCGATGAAGCCGGTGAGCTGCTCGACGAGGCCGGTGATGCGGGCGGTATCGGCCTGGTCAATGCCGACGGCCGAGCCGTAGAAAGCGAGAATGGTGGTCTCCTGGAATTTGCGGGCGCTTTCCTCACGGACGAAGAAGCCGTGGTCTTTCTTGTAGGTGTGCAGGTAGAGATCCTTGGTGATCTCGTCATACCAATAGACCTGCACGCCGATGGCTTCGTAGGTGTCGAGCCGGGCGTGGGCGTTGCTGGAGAGGAAGTAGCCGTGGGTGCGCGAGGCCTTGCGGAAAATAATGCGGCGCAGTTTCACGTCCCCGATGCGGGTCAGCAGCTCGATGTGCTCGAGCAGGTCGGGGAAGTAGTCGATGATGAGCGTGTCGGCGTCGGCCGGGGCGCCATCGAGCGCCTGGATCATGGTGCGGCTGCCGATGGGGCAGACCTCGCCCTCGAGGAATTTCTTCAGGTCCTCGTTGGCGCGGACGAGCACGCTGCGGTTTTCCATGGTGCCGCTCTGGCCGCGGACGACAATCTTGGTCTTCGGGCGCGCCTCGGGGGTGTGCACGGGCGGGTTTTCATCGAGGCACTTGTAGAGGTTGCTCGCGGTGGCCAGCAGGCGGACGCGCTTCTTCGTGAGCGTCTTGACCTCAGGGTTGGTGAACGGTGGGGCGCGGAAAATGTCCACGGACACCATCGGGTTCACCACGGGCTGGTCGCCGGTGTTGTAGATTTCCAGCATGACGTTCGTGCCGAACGTCTTGATCGGGTCGAGCAGGATGGCGCTGGTGTGCAGGCCGAAGTTGCCCTCGCCCTGGTTGAGGACGACATAGTGCTCCTTGAGGTACATGGAGCAGCTGGTGAGGAGGCCGGAGCGGGGCGGGATGGTCAGGGGCGAGGCGTCATGGCGGACCTGGACCTTGTCGAGGAAGGAGCGGCCGGCGTTGCCGCTGACGATGTGCTCGAAATTGATGCGCTGGAGCTTGGTGGAGAGCGTGTAGCTGACCTGGTGGGGCGTGAGGAAGACCCGGCCGCGGCTGTCGATGCTGATGGTGTTGGGAAGCTTGAGGTCGTTGGCCTTGATGGCGGCCCAGATCTCGGCCGAGGAAAGCTTGGCGGCGGGCGGGGCGAAAAAGAGCCGGCCGACGGGGGTGCCGGGGCGGAGGAGCTTTTTCCAGTAGGCGGAGTTGGGGAAGCTGGCGTCGTAGATGAAGGCGTCGGCATCGAGCACCAGGCGGTTGCCCTCGAGACGCGCCGGACCGTGCGTCAGCATCTCGATCCCAATGCGGGCCAGGGAGCTGCGTTCGGTGAAGTGGAGGTCGGACAGGTGGATTTTCAGGAGCTCCAGCTCGGCCGGACTCCGGGGCCAGAAAGCCAGGGTGAGGGCGACCGTGCGCTCATCCTTGTTCTTCACGGTCAGGATCTGGCCATCCAGGCTGGTCCAAAATTGATCGGGGTTCATCGGGAAAGGGGCCAGTACATGGCCGGTCGCGGCAACGGACACAAGCGGGGAGTAATTGGTTGCCTTCCGGGGGGCCGGCTGGCACATGAAAACTTTTACGGCACAAATTCCGGCCGTTTGGTTCCATAATCGTCCTCCCCCTAACTCATGAAACTCAAGTCTACTCTCGTGACCTGCCTGCTGGCGCTCGGCACCTTCGCCGTGCTCCGTGCGCAGGACATCAAGCTCAACCTCCCCGGCCAGACGACCACGCCGGCCCCGGCCGCCCCCGCGCCGGCCCCCGCCGCGGCACCGGCCGCGCCGGCGCCGAAGTTTACCGACGCCCAACTGCTCGAGGAGTATGGCTGGTTCATCGGCAAGCGCATCGGGCTCTCCGATCTCAATTTTTCACCCGCGCAGGTGGACACGGTGCTGAAGGGCATCACCGCCGCTTCCCAGGGCAAAGCGACGCCCTTCGAACTCGAGAAGATCGGGCCGGTGATGGACGATTTCATCAAGGCCAAGCAGAATGAATTCCTGGCGAAGGTCCGGGCGAAGGGCCTGGCCGAGTCCGCGGCGTTCCTGACCGAGGTCAGGAAGAAGGCCGGCGTGACCGTGCTGCCCAGCGGCCTGATCTATGAAATTCTCCAGCCTGGCACCGGACCGGCGCCGAAGATGACCGACACGCTGACGGTCAATTATACCGGTGCATTGGTGGATGGCAGCGTGTTTTCCAGCACGCAGGGTGCCGGGCCGGCGAGCCTGCCGCTCGACAAGATGATCCCGGGCTGGATCGAGGGCATGCAGAAGTCCGCCAAGGGCGGCAAGATCCGCCTCTACATCCCGCCGGACCTGGCTTTCGGCGACGAAGTCCACCCCGGCATCCCGCCGGCCTCGACGCTCGTCTTCGAGATCGAGCTTCTGGACATCAAGCCGACCCCGCCGGCCCCGCTGCCGGCTCCCGAGGCGGCTCCGGCCCCCGCGGGCAAGTAATCCCTCCGCTTTAACGAGCCCCCGGCTTTTTCGCCGGGGGCTTTTTTTTGCCCGCTTTCGGGGTTGCGGCAGCGCGCATCACCGCCGCCAAATCCGCCGCAAAGTCCGCCACGTCCGACGCGGTCGTGTCCCAGGCGCACATCAGCCGGTAGCCGTGCTCACCGATGAACCGGTAGAAATGCCAGCCGCGGGCCGCGAGCGCCGCGAACACCGCCGGCGGCAGCTCGACGAAGACGCTATTAACCTCGGGCTCCGCGATCAGCCGCAGCGCGGGGTGGCGGCGGAAGGCGGCGGCGAGTTTTTGCGCCATGGCGTTGGCGTGGGCGGCATGTTTGAGCCAGGCGCCGGTGCGGAGCATGGCGTCCCATTGCGCGGCGGCGAAGCGCATCTTGGAATCCAGCTGGCCGGCCTGTTTGACCCGGCGGTCGAAATCGCGGGCGAGGTCGCGGTTGAAAAACACCACGGCCTCGGTCGCGTGCAGGCCGCTCTTGGTGCCGCCGAAGCAGAGCACGTCAACGCCCGCGCGCCACGTGAGGTCCGCCGGGGTAATCCCGCGGCCGCGCAGCGCGGCGGCGGCGTTGGCGAAGCGGGCCCCGTCCATGTGCACGGCGACGCCGTGCGCGTGCGCGAGGGTGGCGAGCGCGCGGATCTCGGCGAGGGTGTAGAGGGTGCCCCATTCCGTGGACTGGGTGAGGGAGAGGGCGCCGGGCTTCTGGAAATGGACGCCCCGCTCGCGGCGGAGCGCGCGCTCGACCGCGGTGGGCTCGAGTTTGCCGTTGGGTCCGGCGAGGGCCATGAGCTTGGAGCCGCCGGTGAACAACTCCGGGGCGCCGCATTCATCGCTGTCCACGTGCGAGTAGTCGTGGCAGATGATGCTGTTGAACGGCTGGCAGAGCGCGGACAGGGCCAGCGCGTTGGCGGCGGTGCCGTTGAGGACGAGGAACACGTCGCAGTCGGTCGCGAAAATTTTGCGGAAATGTTGCTGGAGCCGGGCGGTCCAGGCATCGGCGCCGTAGCTGGGCACGCGGCCGGTATTGGCGGCGGCGAGACCGGCCCAGGCCTCGGGGCAGAGGCCCGCGGTGTTGTCGCTGGCGAAAGTGTAGTTGGCGCGGGCGGGCATGGTGATTTTCGTGTTTGGCAACGCGGGGCGGGGCGCGTTTCGTGCCAACGCACGCGATGAATACAGCGGACGTCAATCTCTACCTCGTCGGGTTCATGGGCACGGGCAAAAGCACCGTGGGGCGTGCCGTGGCCCAGCGGCTGGGTTTCTCGGCGCTGGACAGCGACCATGAGATCGAGCGGGTGGTGGGGAAAACCATTCCCGAGATTTTTGCGGGCGAAGGCGAGGCCGCGTTCCGCGCGCGCGAGCGGGAGTTTGTCCTGGGCGGACATCCCGCGGCCCGCACGCTCGTGGCCTGTGGCGGCGGGCTCATCATGCCGCCGGGGATGCTCGAGCTGTTGCAGGTCCGCGGTGTGGTGATCTGCCTGCATGCGTCCATCGAAACGATCCTCGAGCGCACTTCGCGGCACCGGAACCGGCCGCTGATCAATGTTGAGAATCCCGAGGCACGCGTCCGCGCGCTCTATGCCGAGCGGGAGCCGGTCTACAAGCGCGCCGGTGCGGTCATCCTCACCGACTCGCGGCCGCTCAGCGACATCGTCGCGCACGTGGTCCGCACGTGGCGGCGCGAGGCGGCGGATTTTGCCCGCCGCCCGCCGGGCGCCGCCTGACCATGGACGCCCGGCAGGAGGAGTTGCGCCGGCGGCTGGCGGCGCTGGGTTTCGATGACGTGCGTTTCGCCGCGGCGGATCCCTTGGTGGGCGAGGGACTGCCCGGTTGGCTCGCGGCGGGCCAGCAGGCCGACATGGCTTGGATGGAGCGAACGGCGGAAAAACGCCTGCACCCGGAGCTGGTGCTGCCCGGCACGCGTTCCGTGATCATGCTCGGCGTGAATTACGGGCCCGGGCAAAAACGCGTCGGCGGCCCGGTGTGGGCGCGGTATGCGCTGCACGGGGATTACCATGACACGATGAAGCCCGGCCTGGTCGCGGCGGGGCGCGTGCTGGAGGAAATTTACGGCGTGGGCAGCGAGGACAACCGTTACTACGTGGACACCGGACCGGTGCTGGAGCGCAGCTGGGCCGCCCGCGCCGGGCTCGGCTTCATTGGCAAGAATGCGATGCTGATCTCGCGGCGGCACGGCAACTGGCTGCTGCTCGCGGCGATCCTGACGCGCGTGGAGCTGGCGCCGGATGCGCCGGTCCGAAAACTGCTCGAACCGCGCAACGCGAAAATTGATAATGCCATCGGCCTGCTCTGCGGCAAATGCACGCGCTGTCTGGATGCGTGCCCGACGCAAGCGTTTCCCCGGCCGGGGGTGGTGGACGCGCGCCGGTGCATCTCCTACCAGACGATCGAGAACAAGGGCGTGATCCCGCGGGCCCTGCGCCGCGGGATCGGGGCGCACATCTACGGCTGCGACGTGTGCCTGGAGGTCTGCCCGTGGAACCGGTTCGCGCGCGAGGGCCGGCGGCTGTTGCTGGCGGTGCGCAACGAAATGATCGAATTGACCCTGGCCGAGCTGCTGGAGCTGACCCCGGAGCGATTTGCCGCGGTGTTCAAGGGCACCGCGATCAAGCGCGTGAAACACGCCGGCCTGTTGCGCAACGCCTGCATTGTGGCCGGCAACTCGGGCGACGGGAGCCTGTTGCCGCAGCTGGTGCGCCTCGCGGCGCATGACCTGCCGTTGATCCGCGTCCATGCCGTGTGGGCGGTCCGCCGGCTCGGCGGTGGGGCGCAGCTCGCGGCGGCGCAGGCGGC
This sequence comes from uncultured Opitutia bacterium, assembly GCA_903869665.1. Classification (GTDB taxonomy): domain Bacteria; phylum Verrucomicrobiota; class Verrucomicrobiia; order Opitutales; family Opitutaceae; genus CAIYUN01. The sequence continues at coordinate 456 of CAIPZZ010000130.1, read as the reverse complement.
GGAGACGGATGCGGCCGTGCTTGAAGAGTACGCCGCGCCCGCGGCGGATTATTGAAACGTCTCGCCCATCTTCGCGACGAAAGCGGGCGGCGGGCGGGTGGGGCGGCCGTTGAGGTTGCAGAAGGCATGGGCGCTGCGCCCGGTGGCGAGCAGTTCCTCGCCCCGGAAAACCTCGTATTCCAGGCGGATCCGCAGGAGCGGCTTTTCGCGCATGGTGACGACGATGGTCAGGTTGTCGTCGTAGACGGCCGGGCGGAGAAATTTTGCGGCGACCTCGAGCACCGGGATGCGGTAGCCGTCGGCCTCGAGCTGGCGGTAGGGAAACCCCTGCTCCCGGAGCAGCTGCGTGCGGGCGACTTCGAACCAGGGGAGGTAGTTGGCATGATAAACGATGCCCATCATGTCGGTCTCGGCGTAGCGGACCGTGACCGACGCGCGCGACTGGATCATGCTTCG
>CAIPZZ010000129.1 GCA_903869665.1 uncultured Opitutia bacterium | reverse complement strand
CTGGTCGGCACAGGCTTCCTGCTCGTGTCGGGCGGTTGGAAAATGCTCGTGGGCGCGTCGCCCGCGCACACAACCTGGGCGCTGGTCACGGCGGCGGTGGTGACGGCGGCGCTGCTCGTGCTGATGCGCCTGTCGAAGCATTTCATGGTGATTCCAGCGGTGATTTTTGGCGCAGTGCTGCTGTTTCACGCGGCGTTGGCCGCGACCGGCACCGGACTCGCGGCGGCGCGCGCGTCCGGCCTGCTGCTCAGCCCCCTGTCGGTCGGAGCGTGGAGCCAGCCGTTCAACCTGGCGTGGGGCCATGTGCGCTGGGATCTGATTCTCGCGCATGCCAACGATTTCGCAGCGATGACGATGGTCGTGGTCGTCACGATTTTGCTCAACGCCACCAGCCTCGATCACGCGACTGGTCAGGACGCGGACTTCGACCGCGAATTGAAGGCGCTGGGGCTGGCGAATTTCCTGAGCGGCCTCGCGGGTGGCCTGGTGGCGGTGAACTCGTTCAACCGCAGCCTGCTCAACCTCCGCGCCGGGGCCAACTCGCCGTGGGCGGGGCGCGTGTGTGTGGCACTGGTGCTGCTGCTCACGCTGCTCGCGCCCGGCGCGGTCGCGCTGCTGCCGAAGCCGGTGCTCACGGGACTGATCCTTTACCTCGGCGTGTCGCTCCTGGTTCACTGGCTGTGGGACAGCCGGCACGAGATGCCGCGCGGGGATTATCTCACGATGCTGGCGATCTTGGCGATGGTGGCGGGCTTCGGCATCGTGCCGGGCGTGCTGCTCGGCGTGGCGGTCTCGATGGTGAGCTTTGTGGTGACGTTCAGCCGCACGTCGGTCGTAAAGCACCGCTTCAACGGCATGGTGCGCCACTCGAATGTCGAGCGCCTGCCCAAGGAGTTGGACTGGCTGCGCGGCCACGGAGACCACCTACAGGGCGCGGTGTTCCAGGGCCACCTCTTCTTCGGCACCGCCACCGCCGTGCTCGACCAGCTGCGGGACGTGCCCGGCAAGGCCCGCGTGCTGCTGCTCGACTTCTGGCTCGTGCGCGGCATTGACGCCTCGTCCGTCATGGTCCTGCGCAAGCTGCTCAAGCTCTGTGACGACGCCAAAACCCAAGTGGGGTTCACCGGTGTCACCCCCGCCCTGAGGGAAAAAATGCTCGCGAGCGGCCTCGACATCGCGCGCAGCCCGGCGCGAAATTTTCCCGACCTCGACCGCGGCCTCGAGTGGGCCGAACAGACCATCCTCAGCGAAGCCGTCGAGCAGGTCACACTCGACCAGATGCTCGGCGGCCTCACGTCCGCTGAGGCCGCGACGGTTGCGCGCCATTTCGAGGAGCAGGCCGCCGCCGAGGGCGAGACCTTCATCCGCAAGGGCGATGCCGGCGATGCGCTCTTCATTGTGCTCCGGGGCCGCGTGAGCATCCAGCTCGTGATCCAGGGCTCCGACTTCCGTAAGCGCCTCCGCACCTACGGCCCCGGCACCATCATCGGCGAGATGGGCTTCTACAGCGGTGCCCCGCGCAGCGCGGACATCTCAGCTGACACCGCGACCCACCTGCTACGCATCACACGCGACCGCTTCGCGCGGATGGAAACGGAAGACCCTGCGCTCGCCGGCAAGCTGCACCGCCTCGTGATCAACACCCTCTCCTCCCGCCTCCGCACCGCCAACGAGGCGCTGAGCGATCTGCTGTAGGCTCGCGCCGACGCCCGCCCGCTACTCCAAGCGCCCGGCAATCGCCGCCGGATTCTGCGCCAGATGCAGCTCGGCCAGAACCACAATCTCGTCCGCCTCCACTGCGTAGAAACCCGTCGGGAAACGCGCAGCAGCGTGCGCCGGAAATGTCGGTTGCCCATGGGCTGCGATCAGTAAACGCGGCATAGCGAGCTGCTTGGCAAGGGGTTCAGCTTCGCCATAGATTTCCATTTGTGTCTATTCGTGTCCATTCGTGGTTAACAACACCAGCCTCTGTCGGCCGAGACGCCCCAGCATTCGCCTTGCCCACCGCGCCCGCGACGGGTTGGCTGGCCGGTTCCCATGCTGACCATCGCCGATGTTTCCAAGTCCTACGGCACCCGCGAGCTGTTCGCCGAGGTGTCGCTCTTCGTCGCGCGCACCGACCGCTACGGCCTGGTCGGTCCCAATGGCGCGGGGAAGTCCACGCTGTTCAACCTCATCCTTGGCGAGGAGGCGCCCGACGAGGGGACCATTGAGTGGGAGCGCGGCGCGGATTTCGGCTTCCTGCCGCAGGAGAGCGCGCCCGCCGGCGAGGAGACCATCTTGCACATCGCCACCAGCGGCAAAAAGCTCCTGCCCGAGACCGACGACGACTACGACATTGACTGGACGCTGGAGCCGCGCGCGAAAAAAATCCTCGCGGGCCTTGGTTTCCGCGAGGGCGACGCCGACAAGTCGGCGAAAACCTTTTCCGGCGGCTGGGTAATGCGCGCGCATCTCGCCCGCCTCCTCGTGGCCGAGCCGGCGCTGCTGCTGCTCGACGAGCCGACCAACCATCTCGACCTTGAGGCGTTGCTGTGGTTTCAGGACTACCTCACGCGCTATCCCGGTGGCCTCGTGGTTATCTCACACGACCGCGCGTTTCTGAACGCGCTGTGCAACGGCATCCTGGAGCTGCGCGGCGGCACGCTCAACCGCTACACGGGCAACTACGACGACTACCTCGCCGAGAAGGAGGCGCGCAAAGAGCAGCAGGCGGCGCGGTTCAAGAATCAGCAGCGCGAGATCGCTCACCTCCAGAAGTTCGTGGACCGCTTCGGCGCGAAGGCCTCGATGGCGTCGCGCGCGAAGTCGAAGGAGAAACAGATCGAGCGCATCAAGGAGGTCGCCGTCGAGGAGCCGGGAGAGGAGCTGAAGCGCATTCATTTCAAGTTTCCCCAGCCGCCGCGCTCGGGGCTGAAGGTGGTGACGCTGGAGCATGTCCAGCAGGCGTATGGCGAACACGTCGTGTATCGCGACCTGAACTTCGAGGCTGAGCGCGGGCAGCGCATCGTGCTCGTCGGCCCGAACGGCGCGGGCAAGTCCACGCTGCTGAAAATCCTCGGCGGCGTGATTCCGACCCAAGGTGGGACGATGGAACTGGGCAGCAATGTCGTCACCGGATATTTCGCGCAGAACCGGCTCGACAACCTACACGCGGAAGGGACGGTGTTCGAGAACGTGATGGAGCTACGGACGAACGAGAACCAGCTCACCGAGCAGCAGGCGCGGGCGATCCTCGGCGCGTTTCTCTTCCGCAAGGATGACGTGCACAAGAAAGTCTCCGTGCTTTCCGGCGGCGAGAAGTCTCGCCTCGCCCTCGCCCGCCTGCTCGTGAAACCGCCGAACCTGCTCCTGATGGACGAGCCGACGACCCACCTCGACATCGCCTCGATTGACGCGCTGGTGGGGGCGCTAAAGAGCTACGAAGGGACGCTGATCTTCATCAGCCACGACGTGTATTTCATCCGTGAGCTTGCGCAGACGGTGCTGCACGTCCACAGCGGCCGGCTCACGGCCTACGCCGGGAACTACGACTACTATCTCGAAAAATCCAAGGCCACGAACGAGCGCGCCGCGCTGACGGCGGGGTTTACGGACGCGCGGCCGAAGCAGGCCGCGCCGGCGAATCCCAAGTCGGAGAGTGCAGTTTCCAAAATTCAAACTGCGCCCGGTAAGCCCGTTCCTGCCAACGCACCCAAGGCCAACCCCGCCGAGCAACGAAAACTCCGCGCCGAGGTCGGCCGGCTCGAACAGAAGGTCGCCGAGCTGGAGACAAAGCAGGCCGAGATCGCCGCCGCGCTGGAGGCGCCCGAGACCTACGCCGACAAGGGGAAGTTCCATCACCTCAACCGCGAGCTGAGCGTCGTCGTGGACGAACTCACCACCGCCACCGCCGCGTGGGAGAAGGCCGCCACGCGGCTTGCGGAGAGCGGATAATAAAAAGGCGGCCGCACGCGTGCGGCCGCCTTTTTATTATCCGCTCTCCGCAAGCCGCGTGGCGGCCTTCTCCCACGCGGCGGTGGCGG
>CAIPZZ010000128.1 GCA_903869665.1 uncultured Opitutia bacterium | reverse complement strand
GCCGTGCCCTTCCTCCTGCCCCTTTTCACTCTCATACCCCGGGCTCCGCTTCCGCAAAAATCCTCGCGGGCTCGCAGCCCGGCACCAGCGCGGAGTTTTTCAGAGGCTCCTTAAGTATGTTGGTCTCACGGCGGCTTGTATTTGTTTGGTCAGTTGTCGTGGTAAGGCCCAAGTGCAAACAGTCGGAGGTTATGCTCTCGTAACCCCACCAACGATGGGGCCTGATCACCATCCGGGCACATCGCTGCTTCGAGGCGACAAGGTAATTTGGGCCAATGTTTATGCTGGTTATTTTATGTCTAGCACCGCCACCGATTTTTCGCACGACGGCATGATATTGTTTGTTGGCCCGGTGCCAGCCGAAAGCAATTGGTGGCCCTATCCACAGTTATTCGCCGTTCGCGGCGACGGCCCGCCAGTGGTTCTTTCCGAGCGGCTTGTTGGACAACGGTTGGTGCCAGTGTATGACGGATCCGACGGCATTCCTTTTGAAATTCGACACATTGCGCTTATAAACGACGGAGTCCGCGTCGAATTCAGGCATAGTGGCGACACCATCATGCACACTCTTTCGTGGGCTGATATCAAGAGGCTGCTCGACGAGGCGGATAAATCGGCGCGTCCTGTAAGTCATAATCTTGGCGACTATCGGGTTTTACCATTGACCGAGCGCCCTTAGCGCCGCGCTCTGGATTTCCCCACTTGGCGTCCTCTCGTTTTTGCGTTTAATCCGCCCCATGTCCGCCGTCACCGACCTCATCCCGCACCGGCCGCCGTTCTTGTTTGTGGACGAAATCGTCGCCGAGTCCGCCGACGGGCTGACGGCGCGGCGCGCTTGGCGGGCCGACGAGGACTTTTACAAGGGCCACTATCCCGGGGCACCGATCACCCCGGGCGTGCTGTTGTGCGAGGCGGTCTTCCAGACTGGTGCCCTGTATATGGCGCGGCAGGCGCAGGCAGCGGGTGAGAAGCCCGGCGAGGGTGTGCCGTTGCTGGCGAAGATCAGCGACGTGCGCTTCCGCAACCCGGTCTTTCCGGGCGATGAAATTGTCATCGAAGTGAAAAAAAAGGAGGCGCTGGGTGGATTCACGATGATGGGTGGCGCGGTGAAAAAGGCCGACGGCACCCGCGTGCTCACGGTAGATTTCGCCGTGGCGTGGAAGACGCCCGAGAGCGCCTCACCGCTCAAGTCCTGAGCCGGATTGGCCACAAAAAACACCAAGAGCACAAAAATGGCCATCCTGCCTCAGCCGCAGTTTTTCCAAGGTTAGAGTCTTTTTTTGTGCGTTTTTATGTTTTTCGTGGCTAACTCCGGTTCTGCCTAATCAATGCCCGACTTTCTCCAGCTCACCGGCAAGACCGTCCTCGTGCTTGGCGTCGCCAACCGCAAAAGCGTCGCGTGGTTCGTCGCGCGCGCGCTGGAGGAGCAGGGCGCGCGCGTGATCTACAGCGTCCGTTCCGAGGCGCGCAAAAAATCTCTTGAGGCCCAACTCATGGGCAAGCCGGTGTTCGTGTGCGATGTCGAGCAGGAGGGCGCGTCCGAGCGGCTCGCCACCGAGGTCGCGGCCGCCGGCTTCGCGCCGCTGCACGGACTTGTCCACTCCCTCGCGTTTGCCAACTACAGCGAGGGCTTCCAGCCGTTTCACGCGACCAAGCGGAAAGATTTTTTGCAGGCGACCGCCGTGTCGGCGTTTTCGCTCGTCGAGCTGGCCAACGCCTTCAGGCCGCACCTCGCCCGCGACGCCTCGGTCGTGACCATCGGCATCTCGTCGCTGCTGGTGACGCCCGACAACTACGGCTACATGGGGCCAATCAAGGCCGCGCTGGAGTCGGCCACGCGCTTTCTGGCGAAATCGTTCAGCGCGGACTCGGAGGTGCGTTTTAATGTCGTCGGCAGCGGTCCGCTCAAGACCAGCGCGTCGGCTGGCATCCCCGGCTACTTGGAGAGCTACCTCTACGCGGAAAAGCTCACCTTCCGTAAACGCAACCTTGCCACCCAGGAGGTGGCCGACGCCACGCTGTTCCTCCTTAGCCCGCGCAGCAGTGGGGTGAACGGGGCCACGCTCGTGGTGGACGCCGGCCTGGGCAGCAATTTCTTCGACAAGGAGATCATCCGACTGGCCATGCGGCCGGAATCGAAATGAGCCTCCCATCTGAACCGGAGATAACGGAGATGGGGCGCCACCCACCCGGAAGCCTCCGTTCCCTCCTGTGAAATGAAATTTACCCACACCTGCATCGAATCCCTCGCTGTCGCGCTGCCGGAGGAGGTTCTCACCTCGGTGGAGATCGAGACGCGGCTGCGACCGCTCTATGAGCGGCTCAAGCTGCCCGAGGGGCGGCTGGAATTGATGACCGGGATTCGCGAGCGGCGCGTCTGGCCGGCGGGCACGCGGCCGTCGGACGCGAGTGCGGCGGCGGGCCGGGCGGCGTTGGCGAAATCGGCGCTCAAGGCGGAGCAAGTCGAGCTGTTCATCCACGCGGCGGTGTGTCGCGACATGATGGAGCCGGCGACGGCGGCGTTCGCCCATCGCAAGCTCGGGCTGCCGGCGACGGCGCAGATTTTCGATGTGTCCAATGCCTGCCTCGGCTTTCTCAACTCGCTCACCGTTGCGGCGGGACTCATCGAATCGGGGCAGATCCGTTGCGCACTCATCGTGGCGGGCGAGAACGGTGGCCCGCTCGTCGGGCAGACGATTCGAACCCTGCTGGAGCAGCCGCTGGACCGCCACGGCATCAAGCCGTTTTTCGCCAACCTGACCATCGGCTCCGGCGCGGTCGCGGCCGTGGTTTGCCACCGCGACCTCGTCAAGGGCCGGGCGCACCGGCTGCTCGGCGGCGTGGCACGCGCGGCCACAGCGCACAGCGAACTCTGCCAGGGTGACACCCACGGCGCGGACTCCCTCGCGATGCAGACCGACAGCGAGGCGCTGCTCAATGCCGGCCTGGCGCTCGCGCGCGAGACCTGGAAAGATTTTTGTGCGGAAACCGCGTGGGGTGGGGCGGGCGTGGACCGCTTCATCTGCCATCAAGTCGGCAGCACGCACCGGCGAAAACTTTACGAGGCGATCGGCCTCGATCTCGCGAAGGACTTCTCGACGTTTGAGACGTTAGGAAACACCGGCTCGGTCGCATTGCCCGCCACGCTCGCGCTCGCCACCGAGGCCGGCGCGGTGAAAAATGGCGACAAGGTCGCGCTGCTCGGCATCGGCAGCGGCCTCAACAGCCTGATGCTCGCGCTCGAATGGTAACGCCCGGCGAAATTCCCGACTGGTTGCGGCCGCTCTACCCGTTCACGCCGCGCGCGTTCACCACTTCGCGCGGCGCGCGCATGAGCTACCTCGACGAAGGCCCACGCGGCGACGAGGCGGTGCTCATGCTGCATGGTAACCCGACCTGGTCGTTCTACTACCGCGAGCTCGTGTCAGCCATCGCTCCGGCACTGCGCTGCATCGTGCCCGACCACATCGGCATGGGACTTTCGGAGAAGCCGCAGGACTATCCATACACGCTGGCGACGCGGGTGGACGATGTGGCCGCGCTCGTCGCCTCATTGGGGTTAAAAAAAATCCACCTCGTCGTCCACGACTGGGGCGGGGCGATCGGCTTTGGTTTTGCGGCCCGGCGGCCGGAGCTGATCGGCCGCATCGTCATCTTAAACACGGCCGCGTTTTCCTCGCCGCACATCCCGGCGCGGATCGCGCTCTGCAAAACCAAGTTTCCCGGCACGCCGCTGGTGCGCGGCCTCAACGCCTTTGCCGGCCCGGCGGCGTGGATGTCCATGCACCGGCGAAAACTCACCGCCGACGAACGGCGCGGTTTTCTGCTGCCCTACGGCTCATGGGCGAACCGGGTGGCGGTGGACGCCTTTGTGAAAGATATCCCGATGGACGCGTCACACCCGAGCTGGCCGGCGCTGGCGGCAGCCGAGGCCGGACTGGAATACTTCCGCGACCGGCCCGCACTCATCGTCTGGGGCGGAAAAGATTTTTGCTTCCACGACTGGTATTTCAATGAATGGCGGCGTCGCCTGCCACAGGCGCAGGCCCACCATCTCGCCGACGCCGGCCATTATGTGCTCGCCGACGCGAACGCCGAGGCGGTGCCCCTCGCGGCCGATTTTTTGCTAACACCAGCGGCCGGTAAGGCGCGTTGACACCCGGCACGACCGGCCCGCAGTCTGCCAGCGCTTTTCATGACGTTTCCCCTCCTTAGTGGCATGGCCACGGGCATCGCCATCGCCGCGCCGGTCGGGCCGATCGCGCTGCTCTGCCTGCGACGGACGCTCACCGACGGGCGGCTGGTGGGCTTCGTGTCGGGCCTGGGCGCGGCGACGGCGGACACGCTCTGCGGGGCGACAGCGGCGTTTGGCCTGTCAGCGTTGGTGACGACCGTGAACCGTTTCCATACGCCGTTACAGGCGGGCGGCGGGATTTTTATGGTGATCTTCGGGGTGCGCCTCTGGCGCGCACCGGCCAAGAAGACCGAGCTGTCGCCAGCACATGCGCGCAATCTGCGCGCAGCGTTTGGTTCGACCTTCGTGCTCACCCTGGCGAACCCGATGACGATCCTCTCGTTCGCAGGGGTGGCGGCCGCCCTCGGGCGCGAGGTCATCGGTGACACGCCGTGGACGGCGACGCAGTTTGTCGCGGGCGTGTTCTCCGGCTCCGCGCTGTGGTGGCTGTTGTGGAGCGGCGCGGCGGGCTGGTTTCGGCGGCATCTCGGGCCGGACGGTTTGCGCTGGGTCAACCGGTTGGCGGGCGCCGGTCTCGCCGCGTTCGGCGCCGCGCAGTTGGCTCGGCTCACGTGGGGTGGGGGCGGATCGGGGTTCTGAATTTCGAGCTTTTACTTGGTCAATAAACAGAGCTCGAAACTCCAAACTCCGAACGGGCTGAGCGCCGGCGGTTAGGGCACGAGCTCGAAGGTGCGGATGCGCTCGACCGCTTCCGTGCGGCCGTAGAGCAGCGTGAAATCCACTGCGGGCGCGGCGCGCACGAGCGCCTCGTAGCGGTCGAGCCCCCATTGCGCGACGGGCTCGCCGTTGATGCGCGTGACGAGATCGCCCGACTCGAGGCCCGCGTCGTCGGCGGGAGAGCCGGGCACGACACTCACGACGCGCCAGTAGGCGGGAAAGCGACGGAAGCTCACGCCCGCGTTGCGTAGCGGACCGCTGGCGACGGGGTCGTCGCCGTCGCGCTCGAAGCTGGCAAGGCCGTGCTGCGGGTCGAGCGTGATGCGAAAATGGCGGAGCACCGTGGAGCCGACGGCCGAAGGCTGGTCGGTCAGCTCGACGACGGGCCGCTCAAACGTGCGCCCGCCAACGACAAGGTCGTCGGCGAGGCGGCCGATCTCCTGCTGGCGGTCGCCGGTGAGCGTGGCGACGGTCGCGCCCGGGCGTGGCGGGACGGCGTAGCGCGGGATGCGGTTGTCCGGGTTGTAACGCAGCCCGCTGTCGCTGCCGGAGTCGAGCAGCACGTTGAGCGAACGGTCCCCGAGTTGCGCGGCAACGACGGGGCGGCTCCAGTCGCCGAGCAGCGGCAGCACACGGCCGGGTAGCGCGGGCCTTTCGGCTTGGCTCAAGGCAGGCGCGGTGGCGGCGGGCGCGAGGCGGAGCTCCGAGCGCGGGTAGTCGAGTGTCAGCACCGTGTCGCGGAACAGCGTGTAACCAATGATACCGTCAATTTTTCGGCCATAATGCGCGGAGAGCTCGTCGAAGTCGTAGATCAGCGCGGATACGTGCTCAAAGCGCACCGCGCCGAGCGCGAGCGCGCCCACGCGCACGCCGGGCAGAAGTGCATTGCGGCCGTCGGCGGAACGGACGCGCACGGCGGCCATGTCGCCCGCCGGCTCCTCGGTGGCGTAACGGCGCGCGAACTCGGGCGAGATGAGGGTGACCGTCGAGCCGGTGTCCACGAGGAATCGCCACGGGCCGTTGGCGTCCCATTGGGTGACGACGAGGAACTGGCCGCCGACGATCTCGGCGGGCAGCGTGACGGAGGTTTCCGTCGGCGGCACGACCGTGCGGTGGCTGACGCCGGTTTTGGGCGTGGCGCAGCCCGCGAGCAGGGATAGCGCGGCGGTGAAAAAGGCAACCCGTGGGCGCGCGCGCATTTTTATTTCATCGGTTTCGGCAGCGTCGTGCTCAGCCCGAGCGCGAAGAGCGACATCACCGCACCCCCGACGAACACGCTGGTCGCGCCGAGCCGCCAGAACATGACACCCGCGAGCAGCGGCGTGATCGCGCGCGACAGCGAGCCGAGCGAGCGGAAGATGCCGAGCACGCGGCCCTGCTCCTCCGGCCCCGCATAGAGCGAGATAAGGCCGCTGGTGGCGGGGTTGACGAGGCCGGAGCCGAGCGCGAGGCAGGCGATTCCGGCGAGCAACACGGCGAGGCGGTCAGCGTAGCCGATGGCGACGAGGCCGACGGCCGAGAACGCGAGGCCTAGGGTGAGCACGCGGATTTCCTCCATGGTTTTCAGCATTTTCCGCACGATGTAGCCCTGCGTTACGATAGCGCACAGGCCGAGAAAGCCGAGGAGCAAGCCGTTCTCGCGCTCGGTGTAATTGAATCGCTTCGTGGCAAGAAACGTGAGCGACGACTCCATCGCGACAAACGCGACGGAAAAGACGAACGCCACGAGGTTCGCTCGGCGCAGTGCCGGACTGGCGAGGCCGAAGATGGCGGCGATGGGGTTGCGGAGGCGCGGCTCGCGGGCTTCGGCGCGCATGGCGGGCGTGAGCGTCTCGGTGAAACGCCGCCAGATCCAAACGAGGTTCACGACGCTGAGCGCGAAGGCCATTAGCGCGGCGATGGAGAATGGGTTGAAGCCGAAGCGCGCGAGCGTCGGGTGGACGGCGATGTCGAGGTGCGGCGCGAACGCGCCGAGCATTGGGCCGGTGACGAGGCCGAGGCCGAAGGCCGCGCCGACCAGGCCCATCGCTTTCGAGCGCTCCTCGCGCGTGGTCACGTCGGCCACGGCGGCGGTGGCGACGGAGAGATTGCCGCCGAAGCCGCCGGTCACGACTCGGGAGAGCAGGAACATCCAGAACGAGCCGCTCACCGCCCACACGAGGTAGCCAAGCGCGGTGCCGGCGACTGTCAGCAGCAGCACGCCACGCCGCCCGCGCCGGTCGGAAAGCGCGCCCCAGAACGGCGCGAAGACAAACTGGAGCACGGAGAATACGGAGCTGAGCACGCCGCCGAAGAGCACCGGCGCATAGTTCTCGATGCCAGCGCTGCGGGCGAGCGTGTCAATATGCGCGAGCAGCCAGCCGAGCGCGCCGCTTTGTCCGTCCACGGCGAGGTAATGTTTCAGCAGGTCCGGCCCGAGCGGAAAGATGATCGAGAACCCAATGAGATCGATGTAGAGCGTCAGGAAGATGACGCCGAGCGAGAGCGGACGTTTGAGCGGCGTGGGCGAGGGAGCGGGCGCGGCGGTTGACACGGTGTCCAAGGCAAAGGGAATGTCCGCGCCGCGCAAGGCGCAACCGGCGGAGGGGCTGCTGCCATCGGAGTCCCGCTTCTCCCGAAGCGGGCTACAAGTTTGGTGTAGCCCGGCTCGGGAGAGCCGGGACGGATTGGCCGGGATCCGGAGGATTGCGATCGCTCAGCCGCAGGTAAATTTTCCAGAAATCCTCCCAGAAGTCATCCGCCCTAGGATCAAAATCAGGATAGCCCGGAACCATCGCACCAACATACGGCCAAGCGGACCACTGCGGCACCAGCCCGGCCCGCTCCGGATTCTCCAGCACATAGCGACAGGCCGACATAAACGCACCCCGTTCCCGCTCCTTCTCCCGCAGCACATGGTCATGGGCGCGGTCTTGCAGCTTGGCCGCGTCCAGATGCGGCTGAAGGTGCTTTCGCAGCATACTCGTGGCGGTATATTGGTCGCTCTCCTCCGCCAGCCCCAGCCAGACGAGATGCCAGTGGTCGGGCATCAGCATATAGGCCGGGCAGGCGAGCTGGTAGCGGGCGCAGGCGTGGAGCAGGATTTCGCGGAAGCGGCCGTGAAATGGCACGTCGAGCCAGCCGGTGGCGCGGTGCTCGAAGGTGTGCGTCCAGAGGACGGCTGCCCTGCCCTGGTAAAACTCGCGTGGGAGGCGCGGGAGCTTTGACTTGGGCGTGAAGGGCATGGTGGGCGGTTTTGTCCCGCCTCTCCCGAGGCGGGCTACGAGTTTGGCGGGCTTGGCGTGAAGGCCGGCCGTGTAGCCCGGCTCGGGAGAGCCGGGAGGCTTCACGCCAGCTTCCGTTGCGCCGGGAAAATCTTGGCGCGCAGCGCCACGCTCAGACTGTCCTGTAAGGCCTGGAGCTCCCGATAGCGGGCGACGTTTTTCTTATTTGGCGCGCAGCGTGTGGACTCGTCGAGGGCGACGGTGCCGGTGGTGAAGTCGGTGAGCTTGGCCTTCTTGCCGTCGCGCAGGGAGACGCACCATGCGGCTTGCAGCGCGCCGCCGAGCGCGGCACCCTCGTCTTCGACCATGGCCACGACGGGCACGCCGAAAATGTCGGCCATGAGCTGCCGCCACACGGCGGACTTGGCACCGCCGCCGGTCACGCGGATCTCCTTGGCCTTCACGCCGAGGGCGGCGAGGCGGCGCAGGCCGTAGTTCATGCCCATTGTCGCGCCCTCCATGGCAGCGCGGGCGAGGTGACCGGCGGTGAAGGTCTGGTTGTTTAGGCCGAGCAACACGCCAGAGCCTTCGGGAACGTTGGGCGTGCGCTCGCCGGCGAGGTAGGGCAGCAGCACGAGGCCGCCGGCGCCGGCCGGAGTGGCGGCGATGGCGGCGTTGAGGGCGGCGTGGTCCTGCTTGAACAACGCGCGCACCTGCTCGGTGACGGTGGTGACGTTCATCGTGCAGAGCAGCGGCAGCCAGCCGCCGGTCGAGGAGCAGAAGGCCGCGATCTCGCCCTGCGGGTCAATGACCGGCTGGGCCGCATAGGCGTAGATGGTCCCGCTGGTGCCGAAGCTCGCGGTGACGACGCCGGGGGCGACGTTGCCAGTGCCGATGGCGCCCATCATGTTGTCGCCGCCGCCAGCGCTCACGACGACGGCGGTGGAGAGGCCGAACTTTTTCGCCAGCTCGGGCCGGAGGGTGCCGGCGGCTTCGTGCGAGGCGGAGATAGGCGGGAGCCAGCCGGCAAGGTTTTTATCAATGGCGTTGATGACCGCCTTGGACCACGTGCGCTTGCGCACGTCCATCAGCGCGGTGCCGGAGGCGTCGCCGAACTCCATGAAATAGTTGCCCGTGAGGTGGAGGTTCAGGAAGTCATGCGGTAGCAGGACGTGGCGGAGGCGGGCGTAGTTCTTGGGCTCGTGGCGTTTCAGCCAGAGGATTTTCGGCGCGGTGAAGCCGGGGAGGATGAGATTGCCGGTCTGGCGGATGGCGGCCTTGGGCCCGCCGAGTTTCTTGGTGATGAGGGCGCACTCCTCAGTCGTGCTGGTGTCGCACCATAGCTTGGCGGGGCGGATGACCTGACCGGCGGCGTCGAGCGGGACAAAGCCGTGCTGCTGGCCGGAAACGCCGATGCCGCGCACGCGGGCGCGGTCAACTTTGGCGCAGACGGCGGCGATCACCGTATCGAGCGCGGACGCCCACTCCTGCGGGTGCTGCTCCATGTGGCCGACCGGGAGGCCGGGAATGAGCGCGTGGGGCGCGCGGGCCTCCGCGACGACCTTGCGGGTGTCGAGGTCGAGGACGACCGCCTTGACGGACTGGGTGCCGGAATCAATGCCGATGAAGAGGGACATGGGGGTGGAAACCGTGAGGGATGAAATCCAAAACTGAACTGGGCAACCCGAAACTTAATGAAAATCCCACTCGAAATGCCAAGCTATCTCGTCTTTCAAATCCACGGCCCAAAGGTGGCAATACCAGTTTAAGAATGGCCGGCTGATAATTTTGTCGTGCCAGCCCAACCAATATACTGGCGCGTAGATTTTACTCACCCTTTGTTCCAATTCAGACGGAACGATTGAAATCGCGTTTGGATCTACGAGTGTCATTCGGTTAGCAGGCCCGAAGCTCAGAACATAGAGCAGCAACGCCACTGCGACGCCAATCCCGGTGTTGCGGGCGGTGTGGCTCGATTTTGTCGGCGTGTCACTCATGGGCAAATTTGATTCCGAAGCCAAGCAGACATGAAACGTAAATCAGCGGCTTTTTCTTGGTTCTCTGGCTTCTGAATTCAAATGATCGGTTTGGGCGCGGGGGCTCACCGATCCTTGGCCTCGTCGTTGGTCTTGATGACGTTGAGCAGCTCGGCGGGGTTGAAATCGTCGGTGATGACCTTGGCGGCGGCGACCTCCTTGGGGATGGGCTTTAGCTCGCCCTTGATGGCGGCGAGGTCCACCCGGCCCTCGAAGCGTTTGCCGACGACGGCGGTGTCCGTCCATTTCGAGGGGTCGGTGATGACGGGCGTTTTGTAGGTGACGCCGAAGGCCATGACGTTGCCGCTCTCGGGCGGGTTGAGCAGCACGACCTGCGCAAAGACCGCCTGCATGGTCTTGATGTCGGCGTAGAACAGCTCGGTGCCCTCATGGAGGTTGTTAATGAACACACCCTTTTCGGTCAGGCGAGCGGCGCACTCGCGGAGGAATTCCTCGGTCTTGAGGTGCGCCGGGACGTAGCCGCCGCGGAAGGCGTCGAGAAGGATCCAGTCGTATTTTTCCTTGTCGCGCTTCACGAACATCCGGCCGTCCATCAGGGCGACGGGAGTTTTGGCGGTGGGCTTGAAGTCGAGGTGGGTCTGGCAGAGTTCGTAAATTTTTGGGTCGAGCTCGACGGTCTGGAGGACGGCGTCGGGGTAGGCATGGGCGAAGAGCCGGTGGACGCCCGCACCGCCGAGGCCGATGATGAGGGCGCGCTTCGGCTCGGGCTGAAAAAACGCGGCGGCATAGACGGTGCGCGAGTATTGGAGCTGGAGCTTGAGCGGGTCGGCCACATCCACGACCGACTCGTAAAACTCGCCACGCCGCGAGCGGGCGCGCAGCTCGACGAGCGTGCCGCGCCGCTCGACCGTGAGGGTGTTGTAAAGCGTGTCGAAAGTCTCGGTGTAATCGCCTTGCGGCGCGGGCTTGAGCGCGGGCGTGGCCGTGGCGGCGGACGCGGCCGGGACGGAAGGCGCGGCGAAAGCAGGCGCAATGGCGAGGGCAAGGAGGGCGGCGAGAGCGAGCGGGGCGGTTTTCATGGGGAAGCGGCGAAAGTTTTCCCAACCTCGGGGCAACGCGGATGGGCGGGGTCACGATGCCCTTTTGCCGACCAGGGAGGCAAGCGCATTTGCCTCATGCGCGCTCAGGCGTAGTCGCGGCGGAGGTTGCTGGGGAGCAGGCCGAGCTCCTCGCGGTATTTGGCGACGGTGCGGCGGGCGATGGTGAGGCCCTTTTCCTGCAGGCGGGCGACGATCTCCTGGTCGCTGAGCGGATGGGCGCGGTCCTCGGCGGAGACGAGGTCGGCGATCATCTCCTTCACGCTGGTGTTGGAGACGGCGGCGCCGCCGCCGGCGGCCTGGTAGCCGGGGGTGAAGAAATACTTGAAATCGAAGACGCCGTGGGGGGTCTTCAGGTATTTGTTGGCGATGGCGCGGCTGACGGTGGTCTCGTGGACGCCTACGACGGACGCGATCTGCGTCATGGTGAGCGGGTGAAGGCGTGAGACGCCGTGCTCGAAGAAATCTTTCTGGGCGGCCAGGATCTCGCGGGTGATGCGCTCAATGGTCTGCTGGCGCTGGGCGATGGAGTTGATCAGAAACTTGCCGGAGCGGATGCGCTCGCGGAGATATTCGCCCTCCTGGCGTGAGAGGGTGCCTTTGGCGATGAGGTCGCGGTAGGTGGGGTTGATGCGGAGGCGGGGGATGTAGTCGCGGTTGAGGGTGATTTTCCAGCCGTCGCCGTCGCGCTCGACGGCGGCGTCGGGCACCACGACTCGGTTGCTGTCCTCGGCGAAGCGGCGGCCGGGGGCGGGGTCGAGGGCGCCGATCTCGGCGACGGCGCGTTGCACATCGTCTGGCGAGGCGCCGGTCTTGCGGGCGAGCTCGGGGATGCGGCGGCGGGAGAGGAGCGCGAAGTGGTCGCGCACGACGCGGGCGGCGAGCGAGCCGCCGCGGCCCTTGGACTGAAGCTGGAGGAGGAGGCACTCGCCGACATCGGCGGCGCCGATGCCGGGCGGCTCGAAGGTTTTCAGGACGCGGACGGCCTCCTGCATGGCGTCAAGCGGGAGGCGGGCCTGGAGGGCGAGATCGGAGACGGTCTGGGTGAGGAAGCCGCGGTCGTTGAGGCTGCCGACGAGGTGGCGCAGGGCCTCGAGCACCGGCGCGGCCAGGTCGGCGAGCTCGGCCTGGCCCATGAGGTGCTCCTGAAGCGAGGTCTCGCTGACGAGCGAGTCGAAAAAGTGCTGGCGCTTCTCGGCGTCCTCGGCGGTGTGCTGCTGGCTGCCGCCGGCGTTGGCGAGGTGGTCGCGCCAGTCCTGGTCGAGCTTGCCGAGGATCTCGAACTCCTTGGAAAAATCCATCTCCTCGCGGTGCTCGTCGTTCGGGTCGTCCTTGTCGCCGGGGTTTTTGTCCGCGTCCTCGGCCTCGCGCTCCTTTTCAAGACTGACGTTGTCGGACGGAGATTCCTCGTCGAGCACGGGGTTGCTTTGCAGCTCCTCCTGAATCACGGAGCGGAGGTCGAGCGCCGCGACCTGGAGGATTTTTAGGGATTGGCGGAGCTGGGGCGCGAGGACGGTGGCCTGCGTCTGGCGCTGGCGGAGCTCGTGGCTGAAACCGGGGCCGCTCATGGCTGTCTGGCGCGGGGGCGTCAGGCGGGCGTGGGGCTGGGGGCGGAGCCGGGTTCGCGGTATCCCATGACCTCTTTGAGATACACGCCGAGTTTTTCGTTGGTGGGGCCGTAGCCGTAGGAGTAAAGGTAACGCTCCAGCGCGGTCATCATCTCGTAGGCGCTTTGGTAGCGGTTCTCGCGGTCGCGTTGGAGAGCCTTTTGGATGATAGCCTCAAGCTTGGGGTCAATGTCAGAGCGCAGGGTGGAAAAGACGGGGATGGGGAGCTTGAGGATGTTGTCCCGGGAGCCCTCGCGATCGGCGCCGCGGAAGATGTTGCGGCCGTGGAGCAGCTCGGTGAGCACGATGCCGAGAGGAAAGAGGTCGGCGCGGGCGTCGGTCACAGCGTAGCTGGCTTGCTCGGGGGAGAGATACTCGTCCTTGCCGGCGATCACCTGACCCTCCTCATTATACATGAGGTCGAGGGCCTTCGCGATGCCGAAGTCGGTGAGCTTCACGTCGCCCTCGTAACCGATCATGATGTTCTTGGGGCAGATGTCGCGGTGGACGATGCCGAGCAGGCGGCCCTCGATGTCGCGCTTCTGGTGGGCGTAGCTGAGACCGCGGGCGATACGGGAGACGACAAACGCCGCGAGGTCCACCGGCATGGGCTTGCCGAGCGTGCGGTGGCGTTCGAGGAACTGCTCGAGGTTCACGCCGTTCACGAACTCCATGACCATGAAATACTGGCCGCCAATCTTTCCGAGGTGGTAGGTCTGGACGATGTTAGTGTGAATCAGATCGGCTACGAGCCGCGCCTCGCCGATGAAGTTGCTCTGGAACTCCTCGATCGTGGAATACTCCTCGCGGATGAGTTTCACCGCGACGACCTTACGGAAACCGCCCGCGCCCTTCTGGTGGGCCTGATAGACCACGCCCATGCCGCCTTCGGCGATGGCGCGGGTCATCTCGTATTGGAGTTCGTTGAAAATGTGCTTGAGGCTTGCCACGTCGGGAATGGCACAAAAGCCGCCCAGCCGCGCGCTGGCAAGCGGGGAAATTGGCTCGTGGCGAAAACCGCCGCGTTGCCCCGGGTATGCTTGACGCGTGCCCCGTGCGGCGCATGGTGCCGCCCATGATCACGCTCAGTTCTCGCGCCGCCGCCCGCGTGCGCGCCATGCAGGCCGAGGCCGCCGCCGGCGCCCGGGCGCTGCGCGTCTTCACCGAGGAGGGCGGCTGCTCCGGCCTGCAATACGGCATGGGCTTCGACGACGCGCCCCGCGCGGGCGACCGCGAGTTTGAGAGCGAGGGGGTGCGAATCGTGGTGGACGCCGCCAGCCTCGCGCAGCTCGCGGGCACGAGCATTGACTTTGACGACGGGCTGCATGGAAAGGGCTTCGAGATCAAAAACCCCAACGCCAAGAGCACCTGCGGCTGCGGGAAGTCGTTCGCGTGAGCCGAACGGATCCCGGGCGCAGGCAGAGGATCAGCAACGGCGATGGCGGATTAGGCCGCGCTATTTTTCGGCCTCGTGCAGTGCGACGATGCCGAACGTCATCCGCGTGACCGACACTCGCGCGAAGCCGGCGCTCCTGATTTCCTCCGCCAGTTTTTGGTGATTGGGAAACTCCGCGATGGAGCCGCACAGGTATTCATACGCCGAGCGGTCGCCGGTCACGAGGCGGGCCAGCGCGGGCAAAATTGTTCGTAGGTAAAAAAAATACAGCGGCCGGAACCACGCCTGCGGCTGCGAGAACTCCAGCACCAGCAGCCGCCCACCCGGCCGCAGCACGCGCCGCATCTCGGTGAGACCTCGCGCGCGGTCGGCGAGATTGCGAAGGCCGAAGGCGATGGTCACCGCGTCCATGCTCGCGTCTGCCAGCGGCAGCGCGAGCGCATCGCCCGCGCGGAACGCGACCTTGGCGCGCAGGCCCCGGGCGGCGGCGCGCTTTTTTTCCGCCTCGGCCAGCATCGGCGCGCAGAAGTCCATCCCCGTCACGCACGTCTCCGGTGGCAGCGCGCGGGCGAGAGCGAGCGCCACATCACCGCTGCCGGTGGCGAGGTCGAGCGTGGCCCGCGGCGCGGCGCGGTGCGTGGTGGCGACGAGCCGGCGGCGCCACCACACGTCCGCGCCGCCGCTCAGCAGCCGGTTCGCCACGTCGTAACGACGGGCGATGCGGCCGAACATTGAGCTGACTTGGGCGGGATCGGGCATAGGTCGCGCCCAGCACATCGCTCGCGGCGCGCGCAGTCAAACGCGGGTGTTACGCATGATTGTGGTTTTAACCTTGTCGGACGTGGCCCGACAAAGCGGACCCACCCGATGCCGCACAATTTTTCACGAGGCCTGCAGCCAGCAGGAAAAAGATTTGGATTTCTAAAAAATTTCCATTGCCTAGGTTTTGTCCCCTAGATGTTTGCAAACCGCCGACCGCGGGCGACTGTTAAAAGGTTGCCATGCGGGCCGTCGCGCTTAAGCCTAGCCACAGTTAGCAATCATGCCAGCAACCCAAGACTCCCAGCCCCAAGGAGAAAACGCCATGTCCACCAACCTAACCAAACGCGAGATTGTCCTCGAAATCTACGAGAAGACCGGCTTCCCGCAAAAGGAAGTCGTCGCCACGGTCCAGATGACGCTCGACATCATCATGCACGCGCTCGCCAAGGGCCGTAACGTCGAGTTGCGCAACTTCGGTGTGCTCGAGGTGCAGAAGCGCAAGGCCCGCGTCGGCCGCAACCCCAACAAGCCCGAGGCCGAAGTCGTCATTCCCGAGCGTGCGGTCGTGAAGTTCAAGTCCGGCAAAATCCTCAAGCAGCTCATCAAGAAAATTGATATCGCGAAGCTGTGAGGCGCGCGGCGTGGGCCGCAGATCGCCGAAAAATTTCAGGCCGGCCGCGTTGGCCGGCCTTTTTTGCGTCCGGGGTAGGGCGCGCCTTTGCCTGTCAACGCGAGGAACATAGCGACCAAGCATTCTATCCGGTAGCTTGCTGGCGCGACGCCGCCGGCCTTTCGGCAGGCTCAAAGCCCTGAGCTTGTCGAACGGGTTGAGCCGGGCTCGCGATGACAAGGCTTATAAGAGGCCACGATAATTTTTCATCGCCGCGCGCCGCGCCGTTTCGCAACGTCTGCGTGCTCGCTCCCATGCCCTCGTTCCAATCCCTGCCCGGCTTCCGTGAATTTTATCCCGACGCGCTCGCGCGCCGGAACCACCTCTTCCGCGTCTGGCGGCAGACCGCCCGTGCCTTCGGTTTTCAGGAATACGACGCGCCCGTGCTCGAGCCGCTCGACCTCTACCGCGCCAAGTCTGGGGACGAGATCGAGGCGCAGCTTTTCAGCTTCACTGACAAGGGCGGCCGCGAGGTTGCGCTGCGACCGGAGATGACGCCGACCGTCTGCCGCCTCGTCGGCGAGAAGGCCAGCTCGCTCAAGCGCCCGATCAAATGGTTCAGCATCGCCGAGTTTTTCCGTTACGAGCGTATGCAGAAAGGCCGCGGGCGCTGTTTCCACCAGTTCAACGCCGATCTCTTCGGCGAGCCCGGCCCCGAGGCCGAGACCGAGCTGATCGCTCTGCTCATCCAATGCCTGCGCGCCTTCGGCCTGACGGAGCAGGATTTTTTC
Source organism: uncultured Opitutia bacterium (assembly GCA_903869665.1). Lineage (GTDB taxonomy): Bacteria > Verrucomicrobiota > Verrucomicrobiia > Opitutales > Opitutaceae > CAIYUN01. The sequence continues at coordinate 752 of CAIPZZ010000128.1, read as the reverse complement.
GTGCGCCTGAGTGACCGCAACCTGTGGTTTTTTTACCTTGAGGCGCTCGGCCTCGACGAGGCGCGCGCCCGCGCCGTGCTCGGCGCGGTGGATAAGTTTGAGAAACTAGGTGATGACGCATTCAAGGCTTACGCCGAGCAATTCGGCCCGTTGGACGCCGCGCTCAAGGCCAAGGTGCTCGCGTTTCTCGAGATCAAATCGTTCGCCGCGCTCGAAGCCGCGCTCGCCGCGCTCGGCAACGAGAAAGTTTCCACCCGCCTCGCCGACTGGAAAAAGCTCCTCGACAGCCTCCGCGCGATGGGCCTCGCGGACTTTGTGCAGGTGGACCTGGGCGTTGTGCGTGGTTTGGCCTACTACACGGGTTTCGTCTTCGAGGCGTTCGACCGCAAGGGCGAGCTGCGCGCCATCGCGGGCGGGGGACGTTATGACGACTTGGTGGAGAAGCTCGGTGGCCCCGCGCTGCCCGCCGTCGGGTTCGCCATCGGCGACATGACGTTTGCGCTGCTGCTGGAGCAGCGCGGCCTCATGCCCGCGCTCGTGAGCGCGCCCGACCTCTACGCGGTCATTGGCGGCGAGGCAGAGCGGCGCGCGGCGTTCGCCGACATTCACGCGCTGCGCGCGGCGGGCTTCGCGGTGGAGTATCCGATGAGGGAGCTGGCGTTCGGCAAGCAGTTCAAGGCCGCCGCCGAGTCAGGCGCGCGGCTCGCGCTCATCTACGGCGGCGACGAGCTGGCGAAGGGCGTTGTGAAAAT
>CAIPZZ010000127.1 GCA_903869665.1 uncultured Opitutia bacterium | reverse complement strand
TGCTCTTTGACGGCAAGGATCTCTCCCGCTGGTCCGACGCGCGTGGCAACCCGGCCCGCTGGCGCGTCGCCGACGGCTATTTCGAGTCCACCCGCGGCTCCGGCGGCGTCCGCACGCGGGAGAAGTTCGCCGATTTCCAGCTCCACCTCGAGTTTGCCACGCCCGCCAACGTCACCGGCTCCAGTCAGGGCCGGGGCAACAGCGGCGTGCTCATCAACGGCATTTATGAGGTGCAGATCCTCGACTCCTACAACAACCCCACTTACGCCGACGGCCAGGCCGCCGCGCTTTACGGCCAGCAGCCGCCGCTCGTCAACGCCTCGCGCCCGCCCGGCGAGTGGCAGACCTACGACCTCGTTTTCGAGTCCCCGCGCTGGGACGCCGCCGGCACGCTGGTGAAAAAGGCCGCCGTCACCGTGATCCACAACGGCCTCGTCGTGCAGCACCGCACGGAGTTTTTCGGCTCGACCGACGGCGTGGGCAGCGTGCCGCACAAGGCCCTGGGCAAATACGGCGCGCCCCACCCGCCCGAGGTCTTCATCGAGTTGCAGGACCACAGCAACCCTGTCCGCTACCGCAACGTCTGGCTGCGCCCGCTCAACCAGCCCGCGTCCCCGGCCGCTCCGCCGCCCGCCACAGCGCCCTGACCCAATTTTCAGCTTTCCGATTCCCGCTGCCTGATGGTTAATGTCGCCTTGCGCGGAACAGGCTTGCCCTCCGCCAGCCTCACTTCGCCGCCTTGCCCGCCGGCAGCGCCTCGAGCGCAGCGCGCAGCAGCTCGCCCACGCTCACACCCTTCTTTTTTGCCGTCCGCACGAGGAAGTTTTTCACGCGCGGCGCGAGCCGCACCGACACCTGCCGGTGCTCGTCCGCCGTCGTCGTGTAGCCGCCGAAGTCGAATTCCCGGATCGCCAGCCGCACCACCTCGCTCGTCGAGCGAAGCTTCTCACGACGGCGGTGCGTCCCAATCTTGGCGAGCAGTGCCACAGGCAGATCGAAGGTGAGCGGCGCGGAGACCGGCGGGGGCTTGGAGGACATGGTGGGGAGAGAAGGGGTTTGGTGGTAGCAAACGCCACGCCATCCAGCCCCCGCGCTCGGGCCGGGGCAAACAAAATTTCCGGTATGTGGCGCGTCCACATGCGGGCCGCTACATGGGTGCGCGCGGCGTGTCGTGGAGTTCACGCTGTGTCGCTTCGGCGAGCGCACGGCAGAGTCGGAGAAAAACTGATGCCCACAAATCTCAATCTTTGTTCCCGAGATTTTTCCGCAGGTAATCCGGATGACGGCGCTCATGCACGAGGCCGAGAACGTGGAGCGTGTCGCCCGTGATTTCGTAATAGACCAAGTGAGGAAACGGACGGCACCGCCGGCAGGGATAGCCATGCGGACCGACGTGGTCTCCGCCTTGCCATTGAATCACGGCGCGAACCGTCTCTTTCACCCGGCTGTGTAAATCATCGCCCAGCCTTGGCGAGATGCTGGCATAGTGGGTCTCGGCCTCTAGCAAATCCGCTTTGAACAGGGAGCTGAACACCACCTTCATGCCGGCTCGCCGAAGACTTCCTCGAACGAGAGGCCCGCATCTTTGCCGGACTTGAGGGCGTCGAGGCGCGCGCGGAGCATGGCGCGGATTTCGTCGTCGCTGCGGCCGTCATCGGCGAGGCTGTCCGTGAGCAGCTTGGCGAGCTCGGCGCGTTGGGCCGGCGGCAGGGCGAGGGCTTCCTCGGCAAGGTAGGTGCTGGTTGCGGCCATGCGGGAACGGTAGGAGACGACGGCGGCGCGGCAAGCGCGGTTTTGCGGTAGAATCTTTACCACGGATGGCACGGATCAATTCTGAAACGGATTTGGGACACAGAGGACACGGAGAGGACAGGCCGAGGGCACGGAGGGATGGGGCTGCTCTCCTCGCCCTCCTCCGCTCTGTGAACTCGGTGGGCCGCGCTCTGTGTCCTCTGTGACCAAATGCCGGTCAGCGGGCGCATTTGCGGCTTGCGGGCGGGGGCGGCGAGCGGCTCAATCGCCGCGCTGTGATTTTCCGTCGCCCCATCCTCCGGCTGCTGCTCCTCGCCGCCTGCGCGTGCGCCCCGTTGCTGCGGGCGGCTCATAGGAAAGGGGCTTGAGCTTGCTCATATCGCCTCGCAAGAAACCGCCGTAAAAATTGCCGTTGCCAGTCAAGCCCAACAGGCAAATGAATCCGTGTGTGATGAACCAACCAACGGTTTTTGAAATTTGCGCGGGCGCGGGAGGCCAAGCATTGGGCTTGCACCTCGCGGGCTTCACTTCCGTCGGTGCGGTGGAAATTGACCCCAACGCTTGTGATACGTTGCGCGCAAATCACCCTGAATGGAACGTGATCCAAGCTGACGTGCGCGCAATCAACGGGAGGGATTACCAAGGTGTTGATCTTCTCGCGGGCGGTGTGCCATGCCCTCCGTTTTCAATCGCTGGCCGACAGCTTGGCGGCGAGGACGAGCGGGATCTTTTCCCGGAGGCTTTGCGGCTGGTGGCCGAGATGCAGCCTCGCGCTGTGCTCCTTGAAAACGTGCCGGGATTTGCTTCGGCAAAGTTCACTGATTACCGCCTCAGACTCCTTGATCAGCTCAATGATCTCGGCTATGTCCCGTCGTTCCGGGTGATTCAAGCGAGCGATCTTGGGGTGCCGCAACTGCGCCCACGTTTTGTGCTGGTAGCGCTCCGCGAGCGGGACTTCCCGAATTTCAGCTTTCATTTTCGCGTCCGCAAGCAGGTGACGGTAAGTGATGCTCTGACCGATCTGATGGGCAGCAATGCATGGCCGGGTGTCAGAGCATGGGAAAAAAAGGCCAATGACATCGCGCCCACGCTGGTCGGCGGATCGAAAAAGCATGGTGGCCCCGATCTAGGCCCGACTCGCGCTAAACAGCGTTGGGCGGAATTGGGCGTTGACGGCATGGGAATCGCCGACGCTGCGCCGGGGCCGGATTTCCCGATTGATGAGACACCGCGGCTGACTGTTCGCATGGCGGCACGCATCCAAGGATTTCCTGATTCGTGGAAATTTTCCGGAAAAAAAACGGCTGCATACCGGCAGATTGGTAACGCATTTCCCCCGCCGGTTTCGCGTTTTGTCGGCACACGCATCCTCGCTGCGTTACAGGGCGGAGCCGCAAACCACAAGTATCCGCTCCCCTCTGAGAGCCAACTTGTGCTCATGGAATCTCGGTCAAAACAAACCAAACACCATGCCAAAGCAAAAAGGCTCAAAACAACTGCTGCTTGATTTCATTCTGGCCAACCTTGGCCGCGTAATTGACTCAGAGGAATTGCAAGAGGCTTCTGGCTGGGCGGCTGAATGGGCGCGGCGCATCCGCGAACTTCGCGACGAACAAGGTTACGAAATTCTCACGCACAAAGATCGCGCCAACCTGAAGCCCGGCCAATACTTGCTTGAAACTACGAAGCGTCGGCCGATTTTACCGCGTGAGATTTCCAAGGAAACCCGCGCGTTCGTCTTGGAGCGAAACGGCTACACCTGCCAGATGTGCGGGTTAGCGGCGGGCGATGCTGATCCGTTCCATTCGGGGCGCACAGTCCGGCTCACTATGGGCCACATCACTGACAAATCAAAAGGCGGTGAAGACACGCCAGCCAACCTCCGCGCGGTCTGCACAAACTGCAACGAGGGATTGCAAAACACCGCGCCCGCCAAGCCAGACAGGATTCATTTGTTGGCAACACTGCGCCGGGCAAGATTCGATGACCAGATGGCGGCTTTTGAATGGCTCAAGAAGAAGTTCAAAAAATAATCGGGCTTCAAATTGGAATTTCATCAGCTGATCAGATTTCCCCGAGCCGCACGCAGGCGACCTCGCGGGTGGCGTCGGCGGGAGTGAGCGGGGGGATGGCGAGCTTGCATTTTTCAAGCGCGAAGGGGCAGCGGGGGTGGAAGGCGCAGCCGGGGGGCGGGTTGATAGGCGATGGCGGGTCGCCGGGGAGCACGATGCGCTGGCGCGCGCGCTCGATGGCGGGGTCGGGCACAGGGATGGCACTCACCAGCGCCCGGGTGTAGGGGTGCAGCGGGCGCTCGATCACGTCGGCGGCGGGGCCGAGCTCGACGATTTTGCCCAGATACATCACGGCCACGCGGTCGGAGAGATGTTTCACCACCGAGAGGTCGTGGGCGATGAAGATGAGCGAGAGGCCCATGTCGCGCACAAGCGCGGCGAGGAGGTTGAGGATCTGCGCCTGGATCGAGACGTCGAGGGCCGACACGGGCTCGTCGGCGATGATGACCTTGGGCCGCAGCGCGAGCGCGCGGGCGATGGCGATGCGCTGGCGCTGGCCGCCGGAGAACTCGTGCGGGTATTTGTTGGCCGCCGCCGCCGGCAGACCGACGAGCGTCAGCAGCTCGGCCACACGCGCCGGCACCTCGGCCGGCGGACAGACGCGGTGGACGCGCAGCGGTTCCGCGAGCGCGGCGCCGACAGTGAGGCGGGGATTGAGCGAGGCGAACGGATCCTGGAAGACCATCTGCAGGTCGCGGCGCGCGGCGCGCAGCTCGGCGGCGGTGGCGCGCGCGAGGTCGCGGCCTGCGAGCATGACGCTGCCACCCGTCACCGGCACGAGCCGGAGGATGGCGCGGGCCAGCGTGGACTTGCCACAGCCCGACTCGCCGACCAACCCCAGAACCTCGCCGCGAGCGAGTGAGAGCGAGACGCCGTCCACAGCCTTCACGGTGCCCGCCGGCGTCCGACGGAGAACGCCGGAGCGGACAGGAAAATGGGCCTGAAGGTCGCGGAGCGCGAGGATGGCGTCGGGCATGGA
>CAIPZZ010000126.1 GCA_903869665.1 uncultured Opitutia bacterium | reverse complement strand
TGTCGAGGGCCACAGCCACGACGACACCTGGGCCGCGATCCAGCGCGAGATCTCCACCTACTGCGGCCCGCACACCGTCCGTGCCATCCAGCAGCCGGGCAAGGGCAAGTGGGACGCCGTCCACGCGGGCTTCGCCATCGCGACGGGCGAGGTGCTCGTCATCCAGGACGCCGACCTCACCGCGCCGCCCGAGGAGCTGCCCAAGTTCTACGACGCCATCGCCAGCGGCGCGGCCGAGTTCGCCAACGGCAGCCGCCTCGTCTATCCGATGGAGAAGCGCGCGATGCGTTTCCTGAACCTGCTCGGTAACAAATTTTTCGCCCTCTCGCTCTCGTTCGTGCTCGGCCAGCCGGTGAAGGACAGCCTCTGCGGCACGAAAATGCTGCTACGTTCCGACTACGAGCGCGTGCTGCGCCGCATCGCGCCGTTTGGCGACTTCGACCCCTTCGGCGACTTCAACCTCCTCTTTGGCTCGGCGCTGCTCGGCTTACGCATCCGCGACGTGCCCGTGCGCTACAAAGACCGCACCTATGGCGAGACGAACATCTCCCGCTTCCGCCACGGCGCGATCCTCGCGCGCATGACCTGGTTCGGCGTGCGCAACCTACGGTGCTTCCCGCTGCGCTCTACCCGCGCAGAAAAACCCGGGTCGCGATGAGCGCTTTTTGGCCGCGTTTCCGCTGGCCGCTGGCGCTCGCATCCGGGGCGCTGCTGGTGTTGCTCACGTTGGTGGCGCACGGCGGGGGGTGGGCTTGGGTTGGCGTCGAGCATTTCGCGGACAAGCCGTATTTTCTCGACCTCGTGGCGGTGCTCGCGGCGGGGCAGGCGCAGGCGGCGGGGCTGGATCCGTATCTGCCGCCTAACCCGTTCGACTCGTTCGGCCGGCCGCATGTCTATGGACCGTGGTGGCTGGCGGGCGGGCCGCTGGGGCTAATGGTGGTGGACGCGCGCTGGCGCGGGCCGCTGCTGGCGCGGGCGTTTGTCGCCACCGCGGCGGCGGTGCTCGCGCCGCGCCGGCCGGCGGCGGCGCTCGTGGCGCTGGCGTTGCTCGCCTCGCCGCCGGTGCTGCTCGGGCTGGAGCGGGGTAACAATGACCTCATCATCTTCCTGCTGTTGGCGGCGGCGGGTGCGCTGCTGGCGCGAAGGGAAATGCTCGGCGGGCCAATGGGTGCAGTGCTGCTGTGGCTGGCGGCGGGGCTGAAAATTTACCCCGTGGCGGCGCTGCCGATGCTTGCGGCGCGCGCGGGGCCGCGCGGTCGGGCGCTGGCGCGCGTGGCGGCGGCGGGCGCGGGCTGCGCGGCGGTGTTTTTCCTTTGGCGTGCGGATTTTGCGCGGGCGGCACGGCACCAGCCGGAGCCCGACACGATCTTCGCCTATGGGCTCGGCGTGGTGCGCGGGATGGCGGAGTGGCCGGAGCGGGTGCCGGCGGTAGCGCGGGCGGCGGCGGTGGCGGCGCAATGGGTGGCGTTTGGCGCGGTGCTCGCCGGCGCCGTGTGGTTTTTCGGCCGGCGTGCGCGCGCGCTGTGGGCGCTCGTGCCGGCGACGGGCGCGACGGCGGCGTGGTTTGTCGCGGGCGGGGCGGCGTGGTGCGCCTGCTGGCTGGCGAACACCAACTATCCCTACCGCGCGGTGCTGCTGCTGCTACCGGCGCGGTTGTGGCTGGAGCGGGCGTTGGCCGCTGACAGCGGACACGCAGCCCATTCGGCAAGCTCAGGGCAGGCGGAGAACGGAGCGGGTAACGAGGAGAAGGGAAACGCGGCGACCGGGGAACTCAGGGATGCGGCGCGGACGGTGTCTCGCAGGCTGCTGCTGGCGGCGGCGGCGGCGTTCTGGCTGACGCCGGCGAAGGCGGCGCTGCTCGGAGGGCCTTACGCCGCGCTGGCAGCCGTGGTGGGCGCGGAGCAGGCGCTGGTGCTCGCGCTGACGGCGGCGCTAGCGGTCAGCCTCGCGGGCTGGGGGTGGCGGCGGTGGGCGGGTGGTCAGGTTTTTCTTTCCGAATAGAGGTAAGGCTTCTCAAGGTCATCCAGCCGGATGTCGCCAAACCCATCTGACAAATCGAAGGTGAGCTTCCAACCGCCGCCCGGTGCCGTGAGAACCAATTGGCTCGCCTCTAGGGAATGCTCCCAATGAGCTGCGCCAAGATAAATGCTTTCAATCCAAAGCTCACGGTTCGGGTCGGCAGGGAGTGAGGTCTCCCATAGAAGCTTTGAGACAGGCGCAATTGTCAGCCTGCATTTTGCAACATAAAGCTCATTTTTTCCGGCTCCGCGTTCGTGACCAAATTCCCAGCAATCACGTTCCAGCATGATTGTGATCTTCTTCCCGCGGCGGGTGATGGAATGCGTGTGAAAGCGAGCGTCGTGCATGTAGCTGGAGAGAAACTGAACGTCGTGGACAGCACACGCTCCAGGGCGGACTCGGTAATGGAGCGGGGTAATTCTGTCCTTTCGGAATAGGG
>CAIPZZ010000125.1 GCA_903869665.1 uncultured Opitutia bacterium | reverse complement strand
CGGCCAGAGCGGCGTGCAGGAGCTGGCGGGCAACGCGACGCTGCTTTACTACCAGAGCGAGGAGGCGCGGGAGTTTCACTCCGCCCAGCGCGAGAAACGACGCCCCAAGGCGGGAAAGTTTCCGTGGCTGCCGTGAGCGCGGGATTTGATGCGGCCTATTCTCCGGGGCGCGAAGGGCGGGCGGCGGTATCTGGCGGCGGCACTTTTTCCAGCGTCACCTCGCCCGCGCGGAATCGCTGCGTGCGGCCCCGCGCGGTGCGGAGGAGCAGCGAGCCTTCGTCATCAATGCCGAGGGCCGTGCCGCTGACCCGGTCCGGGCCTTGCAGCACGGTCACCGGCCGCCCGCGCAGGACATCATGGCGGTTCCAGAGGTCGGCGAACGTTTCCGCGTAGCTGCCGTCCACGAAGCGGTCATAGGCAAGGAGCACACGACCGACGAGTGCGGCGGCGAGACGGTTGAGGTCGAGCGGCGCGCCCAAGTGCTCGGCGAGCGAGATCGCGCGGCCGCGCAGGTCGCCGGGCCAGGCGGTGGCGGGGGCATTGACGTTGAGCCCGAGACCGAAGACCAGGTCGCGAATCTCGTCGGCGTCCACGCGCGCCTCGGTGAGCATGCCGCCGGCCTTGCGGCCCGCGAACAGCAGGTCGTTGGGCCATTTGAGACTGGGGACGGCACCGGAGAAGTTGGTGAGCAGCTCGCAGACGTTGACGCCCATCCAGAGGGTGAACGTTTGCATGCGCGCCGGCGCGAGGCGGGGGCGGAACGCGAAGCTGGCGTAAAGGTTGCCGGAGTCGGTGCTGTGCCACGCGCGCCCGAGGCGGCCGCGGCCGCTCGTCTGACGGCGCGCGAGCACGGCAAAAGGGGCGGAGCGGCCAGCGGCGAGCTGGCGGGCGGCCTCGTCGTTGGTGCTGTCCACCTCGTCCAGCAACGTGAGCGGGCAGCCGGCACTGTGCGCGCGTAGATGCGCGGACACCAGCGGCGCGCTCAACGCCTGGGGGCCGGCCGCGAGCCGGTAGCCGCGCGCGCGAACGCCCTCGAACACAAAACCCTGCGCGCGCAACTTCTCTAACTGCTGCCAGACGGCGACACGGCTGACGCCCAGCTGGCGCGCGAGCGCCGCGCCCGACACGGGGGCCGCGCCGGCGGAGAGCAGCGCCCCGAGGATGAGGACTTCCGGCGGTGCGGGGCGGGGGGGCTTGGACATGGTGGAAACGCGGCGGAGATTCGCGGGAGCTTGCTGGGGGGCGCGGCAATTCAGATTTCGCCAGCGTGCGCGCGGAGGCAGGCGTGGGCGTGGCCGGGGCCAGCCACACGGAGCGCGGGTGCCTCGGCGTGGCAGTGGGCAGTGGCGAACTCGCAACGTGGGGCGAAGGCGCAGCCGGCCGGCAGGCGTGCAAGGTCGGGCGGCGCGCCGGGAATGGTGCGGAGCTCGCCGCCCTTGGGCTGGAGCGCGGGGATACTGCGCTGGAGCGCGCGGGTGTAGGGGTGCAGCGGTGCGCGAAAGAGCGCGGCGGTGTCGGCCGTCTCGACGACGCGGCCGGCATACATCACCTGCACGCGGTCGCAGAGTCCGGCGACGACGCCCAGATCGTGCGTGACGAAAATCACCGCCATGCCCAGCTCGCGCTGGAGCTTTTTAATGAGTTCCAAAATCTGCGCCTGCACCGTCACGTCGAGCGCGGTCGTGGGCTCGTCGGCGATGAGCAGCTCGGGGCGGGTGATGAGGGCCATCGCGATCATCACGCGCTGCCGCATACCGCCGGAGAACTCGTGCGGGTGCTGGCCGAAGCGGCGGTCGGGGTCGTTGATGCCCACGGCCTCCAGCATGGCGAGGCCGCGCGCCCGTGCGTCGCGCCGGGAGATTTTTTCGTGGATGAGCAGCGGTTCGATGAGCTGCTCGCCAATCCGCAGGTAGGGATTGAGCGAGGTCATCGGGTCCTGAAAAATCATGCTGATGCGCTTGCCGCGGATGGCGCGCAACGCGCTCGGCGGGCAGCGCAGGAGGTCCGTGCCGTCGAACACCGCGCTCCCGCCCTCCGTGCGGGCGGGGGGCGCGGGCAGCAGGCCCAGCAGCGAGAGGCAGGTGACGGACTTGCCGGAGCCGGACTCGCCGACCAGGCCGAGCGTCTCACCGCGCTCCACCGCGAAGCTCACGCCGTCCGCCGCGCGCACGACACCGTGGCGCGTGTGGAAGCTCACGCGGAGGTCGGTAACGGCGAGAAGCGGCATTGCTGGAATGCTGAGTGGCGAGTGCGGAGTGCGGAGTGCGAAATGAAGACAGACGCGCGGGGCACGGGGCGGCAATGGCAAAGCGGGCGGGATGAGAATGGAGGCGGGGTGTTCATACACCACGAGCCGCGAACGGGGTGGTGCGAGACGTCCCCGGCGCGCTCGTTCAACGCGGCGGGATTAACGTTCCACCGTAGCCAAAGGCGGGGTGAGGGCACCCCACCCACCACCGGCAAACAGTCTGGCGCGCGGGTCTGCTTTGCGTTTCGCTCCAGTGCATGAAAATCCTGGAGGCGGTCTCCCAGACGGGGCGGAACGGCGCGATGATCTACGCGCGCCGCGTCATCCCGCTGCTGCGCGCGCGCGGCCACGAGGTGTGGCTGGCAGCGCGGCCAGACTCGTGGATCGCGCGTGAGACGGCGGGCGAGGCGACGCTGATCGCCACGGATTTTTCGCGCTGGCCGTTGGCGGAGCCGCGCCGGGTGGCGGACATCTGCCGGCGCGAGGGCATCGCGGTCGCGCACTCGCATCTCACGCGCGCGCACAATTTCTGCCTCTGGGCGCGCGCGCTGGGCGGCCCGCCGGTGGTGGCGCACGCGCACTCGCACCATTTCCAGCTCCATTGGTATTTTCACCGGCTGATCGTCGCGGTGTCACAGGGCAACCTGCGCCGCCTGCGCGCGCGGGGCGCGGCGCTCGGTGCGCGCGGGCGAGTGCTGCACAATTTCGTGGACACGGATAAATATTCCCCGTGCGAAGAGGCGAAAAGATATTCCGGTGGTGGCGATCCGCTCCGCGTGGCTTTCGGGATTCCGGCGGATGCTCCCGTTGTCGTGCAGGTCGCCGAGATCAACCCTCGCAAGGGCCAGAGTTGCGCGCTGCGCGCTGCGGCGCGGGTGCGGCGCGCGCAGCCGGACGCGCGGTTCATATTCATCGGCGCGGAACGGTGCGTGCCGGAGCATGTCGTGGAGCTGCGCGCGGAGGCGGAGCGCCTCGGGCTGGCGGGCGCGGCGCATTGGGCCGGGCCGCGCGAGGACGTAGCGGCGTTGCTGCCGCACGCGACGGCGGCGATCCTGCCTTCGCTCGACGAGCCGTTTTCGCTGGCGGGGCTGGAGGCGATGGCCTGCGGCGTGCCGCTGGTGGCGAGCCGGGTGGGCGGATTTCCGGAGATGGTCGCCGATGGCGTGACGGGCCTGCTCGTGCCGCCCGAGGACGACACGGCGCTGGCCGACGCGCTGCTCGGCCTGATTGGCGACCCGGCGCGGCGCGCGGCGCTGGGTGCCGCGGCGAGGGCGCGGGTGTTGGCGGATTTTTCCCCGGGGCCGCACGTCGCGCGGCTGGAGGCGTTGCTGGCGGAGGGGGCGGGAGACTAAGGCTTATCACTGAGGGACACGATCGGGTCGCGTCCTTGAAAGTAGAATGGGCGCAGCAAGACTGCGCCCCTACCATATACAAGTCAGCGCGCGTAAACGTCAGGCAAATCGGGGCCGCGGGCCTTGAAGCGCTTGTGCACCCAAAAGTATTGCTCGGGCGCGGCGCGGACGGCCTCTTCGATGAGGTGGTTCACGCGCAGCGCATCGGCCTCCGCGTCGGGGGTGGGGAAGTTTTCCAGCGCAGGCAGAATCGTGAGCTGGTAGGAGCCGTCCGGGCGGCGGATACCAAAATAGGGCACTACGGCCGCGCCGGTCATCGCGGCGATTCGACCGGTGGCGGTGCTGGTAATGGCGGGCACGCCGAAGAACGGTAGCAGCGCGGAGAGCTTCAATTTGCGCGCTTGGTCGGGCGCATACCAGATGACGTGGCCGTCCTTGAGAGCGCGCACCAGGCCGCGCAAGTCATCGAAGTGGACGGCCACGCTCATGCGGCGCTCGCGCTGACCACGCATCACCTCGGCGAGGACGGGGTTGTTGGGGTCGCGGTAGAGACAGCCGAACCGACCGCGCTCGTTGAGCATCCGGCCGCAGAGCTCGAGCGTGCTGAAATGCGCGGTGAGCAGCAGCACGCCCCGGCCGCGCGCGCGGGCGGCGGCTAGGTGCTCCATGCCCGTGATCTCGTGCGGCGGCAGGCGGCGCGCGGGCGTCCACCATGCGAGGCACGTCTCAAACACGCCCAGCGCGAGCGCGTGGAAATGTGCCCGGGCGAGGTGGCGGAGGTCGGCCTCGGATTTCTCGGGGAAGCACAGCCGCACGTTGATGAGAGCGACCCGGCGGCGGACGGGGATGACGTGCCACCACAGCCAGCCGAGCACGGCGGCGAGAATCTTTTGCGCGCCCCACGGCAGGCGCGAGAGCACGCGGAACAGCGCGATGCCGGCCCGCATAGGCCAGTGGCGCGGGTGGGAGAGGGCGGGCTGCTCGTGAACCTTTTCCATTGGCGGAGTTCAGCATGGCCGCGTGGCGCGCGCGGTGGGAAGCGTGAAACGCGGCGGGCGGGCGAGATTTTCCGCCTGTGCAAACGTCCGCCGGCCGTCCTATTGTGCCCGCATGGTCAATGTCATCTGCATGAAGTGGGGCACGAAGTATGGGCCGGAGTTTGTCAACAAGCTCCGCTCGATGGTGCGCCGTCATCTCACGCGTCCGCACCGTTTCGTGTGCTTCACCGACGACGCGGCAGGCCTCGATCTCGCGTCCGGCATCGAGGCGCTGCCGCTGCCCAGGATGGATCTGCCGCCGGGCAAGGAGCGCGGCTGGCGCAAGCTTTCGACCTTTGGCGCGCCGCTGGCCGATCTGCGGGGGCCGACGCTCTTTCTCGACGTGGACGTGGTCATCACCGGCGGGTTGGACGTGTTCTTCGACAATCCAGGGAAATTCTGCATCATCCACGACTGGGCGCGGCCGTGGCGCATCACGGGCAACTCGTCGGTCTATCGCTTCGAGGCCGGCGCGCACCCCGACCTGCTCGCATATTTTCTCGCGCACATTGACCAGGTGAAGGCGGAGGTCCGCAACGAGCAGGAATATCTCACGCGCGAGATCCACCGGCAGGGCCTGCTCACCTACTGGCCGGCGGAGTGGTGCGTGAGTTTCAAGCATTCGTGTCTGCCGACGTTTCCACTGAATTGTTTCCAGGTGCCGCGCATTCCGCCGAACGCACGGGTCGTGGTCTTTCACGGCAACCCCAATCCCGACGAGGCCGTGGTCGGCAAAGGCCGCGGTCTGCTGCGCCACGTCCGCCCCACGCCATGGATCGCGGAGCACTGGCGGTGAGGGTTTGAGAGGTTAAACCAAACGTGTGACCGAATCGTGTCATTGCGAGGAGCGCAGCGACGAAGCAATCCAGCTGGATCGCCACGGCGCGCTTCGCGCACTTCGCGATGACAGAGATCAGGGTAGGCGGCTACTATTCGACTTAAACCGCTCTAACTCGCGTCACGGGCCGGCGCGCGCTGGGTCACAGCCGCGCCAGCAGCTTGTCCTTGATGGCGGCCTTGGGCATCATGCCGACGAGCGTCTCAACGACCGCGCCGTTCTTGAACAGCAGCATCGTGGGGATGGCGCGCACGCCGTATTCGGCAGAGAGGGCATCGTTGTCGTCCACGTTAACCTTGGCGATGCTCACCTTGCCGGCCAGCTCCTTGGCCAGCTCCTCCAGCACGGGCGCGATGGCCTTGCACGGGCCGCACCACGGCGCCCAGAAGTCCACGAGCGTGGGCGTGGCGGAGGCGACGGCGGCCTTGAAGGTGTTGGTGTCGAGATTGGCGATGTTGGCGGACATGGTAGGTGGATGTAGATTCAGGATGAGTTATGAAAAACAGAAAGTCAAAAGGCCTGACTGTAAAAAATCATGTTGAGCACGAGCAGCAGCAAGCTGAGAAACGGCAGGCCGGCCTTGATAAAATCCAGATCATATCTTTGAGGCAGGGCGGGCCGACGAACGCAGATCAAGGCAACGGCGAGCCAAAAAACAAGGCCCGCAAGTAGGAACATTTTTAAGGCCCATCCCATGTCCATCATAAACATCCCTAGCATCAAAAACACAGCTTGCCATAGCAGCGCCTGCTTAATGGCAGGACGGTAATTTGAGCTGACTTTTGTCCGAAGTTTCATCGGCTGCTCACCCTGGCGTGGACTTGTGCAGGATCTCCGCCAGTTCCTTCGGCTCGACGGTCTCGAGGCGCTTGTGGCGGCGCTTCAGCTCCTCGAAAGTTTTTACGACGGTCTCGGTCATCTTCTCGTGTGTCTCCTGCGAGCCGCCGAGAAGGACGAACTGCTCGCCCTGCGTGATGCGCTTGTGGCCGTCCTCGTTGTCGAGGGCGAGGCCGAGGAGGCCGGCACGAACCTTTGCCTTGGTTTTCGCGGGAGCGGAGGCGCGCGCGGGACGGGTCGGTTTTTTGCTCACACGGGCACCGTGGCGGGTTCCGGCGGGGTTTCAAGCGGGTTTTCGCCACCGGCGGCGGGTGCCTCGTCGCGCGCGGCGCAGACGATGTCGGCAAAGGCCTCATCCTGTCGGATCGCGAGCCGGCCGAGGCGGGTGAGCTCCAGCACGGCGAGAAACGTAGCCACAAGCGTGCGCAGGCTGGTCGGCCCGGTGAAGAGCGAGGAGAACACGAAAGATTTCTTCTCTCGGGTGAGCGCGAGCAGCTCCTCCATCTTGCCGGCGACCGTGACCTGCTCGTCCTCGATCTCGCCGACCACGAGCTTTTCCGCGAGGCGCCGGAGCACCAGGTTGAACGACGTCCAGAGGTCGAGCCGGCCGACGGGCAGCAAGGTGCGGTCGGCAGAGAGCGTGGAGACGTGGCGGGCAAGCTGGTCGCGCTGGGCGACGGCGAGACCATTGAGCGCAGCGGCGGCGTCCTTGAACTTTTTGTATTGCAGGAGCTGGTTGACGAGCTCCCAACGGGGGTCGAGGCCGTCGTCGTCGGCGTCCGGGTCCACGGCGGCCTCGCCGCGCGGAAGGAGCATGCGGCTCTTGATCTCCATGAGCGTGGCGGCCATCACGAAAAAATCGCCTGCGACTTCGAGGTCGAGCTGTTCCATGGAGCGTAGCACCGCGACGTATTGCTTGGTCACGGACTCGATGGGGATGTCGTGGATGTCGAGCTCGTGCTTACGAATGAGGAACAGCAGTAGGTCGAGCGGCCCCTCGAAGACGGGGAGCTTGATGCGGTGGTCGGTGTCGGTCAGGGCCAAGGTGGAGGGATGGTTGTCTCGCGCGGAGGGGCGGCAATGAAAATTTACGTGCGCCGGAAGGTGGCGACGAAGAAGCCGTCGGTGTCGTGGCGGGCGGGAAGAATATGAAGCGTGTGGGCGGTGGCAGAGGGGAAGTCGAAGCGCGTGCGGAGCGGTGCGGGGGAGAAGCTGGACTCGGAGGCGAGGAAGGCGGCGGCAACCTCGTCGTTTTCCATGCAGCTAAGCGAGCACGTCGCATAGACGAACAGGCCGCCGGGTCGGACGGACGTGGCGAAGTGACGTAAGATGTTTAGCTGTTGTTTGGCGTGGGCGGCAATGTCGGCCGGTGTCGTGCACCATTTCAGGTGAGGCGCACGACGCCAAGTGCCGGAGCCGCTGCAGGGGGCGTCCACTAATACGCCAGCGTAGCCATCGGCGGAGGGACGGGGGACGAGGCGGATATTGGCGAGCTGGGTATTGGTGTGGCAGGCGCGAACGGCGCGTTTTTCCAGCTCGGCGAGTGCGGCGGGGCGGATGTCGTGGGCGTCAACCCGACCGTCCGGACCGAGGAGGCGGGCGAGCTGGAGGGTTTTGCCGCCCGCACCGGCGCAAGCGTCGAGCCAGTGCTCGCCAGGTGCGACGGGCGCGGCGGCGAGGAGCAGTTGCGAGCCGAGATCCTGGATTTCAAACCGGCCGGCGAGATAGGCTTCGGTCTTGCTCACGTCGGCGTCGGTCTCGACACGGAGCGCGTCGGGGCGGATGGCCGAGCGCGAATATGTCCAGCCGCGCGAGCTGAATTCGGAGAAGACTTGCTCCGGGTCGTCGGTTTGCAGGCGCAGCCAGAGCGGAGCGCGGGCGAGCTGGGCGTCGAGCTCAGGGCCCGAAAAAATCTCGGGGCAGTGCTCGCGGAACCACGCGGGCAGGAGCTCGGCACTGTCGCCGGCTAGAGGTTGGCCGGTGGCAAGCGCGGCGCGGAAGGCGCGTGTGTCTTTCGTGTCGGCGGCAAGCCAGGCGGCGCGACGCACGGCCTCGGCGGGATCGCGGTCTAGCCAAGGCTCAATCCAGGGTAGGTAGCGCAGCGTGGTGAACACCAGTTCGCGGTAGAGGCGACGGTCACGCGCGCCGAAGCTCCGCTCGGCGGCGAGGAGCTTTTGGAGGCGCGCGGGCAGCGCGGCATCGGTCTGCCAGTGCGGGCGCAGCGTTTGCAGGAGCCGCAGAAAGACGCGGGCTTGGTTGTCCGCGATGCGGTTCACAGCAGGCGCCATTCAGAATTTTTTCAGCTCCACCTCGAGACCGAGGCCGAAGGAGCCCTCGCGGCGTGGGCCGTCATAGAGCGTGACGACCCAGCGGAGCAGCCAGAGGTTGCCGACGGTCTGGGTGAGGCCGTAGCTCTGCTCGGTGAAGCGGCCGAGCGCGGCGTCGTAGCGCAGGCGGGCGAGCAGCTCGCGGGTCTCGTCGAGCCGCAGCGTGGCGTCGAGCGCGTAGTAGCGGAGCTGGTGCTCGAGAAAATCGTTGCCGACGCGCACCGACCAGGCCTGGCCGTCGCGCACGGTGAGACCGGAGTTGAGCTCGCGTAGGCCACCGCTGCGCGGGTCCACACGGGTGAAGATGTCTGCCCGCAGCCAGGCGGCGGGCATCACCGCCAGCTCGGCCTGGATGGCGGAGAACGCGCGCCGGCCGACGGCGGGGTCGAGCCGCCAGTCCGCCGCGAGCTCGAGCGTGACAAGGTCGCGCGAGCCGTAGGCCGGGTCGCGGGTCTGGAGCGTGTTGCCGAGGCCGAGGCGGAGGGTGTTGGTGGGCGAGAGCCGGTCAATGTCGCGAACGCCGGTCAGACCGAGTGGCTGGAGATAGGTCGAGAACGCGGCGCGGTCTATCGGTGGGATGAACGCCGCGCCGTGCGCCGCGCCGGGAATGGCGCGGTAGGAGAGCCGGGGCGTGACGAGGTGGCGGAGGCCGTCAATCCCCCATGTCTCGTTTTTGTAATCATAAACCGCGCTGGCGCGTAGCTCGGCATCGGCACCGAGCTCGCCGAGCGCGCGGGTGTAGGTGTCACGACCGCCGGTGGCGTCGGTGTAATAGGTGAGGCGCGCGCCGGCGACCGGCCTGACGGAAAACCATTCCGTCGGCGTGAACGGGCGCGTGAGCTCATAGACAGTGTCGAGACGGGTGGTGCGTTTCGCAGGGCCGGGGGTCGGCTTGTCCTCGGAGAGCACGGCCACGCTGGCGGCGAAAGTGTCGTAGGCACCGAGCGCGAGCGGCGCGGGCAGCCGGTCAAAGCGGATTTCCGGGAGACGGCGCTGAATCTGAAAAAAGGAGTTGGGCTGCGCGCGCACGAAGACGGAGGTGAGGCTGTTGGTGTCGGCATAGTCGGCTTCGAGAAACGTGTCCGGCACCTGCACGGGGTAAAACTCCGTCGGGCG
>CAIPZZ010000124.1 GCA_903869665.1 uncultured Opitutia bacterium | reverse complement strand
GGTTCAGCGCGGCGGCGTTTTCGGCGGCGAGTGCGAGGGCGTCGGTGCTGGCGTCCACGGCGGTCACGCGGGCCTCCGGCCAGTGGGACGCGAGCGCGAGCGCGATGCAGCCGGTGCCGGCGCCAAGGTCGAGCACGGTGGCGGGTGGCGCGGGGAGAAGCGACGTGACGAGCTCGACCAGCTGCTCCGTCTCCGGGCGCGGGATAAGCGCGCGGCGATCGCACTTGATTTTCAGGCCGCAAAATTCCGTCTCGCCGAGGATGTGCTGGAGCGGCTCGCGTGTCGCGCGACGGCGGACGAGCGGGCGGATTTTCTCCAATTCCGGCTCGGTGAGCGCGCGCTCGAACTGGAGGTAGAGTGCCATGCGCTTCAGCCCGAGCGCGTGGCCGACGAGGTGCTCGGCGTTAAGGCGCGGGGACTCGACCCCCTTGTCCGCGAGGAAATCGGTGGTTTTCTTGATGATTTCGAGGACGGCGGGCATGGGGATGCGGCTCAATCCTCGCCGCGCGCGCGGCGGGGCGCAAGCGGCTGGCCGGTGAGCGCGGCGAGTTTCTCCTCGAAGTCGGCGCGCTGGAGCGCGGCGATGAGGTCGTCGAACGCGCCTTCCATCACCTGCGGGAGGTTGTGGCTCGTGAAGCCGATGCGGTGGTCGGTCACGCGGCTTTGCGGGAAATTATAGGTGCGGATGCGCTCGCTGCGGTCTCCGGTGCCGATCTGGCCGCGGCGCTGCGCGGCATAGCTGGCGTGGGCGGCGTCCTGCTGCTGTTGGAGCAGCCGTGCGCGGAGCACGGCGAGGGCGCTGGCCTTGTTCTTCTGCTGCGAGCGGCCGTCGGCACAATAGACGGTGAGTCCGGTGGGCCGGTGCACGATACGCACGGCGGAGTCGGTGGTGTTGACGCCCTGGCCGCCGGGGCCGCTGGCGCGCATGACGGAGATGTCCAAATCCTGCGGGTCAATCTTCACCTCGACCTCGCCGGCCTCGGGGAGCACGGCGACAGTGACTGTGGAGGTGTGGATGCGGCCGCTGCCCTCGGTCACGGGCACGCGTTGCACGCGGTGGACGCCACTCTCGAACTTGAGTTGGCGATAAACGTCCGCGCCACTCACGAGGAAGCCGGCCTCCTTGAGGCCGCCGCGCTCGCTCGGGCTGCTGCTCGTCGGCTCGACACGCCAGCCGCGCGTGTCGGCGTATTTTTGGTAGGCGCGGGCGAGCTCGGCGGCGAAAAGCGCAGCCTCCTCGCCGCCGGTGCCGGCGCGGATTTCGAGGACGGTGTCGCGCGAGTCGGCGGGATCGGGCGGGAGCATTGCGCGCAGCACGGTCTCGCGCAGGGTGGTGCGACGGGCTTCGAGTGCGGGCAGCTCGGCGGCGGCGAGCTCGCGGAGGTCGGCGTCGGCAACGGCGGAGCTTTTCAGAAGCGCCTGCGACTCCATGATCTCGCGGGAAAGCTTTTCGTGCGCGTGCCAGTCGGCGACGAGGGCGGCGAGTTTTTGCTGTTCACGCGTGACTTCGGCGGCGGCGCGCGCGGCGGCGTAGAAAGACGGCTCCGCCATCTGCGCGGCGAGCTCGTCGAGGCGGCGCTGGAACGGGGTGATGTCGGGCAGGGATTCCACGGGCGAACGGAGGACAGAGGACAGAGGACAGAGGACAGAGGACAGAGGACGGAGGGAGTCTGAGAAAATGGCAGGCGAACGGTGAGGCGTGGGGAGAAGCGGGCGCGTGGCGGTTTTGCGGTTGCGCGGGGGGGCGCGGGCGGTTTGCGTCGGGGCGCGCGGCGGCGGCGCGGGGATTTTCTCCCGCTAACGCTGCTGCCCGCCAAACATGGCCACGACCCTTTTCACGCAGAACACCATCGCGCTCATCTGGGACTTCGACAAGACCTTAATCCCGGACTACATGCAGTCGCCGCTGTTCCGGCGCCACGGGCTGGACGAGGCGAATTTCTGGGCGGAGACCAACGCGCTGGCCGCGCGCTATCGCGAACGTGGCTACCATCTCTCGCCGGAGATCGCCTACCTCAACCACCTGCTCACCCATGTGCAGGCCGGGCCGCTCGCGGGGTTGAGCAACAAGATTCTCCACGCGTGCGGCGCGGAGATTAAGTTTTACCCCGGCCTGCCGGAGTTTTTTGGCCTCGCGCGCGGCTATGTCCGCGAGAAGCCGAAATACGCCGAGCATGGCATCACCCTCGAGCACTACATCGTGAGCACCGGCTTGGCGCCGATGATCCGCGGCAGCGCGATCGCGCCGCATGTGGACGGCGTGTGGGCGTGCGAGTTCATTGAAAACCCGCTCCAGCCCGGCTTCCTCCGCCAGAAGGATCTGCCGCTCGATCCGCCCGCCGCCGAAATCGCGCAGATCGGCATGGTCATTGACAACACGACGAAGACGCGGGCCATCTTTGAGATCAACAAGGGCACGAACAAAAACCCGGCGATTGACGTGAACGCCAAGATGGCCGCCGAGGACCGGCGCATCCCGCTGCAAAACATGATTTACATCGCCGACGGGCCGAGCGACGTGCCGAGCTTCGCGGTGGTCGAGGGCGGCGGTGGGCGCGCCTACGCGGTTTACAACCCGGCACGGCCGGACGAGTTTGCCCAAAACGACAAGCTGCTCCAGACGCGCCGCATCTCAGGCTACGGCCCGGCGGACTACACGCCGACGAGCAGCACCGCGCAATGGCTGCAAATGCACGTCCATCACATCTGCGACCGCATCGTGGCCGACCGTGAAGCCGCCGTTGCGCAGAAGGCGACCAAACCGCCGCGCCACCTCAATGAGCTGCCGGCCGATGAAGGCGCACGCCGCCCGGTGGGGCGGGAAAAGCAGGCGTCGTTTCTCGACGGGGAGAAATAGGCGGTTCTGATTTAGAGCGGTTTAAGTTGAAGTCTAGCCGCCTGACCCCGCCCCTTTGTCATCGCGGGGTGAGCGAAGCGCGCCGTGGCGATCCAGCCGCTCGACTGGCTCACGGCCCTGAGCCCGGCCGAGGGGCTGGATTGCTTCGTCACTGCGCTCCTCGCAATGACACGATAGGGCGACACGGTTGTGAAAGCACCCAGGGTGTTGCGCGCAGATCGGGGCGTTGAAAGACGACGTCACGGCGTGTTCAGGTCACAGAGAGCATACCGGGGACGTCACGCTTTATCTTCGCTCTGCGAAGACGCATCTCCGGTGGCGCGGACGGCAACCGGATGGGAATGCCGGATTACCGCCTGCCGACCACGGGCATCACGGCTTTTCCCGCCCCGGGCTAAGCGGCTAAACGGAAAAAGAAAACCGGCGTCCTTTGCGGGACGCCGGTCGTAAGTTTGAGGGACAGACCAGAGATCAGTTCGTGATCGTCGTGTTCTCCTTCGTCGTGTCGGGCTGGGCCGGGAAGGTGGTCTGTGCCGGTGCCGTCGTCACGGGAGACGCCGCAATGACCACCGGCGGCTGGGGCGGCGGCGGCGGCGGC
>CAIPZZ010000123.1 GCA_903869665.1 uncultured Opitutia bacterium | reverse complement strand
TGCCGCGATGGCCGTCGGCGCCAGCCCGGCGAAGAATGCCGCCAGCCCCACCTCGCGCCCGCCCACCAGCCAGCCCAGCTCCCACGCCGCGAAGGCCATCGCCACATTGGCCGCCAGCAGCCGTCCGTGCGCCACGCCCAACGTGCCCCGCCCCGGTCGGATGCCGAGGAACGTCACGAACAGCATCAGCCCGACGATCCATTTGATGAGCCAGCCCACCGCATGGGCCTGCGGCAGCAGCAAGCCCGACAGCAGGGCGAGCAGCAATGCGATGGTGCGGAGGATTCCGGCTTGCATGAAACCGCCAGCGAGACAGCCCGCGCCCCGCGTGGCAATGGCGGGGCGCGGGAGATTTTGCGGACTTGCGCCACGTGGTGGCGCCTGCAAATTTTGGTCGTTAACAATTCTCAAGCGCAATCAATCGCCCTAGGAATTTCGATTTCCCCACCCTCCCCCATCAGTTCATTTCCATGAATGTGTCCAACAAGCCGAAACAAAAATCGAAGCGCGATCTGCTTGTCGGCACTTGGTTCGATGGTGACGAGCATGATTCCAGCGTTGAGTTTAGCATTACTCGTGCTGGTGATTCGTATGCCGTGAGAGTTCGTGACCGCGTTGATGATGAAGCTGCGGACATTTTCGAGACAGCGTGGAATGGAAGGGTCTTGTCGTTTGCTGCTCACTGGAATTCTACGGGACGATTTGCCCGCTATCGCCTGTTGCTCCTGTCCGCCAATCGCATTGATGTGACTTATACCTACACCGAAAGCACGATGTATCACCGAAAGCGCGCGAAACAACCACGCCGAGAATCGGGCGCTTAGAACCTCGGTGCGCTTACCGATTTCGTTGCAGGCTTATCCCATGAATATCCCCGCCCGCTCCCTGGTTTTCACTTTCTGCGCCCTGCTCGTCGCCGTCGCGCCGTTGCGCGCGGCGGACACGCCGGCGATGAGCACGTCGAATCCGCGCGCAGATTTCCTGAAGCTCCTCGACCGCCCGCGCGTGCCGCTCGCGTCGCAAGTTTCCCACGTGCTCCCTGCCCACGCTATGCCTGGCGCGCCCCACGAGTTCCGTTTCTCCTTCGCCGCCGAGGCTGGCCAGCGCGTGCCCGGCATCCTGCTCAAACCCGCCAACGCAACCGGGCGGCTGCCGGTCGTCATCCTGCTACACGGCACCGGCGGCAAGAAAGAGGACGAGTGGCCGCTCATGCGCGCACTCGTGGAGCGAGGCTTCATGGCGGTCGCGATTGACGGACGTTACCACGGCGAGCGCGCCGCGCCCGGCAAGAGTGGCGCTGTGTCCTACGAGGACGCGCTGCTCCGCGCTTTCCGCGCGCCGGCCGAGCCGCACGAGCACCCGTTTTTCTTCGACTCCGCTTGGGACGTGATGCGCCTCGTGGACTGGCTGGAGACGCGTGACGACGCGGACGCCAAACGCATCGGCCTCTACGGCGTGTCCAAGGGCGGGATTGAGGCCTACCTTGCCGCCGCCGCCGATCCGCGCATCGCCGCCGTCGTGCCGTGCATCGCGGTCGAGAGCTTCCGCTGGGCGCTCGACCATGACGCGTGGCCGGAGCGCACCGGCACGGTGGCCAACGCGTTCAACGCCGCCGCGAAGGACGCCGGCGTGGCCAAGCCCGACGCCGCGTTTGCACGGAAATTTTACGACAAGGTCTCACCCGGCATTTACGGCCCGTTCGACGGCCCTGCGATGGTGCCGCTCATCGCGCCGCGCCCGCTGCTGGCGATCAACGGCGAGCTCGACCCCCGCACCCCGCCCGCCGGCCTCAAGGAATGTGTGGACGCTGCGCAAGCCGCCTACCGCGCCGCCGGCGCCGACGACCATTTCCGCTCGCTCATCGAAAAAAACACCGCGCACAAAGTTACGCCCGAGGCCGAACGCGAGGCGGTGGAGTGGTTCGTCCGCTGGCTGAAACCCGAGGCGGCCGCGAAGGCCAAATGATTTTCTCCGCGGATCACGCAGATAGGCGCGGATGATGGCCCAGCTTGCGGATCTTTGGCGCGATCACGGCGGCGCAGTAGCCTTGGTGTGGGTTCTTCGCGAAATAGTCCTGATGGTAGTCCTCCGCTGGCCAGAATATTTCCAGCGGCACGATCTCGGTGGTGATCGGGTCGCGGAAACCCTGGCCCGCCTCGGCGCGCGATTTCTCGGCGGCAGCCTGCTGCGCGGCGTCGGCGAAGAGGATGATTGAGCGATATTGCGGACCCAGGTCGTGGCCTTGGCCGCCGACTTGCGTGGGGTCATGGACCTTCCAGAAGTAGGCGAGCAGCTTTTCGAGCGACACCTGCGCCTGATCAAAATCTATTTTGACGACCTCCGCGTGGTCGGTCGTGTGAGCGCAAATTTGCTCGTAAGTCGGGTTTGGCTCCCGCCCACCCGCGTAGCCGCAGGTCACGCGCGTCACGCCGGGCAAGAGCCGGTAGGCCGCATCGGTGCACCAGAAGCACCCGCCACCGAGGACAAGGGACGCGGCTTGGGTTTCAGCGGGAGTCATGGTGGCAGCAAAGCGCAAAGCCGCGAAGAGGCAAAGAATTCCTAGTTTAGAGTTTCGATCTGGACACAAGAGAGCACGGGCAAAAACCGGGAGGTCACGGGGTCAGATGAGGAACAACGTGAATTCTGGATAACGCGGGACTTGCCGAAAGCGGTGCCATCGCCCAACCTACCGCCATGTCCGCCACGGAAGTCATCGCCCAACTCCAAGCCCTGCCGCCCGACGAGGTGGCGCGGGTGCGCGGGTGGTTGAACGAGCAAGACGAGGAATCGCCCGCGTTGCTGGCCGCGATTGACGAGGGGCTGCGTTCCCTCGCGGAAAATGGCGCGCGGACGGTGACGCGCGGGGAGCTCGAACAAAAGGTGCGGCAATGGGCTGGCGCGTCGCGCTGACCGACGAGGCGGAGGCCGACTTGGAAAGCGTAGTGGCCTTCCTCGCGCAGAAAAGCCCGGTGGCGGCCGAGCGGTTTGGCTTGGAGCTGGTGGACTTAATTTTCTCACTCGACCAACTGCCGCATCGCGGCGCGCCGGTGAAGGCGCGGCCCACGCTCCGCAAGCTGGCACACCGGCATTACCTGATCATCTACCGCGTGAACCCGGCGGCGGCGTTTGTCGAAATCGTCCGCATCTGGGACAACAGGCAGGATCCGACAAAGCTGCGACTGCCGTGAGAGCTAGCTGATACCTTCGCATCTTTGCCGCTTTGTGCTTCAAATCTGTCAGCGGAGTTCAAATCCAGCTTTGAGACGCAGCCTCGGCGAGGTCGGCGTGTGCTCAGGCGAAGTTGACGTTGTTGGCGAGGCCAGTCTCGCCGGCTTTTTCGATCAGGCGCACCAATGCGACGCGTTCGGCAGTGCGGCTCTTGCGGCGGAAAAGCACGATCAGGCCGTGGTGCGGTTCGCTCTGGGCGAGGGCGAGGAAGTCGTCCCGGTTGCACGTCACCATGATCAGCCCGTGCTGGGCGGCGTGAACCAGGACCTCGGCATCGGGCGCGGTGCGGGGTAGGACTTCGCGGAGCAGGACGACCGTGTGCCCGAGCTGTCTGAGCACATGGCCCAGATCGTCTGGCACATCGTGGTCGAAAAGAAACTTCACGGACTGCCCGGCGCGAGCTGTTGCGCCACCAGCAGGTCAATCTCGCCGCGGTGATCTTCGTAGTAGGCGAGGCACTCATAGACCTGCGCGCGCGTCAGCTCGGGAAAGCAGCGGGCGATCAACGTCTCCATGGTCTCGCCGTTTTGCAGCAGGCCGATCACGTCATGCACGCCGATGCGCGTGCCCTCGATGATCGTGCGCCCCGAGCGCACGCCGGGCAGGCTGGTCAGGTAGCGGTAGGAGGTGGCCGACATGGTCGGCACGATGGCGCGGCGGACGTGGTTGGCAAGCGGCAGTTTTCCCGCTCACAGCGAGCCGAGGATGTCCTCGCGGGTGACGTGCTTGGCGGCGGCCACGGCGCGCAGGATGGCGTTGAGCGTGCCGAGCCGCAGCGGCTTGTGGTCGGGCACGGACAGGCGGTGATGTTCCGGCGTCTCCGTCTGCAAAATGATGTGGCTGCCGACTTGGTTCACTTGCCGGTAGCCCCACTGCCGGCACAGCATCGCCGCCAGGTCGCGGCCGTTCAGATCGCGTGGAATCTTCACGTTCTCACGCGAGGACTTCGTCACGCACCAGATGCAACCGCACGCGTGCGGGCGCGGGCCGGTCAAAGTAAAACGCCGTCACCGCCTGGCGCACGTTGGCGCGCAGCTCGTCCCAACTGTCGGCCTGCGTGATTATGCTCTCGCCGAGCGCCTCGGCGACAAAGCCGCCGTCCGCCTCTTGGATGACTTCAAAAACAAGCTCGTTCATGGCGCTGACGTTGGCGCGGCGAGCGCGGTTGGCAAGCGGGTTCTCCCTTCGTGTCTTCGCGGCTTTGCGTTGAAATTTCGTCCGGCGGCCGTGGTTCAAGTCCAGCTCTGGACGGCGGATTCGGCGGCGGCGAGCTCCTAGCGGCGGCAGAAGGTTTTTTCCACGGATCGCAGGGATGGGCACGGATGCGAACCGGCGGCTTCGCCATCCACCGCCGAAAATTCACTTCCCATACCGGGGGCAACCGGGCCAACTTTCCCCCGCCGCCCGCCCCGCCCGCCATGCCGTCCGCCCTCCGCCTCATTCCCCACGAAGACCTCGAAGTCCGCCGCCTGCGCGCGGAGGTCGCCGCCGCCGAGGACGCCGTGCTCACCCTTGAAGAGGAGAAAGCCGCCCTCGACCGCCAGCTCCTCGCCTACAACGAGCGCTTCCGCCGCGAGCTCGGCGCGCTCATGGAGGAGCTGCTCAACCTGCGCCGCCGCCGCCGCGAGCGCGAGTTTGCCGCCGGCCGCGCCACCGCCGCCGAGCGCGCGGAGGCCGAGGACGATTACCGCCAGTTGCACGAGGACCGCCAGCAGCCCGACCAGCTCCGGCCCCTCACCGACGAGGAGCAGCATGAGCTGAAAAAACTCTTCCGCGCCGGCGCCGTGCTCTGCCACCCCGACAAGGTCGCCCCCGAGTTTCAGGCCGAGGCCGCCTTGCGCTTCCAAGAACTCAAGGAGGCCCAAATGCGCAACGACCTCCCCCGCGTGCGCACCCTCGTCGCGGCGCTTGTGCAGGGTGACTTCGGCGCGCGTGGCGACGACACCATCAGCGAGGCGGACGTGCTGCTCGCCACACTCTCCCGCCTGCAAGCAAAACGCGCGAGCCTCGCGCAAGAAATCGCCGCCCTGCGCGCAACGCCCGTCTGCCAAGCTATCTCAGGCGTCATGGACTGGCCCGCCTATTTCGGCGACCTCCGCCAACGTCTGGAACTGCAAATCACCGAGGAAACCCTTCATGCCGGAGCCTGACCATCGCCTCGTCCCCGTGCCGTCGGCGCAACTCGCCGTGGCGGGCAACCGCCTTGCGCTGCTGAACAAAATCCTGCCGCCCGCCGTCCTCGGCCCCGTTCCCGGCCGTCCGTGGGAAATCGCGCACCTCGGCCTCAAGCTGGTCTGGATCGAGCCGGGGACATTTCTGATGGGTAGTCAAGTCGGTGAACTCCCCTACAGGCCAGCGACACAGCCGGTGACGCAGGTGACACTCTCGGAGGGATTCTGGTTGGGACAGACGGAAGTGACGCAGGGACAGTATGAGGCGGTGATGGGAAATAACCCGAGTTTTTTTACGCGCTTGGGGAAGGATGCGCCGGTGGAGAAGGTGTCGTGGGACGACGCAATGGAGTTCTGCCAGAAGCTGACGCAGCGGGAGCAGACGTTTGGACGATTGCCTTCGGGTTATGCCTACACTTTACCGACGGAGGCGCAGTGGGAATATGCCTGTCGGGCGGGAACAACAGGAGATTTTGCTGGGACAGGAAAACTCGATGACATGGGATGGCATCAGGAAAACGGCGACGACACGACGCAGCCAGTGGGCATGAAACGGCCAAATGCATGGGGGCTCTACGACATGCACGGCAATGTTTGGGAATGGTGCCTTGACTGGCTTGGGCGCTACCCCGGTGGCAGCGTGTCCGATCCGACCGGGCCTACTTTGGGTTCCGACCGTGTCGCCCGAGGTGGCGGTGCGTGGGTTGTTGCTTCGTATTGCCGATCCGCGTTTCGCTTTGGCTATTCGCCAGACTACCGCTTCGATATCCTCGGCTTCCGCCTCGCCCTCAGTTCAGTTCGGTAGTGGCGGGGATGGTTGCATTGCGCCAGCGACCGATTCAAACTACGCCCCTTTAGCGCGGCTCTTTCTCATAGATCGCTGCGAGCTGGACGATGGAGGCAGCGTTCCGTCGTGAGTAGCCCGGAATAGGGCATCTCTTTCTTCCATCGAAGTAGGCACAATGCAGGGCAATCCATTTCTGGGCTTTGGCAGATGCGGGAACAGCAAAATCTGGATGATCGTAGAATTCCGAACCGCCCGTGATGATAAATTGCTGCTCAAGATCACCCAGTTTTAACGGATAGAAATCAATGCCAAGGTCTCGTCCTTCTTCTTCGACATAGGCGGAACGCGACCACCATCCATAAGCGTCCAGGATGAACCCTTCTTCTGGCACGCAGGCGACGTGATTATGTTGTCTGCTCGCGTTGCGAATGGAGACAAGCTCATGGCCGGTATGCTGGTGAAGAATTCGTGCGAAAATATGGCAGCCGCCATGTGCAAACAGATTTGGAGGATCTTCATCTAGCCTTCTGAGGAGTTCTTCAGCGCGCGCTTCCATGACTGTGCCATGTTTTATTCGGCTGCACGGAACGCAGCTTTTGCCGGCCGGTTGAGGGCTGAGGTTGAAGGGCGCAAGGGCTTGACGATCCCAGCGGGGATTTT
>CAIPZZ010000122.1 GCA_903869665.1 uncultured Opitutia bacterium | reverse complement strand
TGTGGTATCGCCGCTCGGCCAACCGCTGGGTCGAGGCGCTCGCCATCGGCAACGGGCGCATCGGTGCGATGGTATATGGCCGCATCAACCAGGAAATCCTCCAGCTCAACGAGGACACGCTTTGGTCGGGCGGTCCGTATGATCCGGTGACCCCGTTGGCGAAGGAGGCCTTGCCCAAGGTGCGGGAATTGATCTTCGCGGGCAAAAACAAGGAGGGCGCGGATCTTGTCACCGCAAATGTCCTCTCGCGGCCGGTCAGCCAGGCCGCCTATCAGACGGCGGGTGACCTGCTGTTGAATTTCCCGGAGCGCACCGTGGTCAACGATTACCAGCGCGACCTCAATCTCGACACGGCGGTGGCCGGCGTGGGCTACACCGCCAACGGCGTGCGTTACACTCGCAGCGTGTTCGCCAGCCCGAAGGACCAGGTGATTGTCGTCCGCCTGACCGCGGACAAAAAAGGTGCCCTTTCCTTTGGCGTGGGCCTGCGCTCGCCGCAAAAGAACAGTATCACCGTCGAGCCGGACGGCACGGTGGTTCTCTCCGGAACCAACGGTAACCACAGCAACATCCAAGGCGCCTTGAAGTTCGAAATCCGCGCCCGCGTGCTGGCCGAGGGCGGCAAGGTCGCGGCCGGTGAAAACGCAGTCAACGTGAGCGACGCCGACTCGGCCACCGTGCTGATCTCCCTGGCGACGAGCTATAAAAATTTCGCGGACGTCTCCGGCGACCCCCAGACCCTCAACCAAGCGCGCATCGCCGCCGCCACCAAGCTTGGCGCCGACCAGCTGCTCGCCCGCCATGTCACGGAGCACCAGCGTCTGTTCCGCCGCGTCGCGCTCGACCTCGGCCAGAGCGATGCGATGAAGCTGCCCACCGACGAACGGGTGCGGAATTTCAAGAATGGCAACGACCCGCAGTTCGCCGCGCTCTACTATCAATTTGGACGCTACCTGCTGATCAGCTCCTCCCGTCCCGGCGGTCAGCCGGCCAACCTACAAGGCCTGTGGAACGAAAGCCTGAACCCTTCCTGGGGGAGTAAGTTCACGATCAACATCAACACCGAGATGAACTACTGGCCGGCGGAGACGGCCAACCTCGCCGAGTGCGTGGAGCCGCTCATCGCGATGGTGAAAGACCTCTCCCAAACCGGCGCACGGACCGCACAGGAAATGTATGGCGCGGGCGGCTGGGTCGCGCACCACAATACCGATCTCTGGCGCGCGACCGGCCCGATTGACGGGGCGAGCTCGGGCATGTGGCCGACCGGCGGAGCGTGGCTATCGCTGCACCTTTGGGATCATTACGCCTTCAGCGGCGACAAAAATTATCTGAAGGAGGTCTATCCCGTGATGAAGGGCGCGGCGCAGTTCTTTCTGGACACCTTGCAGGAGGATCCGACGCACCACTGGCTAGTGACCAACCCCTCGCTCTCGCCGGAGAACAAGCTCAACCCGTTCAACACCGCCGTGGTGGCCGGACCGGCGATGGACGAGGAGATCTTGCGCGACCTGTTCAGCCGTTGCATGGACGCCTCGTTTGTCCTCGGCACTGACGCCGAGTTTCGGAAGCAACTGGAGCAGGCCCGCGCGCGGCTCGCCCCGCTCCAGATCGGTGCGCAAGGCCAGTTGCAGGAATGGCTGGAGGACTGGGATGCGCAGGCGCAGGAGCAGCAGCACCGGCATATCTCGCACCTCTACGCGCTCTACCCGAGCAACCAAATCAATCCCCGCACCACCCCGCAGCTCGCAGAGGCCGCGAAGGTCACCCTGAACAAGCGCGGCGACATCACCACCGGCTGGGCCATCGCCTGGCGCATCAACACCTGGACGCGCCTGCTCGACGGCGAGCGCGCCTACAGCATCCTCAAAAATCTCTTCGACCCCAGCCGCACCGACCCGAACCTCTTCGACGAGCATCCGCCCTTCCAGATTGACGGCAACTTCGGCGGCGCCTCGGCCATCGCCGAGATGCTGCTCCAGAGCCAGAACGGCGAGATCGAGCTGCTCCCCGCGCTGCCCTCCGCCTGGCCCGACGGCAGCGTGAAAGGCCTGCGCGCGCGTGGCGGCTACGAGGTGGATGTCACCTGGAAAGGCGGAAAGCTCCAGAGTGCCGAAATCCGTTCCTCCACCACACAGAAAGCCACGGTGCGTTACGGCGACCGTGTCGCCACGTTTGATGTGCGCGGTGGCGGCTCGCTGCGGCTCAACGCCGATTTGAAAAACTGAGCATACGCGCAATTTATTCCCATGAAAACTCTGTCGCTTCTCGTCCTGCTCGCGCTCGCCGCCAGCCCGGTTTCCGCCGCGTCGCCTTCCTCCGTCCCCGTCGCTCCCGCCGGTCTCGCCGCCAAACACTGGACCGCCGACAACGGCAACGGCACCTACTCCAATCCGCTGTTTTACGAGGAGTTCGAGGATCCTGATGTAATCCGTGTAGGCGACGAATACTTCCTCGCCGGCACGACGATGCACATGATGCCGTCGGTCCAGCTCATGCGCTCGAAGGATCTGGTGAACTGGGAGCTCGCCGGCTACTGCGGCGACCGTCTTGACCTCGGCCCGACCTATCGGCTGGAGGGCGGCAATATCTACGGCAAGGGCATTTGGGCGCCGTGCATCCGTTATCACGACGGGATGTTTTACGTTTTCACCAACGTCAATGGTGCCGGCCTCATGGTCTATCGCTCCAAATCCATCACCGGCCCGTGGGAGCGCAACCAGTTGCCCGGCCGCCACGACATGTCGGTGCTCTTCGACGACGACGGCAAAATTTACATCATCTCGGGCAACAGCAATCCTTACCCGATCGAGGAACTCGCGCCCGACCTGCGTTCCTTCGTGCCCAATGTCCGCCACCAACTGGCGGTTCCGCAGGGCCAGCGCTTGGGCGAAGGCCACCACCTCTACAAGGTGAACGGCAAATACGTGGATATCTCCGCCATCCCCGGCGGCGCGGTCAACCAGATGGTCGCCGTCGCCGACTCGATTGACGGCCCGTGGCGTGTCACGACCATGGTGGACGGCGAGTCGCTCGGCGTCCCCAGCGGCACGCCCGCCTCGGCTCAGGCCAACAATCGCGGCCTCTGGCTGCATCAGGGCGGCATGGTGAGCACTCCCTCCGGCGAATGGTGGAGCATCATTATGTCCGACCATGGCAGCGCGGGTCGCATGGTCTCGCTCGTGCCCATCACCTGGGACGACGGCTTCCCGCTTATCGGCTTGCCGGGTAATCTCCGTCGAGCGCCCAACACTTGGGTCAAGCCCAACACCGGCGTGAAGCAGGAGCCCAAGCCCGCCTTCGTCCACGATGACAATTTCAACGGCGGGAAGCTCAGCCTCGAATGGCAGTGGAACCACGTCCCCGACGACACCAAGTGGTCTCTCACCGAGAAGCCTGGCGCGCTGCGGCTGCACTCGTTGCCCGCCGCCAATTTTTACAACGCCCGCAATTCCCTCGCCCAGCGCCCGCCTGCGCCTGAGTCCACCATGACGGTCGAGCTCGACACCTCCGGGCTCATCGTCGGCGATGTCGCCGGCCTCGGTCTGCTCTGCACGCCCTACGCGGGTGTCGCTGTCGTGAAAACCGCCGAGGGCGTGGCGTTGCAAATGTTCCAAGGCGCCGCCGGTGGTAACCGCGGCGGTGGCGGACGCGGTGGTCGCGGTGGCGCGCGCGGCGCGCCGGCCGCTGGCGCTCCCGCCGCTACTCCTGCCGCTCCCGTAGAGGCGCAACCCGCCGCCGCGCCGGCACCACCAGCCATTGCGGCCGTCGGCACGCCCGTCGCCAACCCGCCCGCGCGCGTCTGGCTGCGCGTCCACTGCAACTTCGACACCGACCGCGCCGAGTTCAGTTGGAGCGCCGACGGCAAAACCTTCACCCAAGTCGGCGCCACTTGGACGATTCCCGCCTTCCAGCTCACGACCTTCCAAGGCGTGCGGCCGTCGCTGTTCAATTTCAACACTTCCGGCCAGCCCGGCGGCTTCGCCGACTTCGATAACTACGCCGTCGAGGAACCGCGCGCGCGCGGCGAAGAGCGCGAGATACCAGGGGGCAAGACCGTCTTCTTCAGCAGCGGAGCCGACGGCAGTTGGCTGGTGCCCGACGCGACGAAACATGCACTGATCAACCTTGCGCCTCTCCCTTCGGGTGATGTGCCCATCAGGGCAAAGTTTCTGGTAATTAATCTTGGCCTCGGCCGAGTCGCCCTCAAGTCCGTCGAAATTGGTATGTTCATTTCCGTGGAAGGCGAGCAGACAGTCCTAAAAAACCTCGGCGATACTAGGCCCGGCGACGCCGAGTCGTTCCAGTGGGTCAACCTGATGCGTGGCGACGTGATGCTCATGTCGCTCACGAACCACCGCTACCTCACCACCAAGCCAGACACGCCCGGTCCGGTCACAGCGACGGCGCTCGGCGCCACCGCCGCCCGCAAGAGCGGGGCAGAGTTCAAGTGGATGACCTTTGACTGAGCGCCTGCCCCGCATGGATTCCCCGCCCAACGTCTTGTCGCCGCCCGCCGCCGGATTTTGGCCGCAGCATCGCCGGACGATGGCGATTTTCGCCGGGTTGCTCGCGGCGACCGCCGTGATCGAGCTTTGGCTCGGGCGCACGTTTCTGGGGCCGGACGGGCGGTTCGCCCTGTGGGAGGGCGACATCTGGAGCAGCGGCAACTCGCAACGTTTCGCCGACCCGTATTCCTTCTCCCATCTGGGGCATGGAATTTTGTTCTTCGGGGCGTTGTGGCTGGTGGCGCGGCGTCTGCCGCTGGGCAGCCGGTTGCTGCTGGCCGTGCTGCTGGAGGCAGGCTGGGAGCTGCTGGAAAACTCCCCCTTCATCATCAACCGCTACCGTGCGGCGACCATCGCGCTCGGTTACGACGGTGACAGTGTGCTGAACTCCCTGAGCGACATCCTGATGATGACCGCCGGGTTCCTGTTTACTTCGCGCGTGCGGATTCAACTGAGCGTGGCGGCGCTGGTGGCGATGGAAATTGGCTGCGTGCTGGCGGTGCGCGACAACCTCACGCTCAACGTCATCATGCTCATCCACCCCGTCGAGGCCATCAAGCAGTGGCAGATGGCCGGCCAATAGCCCGGGACGGCGGCTTTTCTCAGGTCGTTCAGCCGCGCCTCGGCGCTGATGGCGTAGACGCGCGCGCTCCGTGAGGAGCGGGATGATCCCGGCCTCCCGAGCCGGGCTATGGTCGGAGACGTGATGCCTACGTCGCTCGCTGGATTGCGTCCGGGCGAAACCAGACGGCCGGCGGCGCAGATGAAAAAACAACATTTTCGCAAAAATCTCCTAGAGCTTTGTCGCCCTGGTCTGCTAACTTTCTGTCTTCCCCGGAAGCTTGTTGCTGCCGAAACCCCCGCCCCATGCACCCCCACGATCACGACTGTTCCGGCCATGACCACCGCCATGAGCCGCTGCTGAACCGCCGCAGTTTCATCGGCCTTGGTATGGGCGGGCTCGCCTACCTCTCGGGCATCGGTGGCCTGCCGTCCGCGCTCGCCGCCGCCGCCGGGCCCGCGCGCCAGAAACGCGCGAAGCAGGTGCTCATTCTCTTTGAGCAGGGCGGCGTATCGCAGATGGACACGTGGGACCCCAAGCCCGACGCGCCCACGGAGCACCGCAGCCCGTTCAAGCAGATCTCCACCGTCGTGCCGGGCATGATGTTCACCGAGCTGCTCACGAAAACGGCCAAGGTCGCCGACAAGCTCACCATCGTCCGCTGCATGACCCAGCCCACGCCCGGCATCGGCGACTCGCATCCGAAAGGCTCGCAATACATTTTTTCCGGTGAGGCACCCGGCGGCCCGGTGGACCGGCCGGACATCAGCTCCATCGTCGC
>CAIPZZ010000121.1 GCA_903869665.1 uncultured Opitutia bacterium | reverse complement strand
GCCGCCGGCCGCCAAGGCTGGTGGCGTCGTGCCGGCTTCGGGAGTATTTCCGGCCACGCCGATCAACGCCGCCGCACCCCGCCCGCCGGAGGCCAAGCCCGCGCCCGCGCTCAAGCTCCCACGCCACCAGCCGGCCGCCACGGAGGAGGCCCCGAAAGAAAAGGAGCCAGCCCCCGCCCCGCCCGCGCCCAAAGGCGGCCTCGCCATCGTCAAGCCCGAGGCGCCGAAGAAGGCCAAGATCGTCCTCCCGCAAAGCGACGACGCCAACTACCAGTTCCCCCCGCTCACCTTGCTCAAGGAGCAGGTGCGCCCCGCCGCCGACAGCGACGAGGAATACAAGAAGAACATGGCCGACCTCGTCCGCATCCTCGGCGAGTTTGACGTGGCCGTGACGCCCGGCGAAATCCACGTCGGCCCCGTGATCACGCGCTACGAGCTGTCCCCGGCCGCCGGCGTGCGCGTCGAGAAGATCGCCGGCCTCGACAAAAACATCGCGCTCGGCATGAGGGCGCAGTCCGTCCGTATCCTCGCCCCGATCCCCGGCAAGGCCGCCGTGGGCGTCGAGGTGCCGAACCTCCACCCCACCCCAGTCGGCATGAGGGAAATTTTGGAGAGCGAGGACTGGGCCTCGGCGCGCGCCGAGCTGCCGATCGCGCTTGGTAAGGATGTGTCCGGCAAGCCGCTCGTCTCCGACCTCGCCAAGATGCCCCACCTCCTCATCGCCGGCGCAACCGGCTCGGGCAAATCGGTGTGCATCAACTCCATCGTCGCCTCCATCCTCTACTCGAAAAGCCCGAAGGATGTGCGCCTCATCATGGTGGACCCGAAGGTGGTCGAGCTGAAGATTTTCAATTCGCTCCCGCACATGCTCATCCCAGTCGTGACGGAGCCGAAGAAGGTCCCCGCCGCGCTCAAGTGGCTGCTCAATGAGATGGAGCAGCGCTACCAGATGTTCGCGCGCGAAAACGTCCGCAACATCGCCGGTTTCAATTCGCGCAAGAAAAACCCCGGGGCCAGCCCCGCCCAACCGGCGCTTGAGGGCCTC
Source organism: uncultured Opitutia bacterium (assembly GCA_903869665.1). Taxonomy (GTDB): domain Bacteria; phylum Verrucomicrobiota; class Verrucomicrobiia; order Opitutales; family Opitutaceae; genus CAIYUN01. The sequence goes on along the minus strand of CAIPZZ010000121.1, from coordinate 26,513 downwards.
GACCCGGCCGCCGATTCCGGCGAGCCGCTGCCTGACCGCCTGCCCTACATCGTCGCGATCATTGACGAGCTGGCCGACCTAATGATGGTCGCCCCCGCCGAGATCGAAACGAGCATCGCCCGCCTCGCGCAACTCGCCCGCGCCGCCGGCATCCACCTAATCATCGCCACGCAGCGCCCGTCGGTGAACGTCATCACCGGCGTCATCAAGGCCAACCTGCCCTCGCGCATCGCGTTCCAGGTCGCCTCGCAGGTGGACTCGCGCACCATCCTCGACGGCAAGGGCGCCGACACGCTCATCGGCCGCGGCGACATGCTCTTTTCCCCGCCCGGCAGCTCGCGGCTCGTGCGCGCGCAGGGTGCGTTTGTCGCCGACGAAGAGGTGCAGGCGATGGTGGAGTTCCTGAAGAAAAACGGCCCGCCGCAATACGCCTACGCCGTGCAGGAGCAGATTGACCGCGCCGCCGCCGAGGACGCCGCCGAGGAGGCCGAGGACGGCGAGGACAACGCCGACCTCGACGACGAAGCGCTGCTAAAAAAATGCGTGGAGGTGCTCCGCAGCAGCAAGCGCGCGAGCACCTCGATGCTCCAGCGCCGCCTGAGCATCGGCTACAACCGCGCCGCCCGCATCATGGACATGATGGAGGAGCAGGGCATCGTGGGCCCTGAAAACGGCTCCAGCCCGCGCGAAATCCTGAAAGACCTAGACTCGCTCTGAGCCGAGCCAGCTCTGGACAACTCATGGTTCCGAGTGGTATCGCGTAGCCCCGCAGTTCCTCCTTCCCTTCGACAAATTCTTCCCCTAATTCCACCTCCATGCAATCCATCGGCGAACGCCTCAAGGAAGCCCGCGAGCGCAAGGGCGTGTCGCTCCGCGAGGCCGCGGAGGCGACCAAGATCCGCGGCGACTATCTCTCGAAGCTCGAGGGCAACAAGTTCGACTTCGGCCTCACCCCCCTCTACGTCCGCAGCTTCATCCGCAGCTACGCGGGCTACCTAAAAATCCCCGCCGACCGCCTGCTCGCTGATTTCGCGGCGTTCGGCCACGGCGAACCCGGCGGCCCGCGCCCCGTCAACCGCGAGGTCTATGGCAAGGTGGACTTTGGCGCCTCCGCGCGCGCCGAGCCCCGCGCCGAGCCGCCCGCTGCGGCCGAGGCTCCGGCCAACAAGCCTGCCGCGAAAACCGCCCCGCCGCTCCGCCCACGTCCGGCCAACACCGTGCTGCGCCGCCCGTCCCTCGACGGGGCGGACAACGACTCGGATTTTTCCAGATTCTTCAACGTCGTCACCCTCGGAGGCGGAGCGTTGGTGCTGCTGTTTCTCTGGGGGATCATCTCGTTTTTCTCCCCCGCCAAACGTCCCACCCCGCCGCCCGCCCCGTCACCCGCGGTGGAGCGCCCCATCGCCCCCGACGCGCCCGCCGTCGCGCAGCGCGTGCCCCCGGGAAAAATGCAGCTCAAGGCCGTTGGCGGTCCGGTGAGCGTGCACATCTGGGAGCAAAAACCCGACCGCAACTACGGCCGCGAGATCCTCCCCGAGACCGCGCTCCGCGCGGGGGAGACGAAACTCGTGGACAAGCCCGGCCCGATCTACCTCACCGTCTCGGTGCCGGACAATCTCCAGATCGAAACGGCCACCCAGAGCATCAAGCTCTCCGACCAGAAGGCCGCGCTTAACGGCAGCAAGAACGTCGCCCTACCCTAAGTTAAGCCCCTCAGCACGCGCCTGACCAACCACCGCGCCAGCGGTGGCGGCCAGAAACACGCAGGAGGGCCGCCGAAGGTCGAGCGTGCCAATCACGCGCGCCGGTTTTGAGAGCGAGGCCGGCATGGGCATCCCCCACGCATGCCTACGGTCACCGCAACGCCAGCGGCGGATCCAGAATTTCGCGTAGCACGACTGCGCGCCGTAGGCTACCGGGCTCGCGCAATCCACCCCGCAAGCCTGCGCCACGAGCCGGCGCATCCGGCTCGGAGGCGGCCGTCCACTTCGCTGTCGCCTTGCGTGCTGCTTCCAATGCGGCCTGTGCCTGCCGGATCTCGGCCTGGGTGGCGGCGGAAATTTCTTCCCCCTGACTCGTCAAACTGGCGGCCGGAAACGGGGATGGCAGCGCCGGCGGCTCGGCCGTGGCCTCCGCAAGCTCCTGGGCTGGGCGGAGCATCTCCTCGCGGAGCTGCCGTTGGCGCGTGTCCCATTCGATCTCGCCCGGCGCAATACTCTCGGCCGGCGCCGGCATCGCCGGAGCCTGACCGGCGGCGGCACGGCGCTCGGCGATCTTCCGTCGGATACTCTCCTGAATCTCGCGGGTCCGCCGCTCCTCGTCGGGCTCGGCTGGCTGGCGCTGGTTCTCCTGGCGCTGCTTGGCGGCGCGAAGCAGCCCGCCGATGATGTTCACCAGCGCAAAAACCGCAAAGATGAGGAGCGGGGCGAACTGACGCATGACGGGCGGGAGGTTATTTCGCGGCGGGCGCCGGGGCCGGAGCGCTGTCGAGCACGTTGCCGACGAGCGGCAGGCCGTTGGGTCCGAGCTGGAGATAGACTTTTTGCGCGGCCTTGAGGTTCTCAATCGAGAGGTATTGCAACAGCGCGGGCGTGAGCGAGGCAGCGAGCGCAAAGTTGGCCTCGGCGCGCTTCTGGGCGAGCGCGAGCTCGCGCTCGCCGGCGGCCTCGCCATTGGCCTTCTCGATTTCCTTGCTGCGGTTCGCGATCTCCAGCTCGGTGCCCTTGCGCGCCAGCTCTTGCGCCGAGGCCACCTTGCGGGCGATTTGCTCAAGCACGAGCTGGGGCGGCTGCGCGTTGCCGATCACGACCTGCACCACCTCGAACGGCGTCTTGGCGAGGCGGGCGGTGAGCTCTTGGGAAATGGTCTGCCCCATGTCGCCGATGTGGTCGGGCACGGCGAGGCCGTCGTATTTGGCGAACTCCTCGCGCACGAGCGTCCGAAAGGGCTCCTTAATGTAGTTGTCGTAGCTTTCCTTCGCCGTCTGGTCGGCGCTGTGTGCGGTGTCGAGTCCGCCGAACTGCTCCATGTAGGCCTTGATCTGGTCGGCCGTGCCGCGCACACGCCACACGACGTGGGCGTTGCCGCGCAACGGGAGCTTGTCCTTGGCGATGAGCGCGCTGTCATCGGCAAACGTCTCCGAATACGAGTAAGGCGTCACGCTCACGAGGTCGCCGTAAAGCCGCCACGACAGGCCCGTCGAGCCCGGCCCCATGATCACGCTGCGGAAGGTCGTGCTGCCGGTGAGCGGCCGCTCGATGATGTAGGCGGCGTAGCCGGCGGGTGCCTGAACGTTGGTAGTGTTGGCGGAGAGGAAAAGGCCGGCGACGACGAGCGTCGCCACAAACACAATCGCGCTGAGGGTGAGTTTCATGGAAGGTTTGGGGTGGTGGGTTGGACGGCCGCGCGCGGACCGCCGGAGGAGGCCCGGCTCACTTCTTAGGCTCGGGCTGCGCGATGCTTTCACGCATGGAGGTGTCGGCCTGGATGTTTTGCATCTTGTAGTAGTCCATCACGCCGAGCCGGCCGCTGCGGAACGCCTCGGCCATCGCGAGCGGCACCTGCGCCTGCGCCTCGACGACCTTGGCCTGCATCTCCTGCACCCGCGCCTTCATCTCCTGCTCGACGGCCACGGCGGCGGCGCGGCGGATCTCGGCCTGCGCCTGCGCCATGTTCTTGTTCGCCTCCGCCTGCGCTTCCTGGAGCTTCGCGCCCACGTTCTCGCCCACATCCACGTCGGCGATGTCAATGGAGAGAATCTCGAAGGCGGTGCCCACGTCGAGGCCGCGTGCGAGCACGGTCTTGGAAATGCTGTCCGGCGACTCCAGCACAATCTTGTAGCTCTCCGCCGCGCCAATGGTGGACACAATGCCTTCGCCCACGCGCGCGATGATGGTCTCCTCCTTCGCGCCGCCGACGAAACGCTCCAGATGTGTGCGCACGGTCACGCGTGCCTTCACCTTCACTTGGATGCCGTCCTTCGCCACGCCGTCAATCGTCGTGCGTCCGCTCGCCGCATTGGGGCAGTCAATTACCTTCGGATCCACCGAGGTGCGGACCGCCTCGACGACAGATTTGCCGGAGCCTTTGGTCGCGAGATCAATCGCGCAGGCCTGCCGCCAGTCGAGCGAGAGGTTGGCCTTCTGGGCGGCGATGAGCGCCTGCACGGTCGGCACGACGTTGCCGCCGGCGAGATAGTGCGCCTCGATGTCGTCCACCGGAATGACGATGCCCGCCTTGCGCGCGGTCACACGCGCGTCCACGATCAGGCTGAACGGCACCTGCCGCAGCTTCATCGCGAGCAAGTTGAGCATCCCGACCGGCGCGCCCGCAAGCGACGCCCGCAGCCACACGCTGAAGAACGAAAAGATGATCGCGGCGATGACGAGGACGCCGACGCCGACAATGAGAAAAACGATTTGGGTGGGAGTCATGGGAGTTTGGTAACGGTGAGGGAAAAGTTTTGCGCGCCGACAACCTTGAGCCGCGCACCCTTCTCGGCGTGGCCGTCGAGAGTGCGCGCCTCGTAGCGCTGCCCTTCAATCTCGACCTGCCCGGTCGGCATGAGCGGCGTGAGTGCGACGGCTTCCTTGCCAACCAGCGTGGCGACGGCCGTCTCGGCTTGGCTGGCACCGTGCTCGGCGGTGTGGAGAAAGAATTTTTTTCCGAACCGCGTCTTCGGCATCAGGCCATATTCAATATAGAGTGCCAGCACCAGCAGCGTCATGCCGATGGCGAACGTGAGCAACCCGCCACCCGCGCCATACACATCAAACGCCTGCTTCGTGGCCCCCAGAAACGCCAGCAGGCCGCCCACACTGAGGATGATGCCGGGCACAAAGAGGTCGAGCACGAGAAGCACGATGCCGAACACGAAGAGGAGGATGATGGTGGCCATGGCAGGAGGGGAACACGGCGACGGTCGCAACCTTCCGTCGCCGCCACAAGCACGAACCCCTTGGAAATCCGCGCCGCGTTTCCAAAGCGCTTTGAGCGGGCCGTATGTTGGGACAAAAATCCTGGGCCAGACCTATACCACACCGTTATCGCCTACCTCTGCGCTAGGGCGAGCAAGTCGGTCAGCTCCACGCGCTTCTCGTAGATCGCCTTGCCGACGATCACCCCGTCGAGATTGGCGTGGCGTTTCGCCAGCTCCGCGAGCCGCGCCACGTCTTCACGGCGCGCGACGCCGCCGCTGGCGATCACGCGCGCCCTCACCGCCGCGCACATCGCCTCCTGGGCTGCGAAATTCGGGCCGGTCAGCATCCCGTCGGTGCCGATGTCCGTGTAGATCAGCGTGGCGACGCCGAGCGTGTCCATCCGCCGCGCGAGAGCGAGGGCGTCCGTGCCGGTGGTATCCACCCAGCCCTTGACGGCCACGCGACCGTCCTTCGCGTCAATCCCCACGGCGATTTTTTCGCCAAACTCCGCCACGAGCCCGCCGACAAACTCCGCGCTCTCCGCCGCGCGTGTGCCCACCACCACGCGGCTGACGCCTGCGGCCAGCGCACGCTCCACGATGGCGCGCGAGCGCATCCCGCCACCGAGCTGCACCCGCATCCCCAGCGCGGCGATCTCGGCGACCTTGGCGAGATTTTGAGGCTCGCCCGTGAACGCGCCGTCGAGGTCCACCACATGGATCCACGCGGCTCCCGCCGCACGGAACTGCGCCGCGACCTCGGCCGGGTTCTCAAAATACACCGTCTCCGCGTCGGCGCGGCCTTGCGCGAGCCGCACACAGCGGCCGCCCCGGATATCAATGGCAGGATAAATGGTCATCGCGGCGATTCACACCGCGCAACGTCCAACATTCAACGTTGAACATTCAACTTTCGTCCCGCGCTGACTTCGCGCGCCGGACAGCTTGTGACCGCTGGCCGTCGTGGACGTTGAATGTTAAAAGTTGGGAGTGGACGTTACCGCGCGCCCGGCGCGGCTAGGGTTTCTTCGGCGGGTCGGGCTCGCCGAAGTCGAGGTCGCTCTGCGTGCCGATGGCGCGGATGAGGACGTTCTCCTTGAGATAGACATCGCTGAGGCCGAGGGTCGGGCGTTTGCCTTTCACCTCGAACTCCAGACCATATTTGCCATCGAAATAGACCGACTCGTCGCGCAGCCCGTAACGCGCGCTATGCAGCGTGAGCCAGTCCACCAGGCCCGAGGCGGTGAGGGTAATGCCCTCCAGTCCGGCGGCGGTGTCGTTGATATAGACGCGTTTGGCGGAAAACTCCTTGATCAGCGGGTTGACCTGCATCGTCTTCCGCGATTTGGCCGCGACGAGCTGGAGCACCACGGGCGGCTGAATCATGGTGGTGTCGCGTAAGCTGAAACTTCCGTCAAACAGCCGCGACGGATCATCTAGGCGCAGGTCGCCGCGCAGCTCGATCAGGCCGCCCCGGAGGATTTTCGGCACCTTAGCGACCTCGCCGACCTGGGCGGCGAGCGCGGGCGGAAGCTTTGCGGCCACCAGCGCCGCCGTGACCGCGCGCAGCCACGCGGGCGCGTCGGCGACGGTGAGTGAGACCGTATGGTGGTCGCCGTCCGGAGTGAATGAAAACGAGAGCGTGTTGGCCTCGCCCTCTCTGGCGGCGAGCGTGGCGATGACGGGCCGGCCCTCGCGCACCTCGCCGGAAAACGCGAGACCATGCAGCGCCAATCCGGGACCGAGCGTGACCTCATTGAACGTGACTTTGGCCTGCACATCCGAGAGCGGCGCGGTGGGTTTCGCGGTGGAAGCGGATAATACGGCCCCGGCTTTGGGTGGTGTGGCTGGAACCATCATCGGCAGAAACGGCGCGGCCAGCGCGAGCAGGCCGGGTGTGTCCGCCCGTTCGCCCGTCACGTCGAGCATCAGCAAGCCGGCGGCGGGGCTTTCGACGGTGGCGCGGAGCGCGGTGCCGCCGAGGCGGAAATCGGAGATGTCCGCGCGCTCCACGCGCGCGCCGCCGGTGTCTTTGGCGAGCGTGACCTCCGCCGCGAGGGCGAGCGGCGCGCCGAGGACGTTGGCCGAGGAGGCCGTGACTGTGACCAGAGGCTTGGGGCGATTTTGCCAGCCGGAGATCCTCGCCTCGATGGCGAGCGGTGCGAGCGGCGGCAGCGCGGTGTCGCCGGCGAGCAGCAGGCGCGCGCGCGCGGCGTCCACGGAAATTTTCGCGCCCAGCTCGTCGGCGGCGGGCGAGAACGACGCCGACACCGCGAAATCCGCCGGGCCGGTGAGCGCGCCGGGCACAGCGAGGCGCAGGTCTTTCCAGTCCGCGCTGGCGCTATACGCGCCGCCGCTGACGCTGGCGGTGAGCGCGAGGGTGCCGCCGCCCAGCTCGTGGCCGGGCGACGTGAGCGGCACGACCAGCCCGGTGACGGTCGCGGAAATTTCGGCGCGCGCGCTCACGGGATCAAATTTCCCCGGCGGCAGCACCAGCGGCGCGTCACCACGCGCACGGCCCTCAATGCGGCCGGCTAGGCGCGTGGGTCGAGTGGCACACTAGGCGCGAGGACGACGCCGAGCGATTTCAGCCACGCGGATGCGGCGGAAAAATCCGCTGTGAAGCTCCCCTCCACCTCCGCTGTGGGTGTGGGTTGGTCGAGCGCGCTGATGGTCACCGTCGTCGCCGGCATCGTGACGCCCGGCGCGGCCAGTCCGCCGACCGTGACGGTCGCGCGCGGCCAGTCCACGGCGATGGCAATCTCCCGTAGCGTGACCGGGCCGGGCGACTGCGGCGGCGCGGCGCGGAGGTTGGCGAACCTAATCTCACCCTTCAGCGCCGACGGACGCGCGGTGACGGGGTCCTTTTGATCAAACGGCACGGTGAATGTAAGCGCGGCGCGGGTGAGCGCGCCTTCCTGCATCGTAGCCACGGCTTGCTGGCGCGCGTCCGGTAGCAAATCAGTCGGCCAGAGCTGGAGTGCGCGGGCAGCGGTGAGATTTTCCAGCGTGACCGTGCCACTCGCGCGCGACAGCGAGCCGGGCGCAGCGAGCGCGAGGCGCACACCGTCGGCGGTCACGCGCACGCCGCCGAGGTCGAGTGCGAGCGGGCCGAGCGTGAAGTTTTGCAGCGCGCCGTCGGCGGTGGCGTCGAGCGTGAGCGAGGTCACGGCCACGTCGGCGTTGAAGAGCTTGTCGGCGCGCACGGTGCCGGGGCCGACCTCGGCGTGCGCGGTCACGTCACGCAGCGCGAAGACCGCCGGCTCGCCGGTGAACGCGCCGCGCGTGGAGACGCGCGCCCGCAGCGGGAGGTCGAATTTTTCCGCCGAGAGGCCGCCGGGCAGGTTGGTGAGGCGGAGGCGCGCGGGGTTGAGGGGCGCGAGATCGAACGTGGCACTGACCCGCTCGCCCGCGAGCGTGGCCTCCAGCCCGAGGGCAACCGGTTGGCCCTGGAGATGCGCGGCGATCTCGGCCTTGAATGTGGCGGTCTCGGGCCGCGCGCCGGGCGCGGCGCTGGCGGTGAACGTGGCAGCGAGCCGATCAAGCGCGAGGTCGGCAGGCGCGACGCCGTGAGCAGTGAGCGGCGCGAATGCGTCGGGCGCGAGCAGACCAGCGAGAAAATCGCCGGGAAAATTTTCCAGCGTGAATTTGCCGGACGCCTGCCAGGGGCCGGCACCCGTCGGCGGCAGCGCGGCCAGCTCCTCGAACGTGATCAGCGGGCCGCCGAGGTCGAGGCGCAGCCGGCTAACGCGCAGGGTCGCGCCCGCGTCGGGCGTCGCGGCCTCCAGCGCGAAGGCGCGCACCGGCAGGTCGCGCCGCAGCGGGCCGAACGCGCGCACGTTGCCCGGCGCGGTGGCGGCGAGTGTGACGGTCGCCGCGCGCCACGCGCCCGCCGGCGAGGCGGTGAGCTCCGCCGCCACGCGCACCGGCACGTCGAGCGAGCGCACCGATGGAAAATTTTGCAGCACGGCCAGGCCGGCGAGCGCGGCGGGTCGCAGCTCGGCGATATCCACGCGTGCGACGATGTCCCGGTCGGGCGCGGGCAGCGTGGCGCGAAAGGTGACGGGCAGCCGCTGGTCCTTGAGCGCCGCCTCCAACCGACCGGCGAGGGTGAGCGTTTTGGCGCGCAGACCAGCGGCGAGGTCCTCGGTGAAGGTGGCGTCGAGATCGGCGTCGAGCGTGACGAGGGCGATTTCCGCGAGCCCGGCGGCGGGAAACGGCAGCGTCTTTCGCAATGCCTCCGGCAGCCACGCGACGAGGTCTGTGCCGGCGGGACCGGCCAGAGTGACATGCGCGCGCACGGCGGTGGGCTTCGGCCCCAGCAAATCGCCGACAGCGATGGTCGCGCCGTTGGCGTTGAAGCGAACACTGTCCAGCGCGAGATCGAGCGTGTCGAAGACGATGCTCGCGGCGTTGTCGGTCGCGCGGCCGGCGGCCTCGAAACGGTGCAGCACGATGGGCCCGCCGGGCTTGGCGGCGGGGAGGGTAAGTTCGCCGTTTTCAGAGAGGAAACGGAAGCGCAGCTCGGTCAGCGCGGCGCTGTCGAGGTCCACCGCACCGGCGACGTTGAACTCCAGGCCAAGCTTCGCTGCCGGCAGCGCGGCGGTGTCCATGGGCAGCGAGGGCAAGTCCTCCGTGCGGAACGCCGGCACAGCGGCGGTGAAGCGCAGTGCGTGCGGCAGGCCGTCGGCGCCGAGCGCGCCCTCGACGCGGCCGGAGACGGCCACAGGTTTCGCGCCCCCCTCCAGTCCGAGCGCGAGATCAAGGGCGAGCTTGTCACCGTCGCGCGCGAGCTTGGTCGTGATCGGCTGGAAGCGCCACGTGACCGTGCGGTCAAAGGTCAGCTCGACCGCGAGACCGCGCACGTCGAGCGCGAACGGCACACCCGGCGCGGGCAGGAACGACGCGAGCGCGGCGGCGTCAATTTTTTTGGCCGGGCCGGCGGAGGCGGGCGCGCGGTGCGGCCAGCCGGGGCCCTTGAAGTCGAGCGAGAGCAGCGGTTGCTCCACCTCGATTTTTGACGGCAGCCAGTGGCGCGCGCGAAGCGCGGATTTGTTGAGCAGCACACGCACGCGCTCGGCGCGCGCGAGCGGCCGGCCGGCGGTGGTGGCGGCGGGCGCGTCCACGGTCAGCTCCAGCTCGTCCGCGCCAAAATGCCAAGGAAGGTCGCGCCTGCGACCGAGGCGCGCAGCGGGCCGTCCGCCGGCACGACGCGACGGGCGGCGAGATTGACCGCCCAGCCGACCGGCACGGGCAGAAAAAGGAGCCACGCGAGCAGCAACGCCGCCAGCACCACGCCCGCGAGGGCGAGGCGTAGGAGCAGGCGACGGAGGCGGCGCGGTTTCGGATCGGCCATGCGCGCAGGAAACCACCGCCACGGCGGCGGGCGAAACAAAAATAGGACGGAGAAGGACGGCGTGGGAATTAACGTAAAGACGCCAAGGGGCGAAGACGCGGAGCCAAGACGGGCTGGACGACGTGGGGTATTCTTGACTCTTGCCGGCGGGCGGCGGTTGGCTGGCGGCACGACCCGCGCCATGCCGAACAACCATGAGACATCCGAGCTGCTGTTCTCCTACGGCACGCTGCAACTGGATACGGTGCAGCTCGCCACCTTTGGCCGCCGGCTCACGGGCGTGGCCGACGCGCTGCCGGGTTTCGCCCGGGAAATGCTGAAAATCGAGGACGCCGCCGTGGTCGCCACCAGCGGCCAGACGCACCATCCCATCGTGCGCCCCACCGGCCGCGCCGAGGACGCGGTGGACGGCATGGTATTTGAGATCACTCACGAGGAGCTGCTCAATGCCGACAGCTACGAAGTCGCGGCCTACAAGCGCATCGCAGTCACCCTGCGCTCCGGCAAAAAGGCGTGGGTGTATGTGGACGCGCGGTTTGGTCTAATTGCTGAAGCGCGCACAGCCTTTAAGAGTGAACAGGCCACCCAATGTCCCGGACTGAGATAGCCAGCATGAAACCGCCGCCACTTCCGCTCTTTTCCTCCGGGTTGTCCGATCGCTGCCAAACCGTGCTGGGATCTTCGTTGGTTGCGCGATGCATGGCAGGCTGGGGATGGACTCACAAATTCAGAGGCCAATGCGTCTCTTTTGATGATGAATTACTAACGGCAGCATACATTGATCTGGTCCCCGAGGGGTTCGTTGCATTCACAACTCCGCGTAGCGGAATATTCGGACAGGTCACAGCGGCTCCAAAGCCTTACCACTTCAAACGATTTGTTGCCTTTACCATGTCAGATGGGTGCGACTGGGATTTCACGGAAAATATCGCCCCCGCGTGGCGCATCATGTTCGGGTATGGCGAACTGGACTATCAAAAGGAGTGGTTTCCGATACTGAGCGGCCCCGACGTTTATTTCGGTTATGGCGCGATCGGCAGAAATCGAGAAATGCTCGATCACAAGCTGTTTTAGAACGTTTAAGCGCGGTGAGCTATGGTAACATCGGCTTATTCACAGCCGATATGGCAGCGGAAAACGCGCCGTCAGCGCGGCGACGCGGGTTTTGGCGGCGGCGAGGGCGGCGGCTTCTTCGGGCGTGCCGGTGGCTTTCAGCACGAGGTCAATGCACGCGGCGATTTCTTCCATGTCCTTTTCGACCATGCCGCGCGAGGTCACGGCCGGGGTGCCGAGGCGGACGCCGGAGGCTTGGAAGGGCGAGCGGGTCTCGAAGGGGACGGTGTTCTTGTTCGTCGTGATGTGGGCGAGGTCGAGCGTCTCCTGCGCCTTCTTGGCGGTGAGCTCGGGCAGGTTGGCGCGCAGGTCCACGAGGAAGAGGTGGTTGTCGGTGCCGCCAGACACGACCTTGTAGCAGCGCGACTGCATGGCGGCGCAGAGGGCGCGGGAGTTTTTGATGATCTGGCCGGAGTAGGTCTTGAACTCGGGCTTGAGCGCCTCGGCGAAGCACACCGCCTTGGCGGCGATGACGTGCATGAGCGGCCCGCCTTGGCCGCCGGGGAACACGGCGGAGTCAATCGCCTTGGCGTGCGCGGTCTTGCACATGGTGAGGCCGCCGCGGGGGCCGCGCAGGGTCTTGTGCGTGGTGGTCGTGACAAAATCGGCGTGCGGGAACGGCGACGGGTGGTGCCCCGTGGCCACGAGGCCGGCGATGTGGGCGATGTCGGCGAAGAGCAGCGCGCCGACGCTGCGGGCGATCTCGCCCATGCGGGCGAAATCAATCACGCGCGAGTAGGCGCTGGCGCCGACGGTGATCATCTTAGGCTTTTCGGCGGCGGCGGTGGCGGCGAGCGCATCGTAGTCAATCAGGCCGTTGTCCTCGCGCACGCCGTATTGCACGAACTGGTAGAGTTTGCCGGAGAAGTTAGCGGGATTGCCGTGCGTGAGGTGACCGCCGTGGCTGAGGTTCATACCGAGGATCTTGTCACCGGGTTGAAGGCACGAGGTGTAAACGGCGAAGTTGGCCTGCGAGCCGGAGTGCGGTTGGACGTTGGCGTGCTCGGCGCCGAAGAGGAGTTTGGCGCGCTCGATGGCGAGGGTCTCGACCTTATCCACCTGCTCGCAGCCGCCATACCAGCGCTTAGCCGGGTAGCCCTCGGCGTATTTGTTCGTCAGCACGCTGCCCTGCGCCTGCATGACGGCGGGATAGGTGAAATTTTCCGAGGCGATCAGCTCGATGTGGCCCTGTTGGCGGGCGAACTCGGCGGCGATGGCGGAGTAGATCTCGGGATCGAGCGTGGAGAGCGGCGAGGCGTTGAGCATAGAGGAAGTTGGGACGGATGACGGAAGAAAATGGAAACGCGAGGCGAAGGCCAAACGCCCCGGTCCGCAATCCGAAATCCATCCGAATCCGCGTCTGAGTCTCAGGCTTTTTCCGCCGCGAGGCGCTTTTTCAAAAACTCCACCAGGCTCGGCACGGCCTCGACCATCTCGTCGCGACACGCCTCGTAGCGCGTGAGCGGGCCACCGTAAGGGTCGGCGATCTCCTTCTCGGCGGCGCGCGGCAGGAACTCGCGGAACAGGTGCACCGGCGGCGGCGGCGCGTCAAACAGCAGTTGGATCATCGCGCGGTGGCTCTCCGCCATGCAGAGCACCGCCACCGCCTCGGCCAGCAGCTCGCGCGTGAGCGGCCGGCTGACGTGGCCCGCCGCGTTGAGGCCGACCTTCTTGAGCGCGACGACAGAGTTCTCCGAAACCTGCTCGCCACCGCGCGCGGCCACGCCGGCCGAAATAACCTTGAGGCGCCGCAACGGCTCCGGCTGCGCAGCAAGTGCGTGCGCGAGCAGCGCCGCCGCCATCGGGCTGCGGCAGATGTTGGCCGTGCAAACGACCACGACAGTTCCAGGCTGGGCCATGCGCGACCTAGCGGACACACTTCGTGCCGAAAGGCAATCCCTCCCGCGGAACGAGGGCGATGGGGCGAAACTCGGGAACGGAAAGCACCGGCAGGCATCTGAGCGAAGGCCCAAGCGCGCGGTTGACAACCCCGCCCGGCCCGTGCTCACCTGCCCTTTCCTTCCATGTCAATCCTCACCGGCATTCTCACCTTTGCGCTCATTGTAGTGTCCCTGTTCCTCGTTCTGCTTGTGCTCATGCAGAAGACGAAGGACGGCGGCATGGGCGCCGCCCTCGGCGGCGGCGCGACCGAACAGGCCTTCGGCCACGAGACGGGCAACGTGCTCACCAACGCGACCATTAAGGCCGCCATCGCTTTTTTCGTTCTGAGTTTCGTGCTCTACCTCGGCCGCATCTATGATTCGAAGCACGCCCGCGACGACGACGGCGGCTTGCTCCAAAAAGTGCCGGTGACGGTCCCGGCCACTTCCGCGACAGGCACCGCCCCCGTCGCCCCTGTCGCCCCGGCGGCCACCACCTCCGCGACCGCCGCCACGACCTCCGCTCCGGCCGCCGCCCCAGCCGCGCTTCCTCCCGCTCCGTCGCCGGCCGCCGCAACCGCCCCGGCGGCCGAAGCGCCCAAGCCCCCCACCCCCTGAGCCGTGCCCGCGCGCACGACCAACGCGAAGATTTTTCCAAGGCAGGCCGGCTTGTCCGCCTGCCTTGTGCTTTTGCTGGTGACAGGAATAGGCGACGCACACGGGCAGGCCCGCCGCCCCGGCGACACGCCGCCCGTGTTTTCGCAGGGCCGACCTGACCAAGTCAAGGGCCGGGAAATTTTGGAGGAGTTTCGCCGCACCGGCTGGGGACTCGGTGGCGATTATTACCTGGAATTTGAGCTTCGCGTGCTACCGAAAAAGGGCGACGAACGTGTGGTGCCCGGCCGGATGTGGGGCGGGCGCAACGCGCGCGGCCCCGTCACCCGCGTCGCACTCCAGCCCAGCGCGAAGGACACCGAGCGCCGGCTGCTCGTGCAGACCGGTCCCGACAGCGCCGCTTGGAGCTGGCCGGCAGAGGGCCTCGCGCTCCCCGGCGCCGACGGCACGCCCGCGCCGCAGGCGGCCGCACTCTTCGCACCGCTCGCGGGGACGGACCTCACGGCGTTCGATTTGCAGATGCCCTTTCTCTGGTGGGTGGATTTCACCTACGAGGGCACGGCTCCCGTGGTCGGCCGGCCGGCGCACAAGTTTCTGCTGCGCCCGCCCGCCGCCATCGCCGCGCTTCGGCCGGGGCTGGCGGGGGTGCGCGTGTTTCTCGACACCCAGTTCAACGCACTCGTGCAGGCCGAGGAGCTGGGCCGTGGCGACACGCCGCTCAAGACCATCTCCGTGCTCGAGCTCAAGAAAATCGGCGACCGCTGGATCGTCAAAACCGTGGACCTGCGCGACGATGTGACCCGCAACAAAACGCAGTTCGCCGTGACGGGCGCGGCTCTTGGTCAGGATTTTCTGCCCACGCTCTTCGAGCCCGCGCGGTTGGGCGACAATGTCGCCCCGCCCCCGGCCGACCGCGTGACGCGCGTGGGGCAGTGAGGAGCTGAAACTTTCCTCCCTCGCAAGGCGTCTAACGTGGAACCTGCCCCATGTCGCGCCGCAATCTCCACTTCGTTTTGCTGGGTATCACCGTGGTGCTCGCCTGCCTGAGCCTCGACTGGGCCACAGGCCCATTTTTTCCGCCAATCTCAATGATGGGGAGCGAAGCAGATTTTATTGAAGGCAATTATCCGCACCACTTGATCAACCCTGCATGGCTCGGCTCCCTCCCTGGGCTTTGGGGCATGGCAGAGGCTTTTGCCCGACTCGCGGTCGTCGCGCTCGGCACACTCGGCCTGTTTCTATTGTGCCGTGTCGGCATGGCAGAGAGCACGACCACCCTGAGGGGAAACCTCATGGTGTATTTGTTGCCGCCCGCAGCGGCCCCGGTGTTTTGGGGTTTGCTGCAGATTTTCGGCCACTGGGGTGATCCAGCGCACGCATTCTGGGTCCGGCTCGCGCTGCTGACCGGCTCGTTCCTGTTTATTTTGATGGTCGTCGTCCAGTTCATCACGCTGCAATTTGCTCGGTGGGAGCACCAACGCCTCATGCTAGCCTATTGCTGCGGCCTGCTGATTTTTGCCAGTAGTTATGCTGGCGTGACCTACCTCGGCCGGATCGCTGTTCCTATTTTGCCACCAAATGTCGTCTATGCCAGCGGGGCGGCGGACGCGGCTTGGTCGGCATTCATGATTATCGGCTGGCCCGGCCTTTTATTGCTGGCGCCGATGGCCGCGGCGTCCTGGCCGCTACTGCGCCACCAAAAGCCACAAAATAAATTTCCGCTCACACCTTGAACTCCGGCGGTAGCGGGGCCTTAGCGCTAAAATGGTGTGTGCGGCCTTTCCACTCGTAATCGAAGGCCGTTTCCAGCGAGTGCAGAAACAGCCGCCGCGCGCCGCCGGCGCGGAAATATTCGCGGTTGGCCGCGAAGTCGCCGTAGGTGAGGTCGCCGACGATGGGCAGGCGGCGCTCGGCACACTGCACGCGTAGTTGATGGCTACGGCCGGTGCGCGGCTCGAGCCGGAGCAGCGCGAGCGGAGGGTCAGCGCGGGGGTTGGCGCGGAGCACGGTCGCCTGTGTCTCGGCCGGCACGCCCCCGCCGGCGGTGGCGCGGACCTGTCCGCCGGCCTTCTCCACGCGCAACCGGTCACGCCAGAGTTCGACCAGCCGAGGCGGCACGCCGAATACGAGCGCCTGATAAATCTTCCGCACGCGCTTGCGCTGAAACAATTCCTTGATGGCCGCCGCGAGCGCGCCGTCCGCCGCGACGAGAATCACGCCGGAGGTCGCGGAGTCGAGGCGGTTGAGCAGCCAGAGGCGCGACGGCAGGGCAGCGCCGGGCGGCGTCCACTCGTAAAACTCTCCGTCCATCCGGTAGGCGGCGTGGAGGAGGGCGTGTTTGTCCACATGGTCGTCATTGGGATGGGAGCGCACGCCGGCGGGCTTGGCGAGCGCGGCGAGGCCGTTGGCGTCGCGCGTGAGCACCTCGACCCCGGGGCCGAGCGGAAGCGTGGACCAGAACGCGTCGCGTGTGGCGGGGTTCATTCGTAGTAAAACGAAAAGGTGAGCTCCTGCGACTCGCCGAGCATGGCGACCATGTCGGCCGGCCACGGGCCGTAAGGCGAGCGGTCGGTGATGGCGCCGACGCAGACGGACTGCGTGTCGAGCCGGGCGTTGCCGGTGACGGCCAAGACCTCCGAGACCTCGCCGCGCGAGTTTAGGCGGAAACGCACATTAACCTTGGTGCCCGGCGGGGGCAGCACAAATCCCGGTCCCATGAGTCGGTGCCACTGGATTTCGACGATCTCGTCGAGGCGCTGCAGGTATTCGCCGTAGGCGCTCCACTTCGCGTCATAGGCAGTGACGCCGGCGCGGCTCGTGCCGAACGGGTTTTCGAGCAGGGGGGCGGAGCGGGCCTGCGGAGCGGCGGTGGCCGCGAGGACGGGTCGCGGGCGCGGACGGAGCGGGTCAACCGCTACCGAAACACCGATGGTGAAGCCGTTGTCGCGGCTGGCGTCGGGCCGGCCCTCGACGCGCTCGGGCGCGCTGGCTCCGGCTGCAGGCGGGGCCAGGTTGCCGCGCAGGCCGTCGGGGGCCAAACCCTCGAACTGCTCGCTGCCAGGCAATGGGTTCAGCTCGCGCCGCGCCACTCGCTGCTCTTCGGGCGTGGGCGGCGGCTCCGGTGCGATCGGCAGCGGGCGCGGCTCGGCGAGCTGACCGCGCACGATGACGGTAGAGTTTTTCTCCGGGTCGCCGCTGACGGCAGGTGTGTGGCTGCGGCCGTCGGGTGTGGGCACCTCCTGCGCGGCCTGCTGGTTTTGCGCGCCGGTGAGATCGGTGTGGTCGGGGACGTTGTCGGGTGCGGCGGGGTTGGTCTCGACGGGTTTCAGGTGCTCCAGCTCGGGCGCGGATGGCAGCGTCGCCGCCGGGCTGGCGGGCAGGAACTGCACGTCAAAGGCCGCCTCGGCCGTGCCGTCGGCCGGGGAAGTTTTTCCGTCTCGGCTGGCCAGCGGGAGCCGCGGCGCGAGCCAGAGTAGCAGCGCGTGGACCAACACCGTGCCGACGACGCCGACCTGGATCGCACGACGCTCCGGGCCGGCGCTGCGCCGCGCCGGTCGGGCGGCGGCGGGAGCGGGCGGAGGCAAGGTGGGCGGAGCCATGGCGGTTTCGGGTGGCCAAACGATTGCCACCAATCACACGGATTTGCACGGACAAACACGGCTTTACCCGGGCCAAGAGCCATTGGCATGATGAGAGTTGATCCGCGCCGTCCGCTAAATGTTCCTTCCGCGATCAGCCCCCCAAGCCCGCGCGGGCCAGCAGTGGCCGCACGTTCTCCATTGGCAGGCCCATGATGTTACTGAAAGAGCCGGTGTGCCGCGCGACGACCATCTCGCCGTGCTCCTGCACGCCGTAGGCACCGGCCTTGTCGAGCGGGTTGACGAGCGCGAAGTAGGCGTCAATCGCCGCATCGTCGAGCGCGCGGAAGGTCACGTCGCTCGTGACGATGTCATCGAGCGCGAGGCCGTCGGCCGCACGGCGTAGCGCGAGCCCCGTGAAGACCGTGTGAGTGCGCCCCGAGAGGCGGCGGAGCATGGCGCGCGCGTCGGCGAGGTCGCGGGGCTTGTTGATGGCAGCGCCGTCGAGAAACACCGTGGTGTCCGCGCCGAGCACAAGCGCGTCGGGCCGGCGGGCGGAGACCCAGCCGGCCTTGAGCGCGGCGTTATGCGCGACCATCTCACGCGGGTCGGTGGACTCGTCCTCGTGTTCGGTCACGGCGGCGGTCACGACCTCGAACGGCACGCCGAGGCTGGCGAGCAACTCCCGGCGGCGGGGCGAGGCGGAGGCGAGGATGAGCGGAGGCTGGGCCATGCTGCCGAGAAAACCCGCACGGGCCGCGAAGGCAACAAATCCGACGGAAGATTGGCCGCAAAGTAGCGCAAAAATCCAGACGCGTATGAACCGTTGCGTCGCGCCTCTAGGCGCGCGGGGGGCTTTCGTCGAAAACGCGGACAATTTTGCGCCTTTTCGCGGCCGTAAAAATCCCCATCGTTGCGCTCCCGCCATGCGTCTCGGCCTCGCCCAAATCAACACCACCGTCGGCGATCTCGCCGGCAACCGCCGCCGCATCCTCGACGCCTACGCTACGCTCGTCGCGCTGGGCGCGGAGCTGGTCGTGTTTCCTGAGCTGGCGGTCTGCGGCTACCCGCCGCGCGACCTACTGTTCCGCAAGAGCTTTGTGCCCGACGTGGAGGCGAGCCTCGCGGAGATCGCCGCCGCGATCGGCGATGTGCCCGCGCTCATCGGCACCGTCGTGCCCAACTCCGCTCCGGGCGGCCGACGCTTTTTCAACGCCGCCGCTCATTGCCGCGCGGGCCGCGTCGGGGCCGTCGCGCGCAAATGCCTGCTGCCAACCTACGACGTGTTCGACGAGGACCGCTACTTTGAGCCGGCAGCGGAACCGACGATCCTTGAGGTCGCCGGCCGGAAAATCGGCGTCACCATCTGCGAGGACATCTGGACCAACCCCGCGCTCGGCCCGGCGGCGCGCTACCATTTCGACCCGGTCAAATGGCTCGCCGCCAAGAAACTTGACCTGATGGTCAACCTCTCCGCCAGCCCGTGGCACCATGGCAAGGGCGCGCTGCGCCGCGCGCTCGTGACCGACGCCGCGCGCCTGCTCGGCTGCCCCGTTGCTTACGTCAACGCCATCGGCGGCAACGACGAGCTGGTCTTCGACGGCCGCTCGCTCGTGGCGGACGCGCAAGGCAGCGTCTCGGCGCAACTCGCGGCCTTTGCCGAAGAATTGCTCGTGGTTGAAACGGATTCTTCGTCCGCGACCCAAAAATCAGCGCCCTGCGCGCCGCTCTGCGCCGCGCCCGCCGACACCGACCCCGCCGACATCCACGCCGCGCTCGTGCTCGGCCTCCGCGATTACGCGCACAAGTCCGGCTTCAAAACCGCCCTCGTCGCCCTCTCCGGCGGCATCGACTCCGCCGTCGTCGCCGTGCTCGCCGCCGAGGCGCTCGGCGCGGACAATGTCATCGGCGTCTCGCTGCCCTCGGCCATTTCTTCGCAGCATTCGCGCGACGACGCCCGCGCGCTCGCGGCCAACCTCGGCCTGCGTTCCGAGACCGTCCGCATCGCCGACACCGTGATGGAAGCCGAGAAGGCGCTGTGGCACCTCTTCGCCGCCCGCCCGCGCGACGTGACCGAGGAGAACCTCCAGGCCCGCGTGCGCGGCGTGCTGATGATGGCGCTCTCCAACAAGCTCGGCGCGCTCCTCCTCACCACCGGCAACAAGAGCGAGGTCGCCGTCGGCTACTGCACGCTCTACGGCGACATGTGCGGCGGGCTCGCCGTCATCAGCGACGTGTTCAAGACCCAGATTTACGCCCTCGCCCGCTGGATCAACCGCGAGCGCGAGATCATCCCCGCCAACACCATTGCCAAGCCGCCCAGCGCCGAGCTCCGGCCCGGCCAGCTCGACCAAGACTCGCTCCCGCCCTATGACACGCTCGACGCCATCCTCCAGGGGCTCGTCGAGGACGGCCTCGCCCGCACCGACCTCGTCACACGCGGCTTCGATGAAAAACTCGTCGCCGACATCGCGCGCAAGGTGGACCTGAGCGAATACAAACGGAAGCAGGCCGCCCCCGGCCTGAAGATCACTCCCCTCGCCTTCGGCACCGGCCGCCGCATCCCGATCGTGCAGAAATACGCGGGCTGATGAAGCCGCAGACCACCGCCGCCCGCCGCCTGCACCTGCCGGGGGTGAGCTAGAGCACTTTCGATTTAGATAGACGCAGAGCGTTGGATGGGTAGCGTGGCGACATGAAACCACTCAGCGAGGATTTGCGGGGTCGCATCATTCAGGCCCGCCAGCAAGGCGCCGGCACCGGCGAGGTGAGCCAGCGCTTTGGGGTGAGCCGCAAAAGCGTGCAACGCTTCTGGCGGCAGCACCAGCGCACCGGCCACTGCCGGCCCAAGCAGATCGGCGGCTACCGGCGCTCGCGCCTGGCCGCGCACGGGCGGACGTTGCGCCGGTGGATCGCCCGGCAGGCTGACCTGACGCTGGCCGAGCTCCAGCAGCGCTGCCGGGCCGAGCTGGGCGTCCAGCTCGGGCTCACCGCCCTGTGGCACCGGCTCGACCGGCTGGGCCTGAGCTATAAAAAAAACGACGCGCGCCGCCGAGCAAGACCGGCCTGACGTCAAGGCCGCCCGGAGCCGTTGGCGGCAGGCCCAGCCCGGCTGGGACAGCCAACGCCTGGTCTTCATCGATGAGACGGGCCTGAACACCAAGATGGCTCGGCTTTACGGGCGCGGTCTGCGCGGCCGGCGCTGTGTGGGCATCGTGCCGCACGGCCACTGGCAAAGCTCGACCTTCATCGCGGCCCTGCGGGCCGAGAGCATCGGGGCTCCCTTCCTGATCGAGGGCGCGGTCAACGCCGAGGTCTTCACCGCCTATCTCACCGAGGTGCTCTGCCCCGAACTGCGGGCCGGGGACGTCGTCATCCTCGACAACCTCTCCACCCACAAGATCGCCGGCGTCGCGGCCGTGCTCGCGGCCTGCGGGGCCAGCGTGCGCTACCTGCCGCCCTACAGCCCAGACCTCAACCCGATCGAAATGGCCTTCGCCAAACTCAAGGCCCACCTGCGCCGGGCCGCCGCCCGCACCCTCGCGGAGCTGCAGGACGCCGTCGCCGACGGCCTCACCACCTTCAGCCCGGCCCACTGCCAAAACTTCTTTCGCCATGCCCAATATGCGTCTATCTAAATAGAAAGTGCTATAAGATCAGGTTGAATCCCAGCAGTAATACACACCCGGCGCGATACGCCGGCATCCACCGTTCGCGTTGTTGTCGCTCGGGTCGAAGCCTAATTTGGCTGCGTCTTGATCACTTTTGAAAACTCGAACTCCACGGGCGAAACCAGCCCATCCATCGGTGCAGAGGCCCACAGAGGGCAAGGCATCTTTTATATCGATGCTCTCATAGGTCACATAAACCAGTGGTAGCATTCTAATGCTAGCGGGCAATTTATCGAATGCCGGATTCTCACGTTCCAGCCTGCTTTCCTTGATCGGCCAGTGGAGCATGAGTTGCAGGCAGTCTTCGCGAAGCCCGGCATCGACGGCCATTTGAATTTCACGGGTTCGCAGCGCGTCTGCTCTCGCTTGCCCGAGTCCAGCGACAAGCGAACTGGCAACGACCGATGCAAGCAAACCGCCGAGAAACCCTGCCCAACGCCGGACTTTCTTTCCAGCAACGGGCCTGTTTTTCAACAGCATCCACCTGAGGTGAATAACCCAAATAATCCAAATACCGAAGGCCGTCAAATCTCTGGTGAAGCCTGCAAAGGTATTCCAACGTGCGGCGATGTTGGCGTCGGCACGCACAATCAGAAACAGGACAAGGAGCACCCCGGAGATAAGGATGCTTTTCTTGGAGGCTTGGCCTGCGTGTGGTGTGATCATTTTGACATTTGGAAATCGTGAGTTCGCGAATGTGCGGATACTGAAACGGCTCTCACCCCTTGCTCCAGTCGAGCATCCGCTGGATCGGGACGAGGGCGGCGGTGCGGGTCGGCTCGGGGACTTCGATCACGGGCGACAGGTTTTGCAGCGCGTCGCGGACTTTCTCGATGGTGTTCATTTTCATGAAGCGGCAGTCGTTGCAGGCGCAGGTGTCGGTCGGGCCGGCGATGAAGGTCTTCGTCGGCACCTCGCGGCGCAGGCGGTGCAACATACCGCTTTCGGTCAGCACGATGATCTCGTTGGCGGGTGTTTCCTTCGCGAATTTCACCATCAACTCGGTGCTGCATACCTCGTCGGCGAGGTCGCGGACAGCCTGCACGCACTCGGGATGGGCGACGACGGGGGCGTGAGGGAACTTGGCGCGGACTTTTTCCAGCGCGCGCACGGTGAACTGGACGTGCGCGTAGCAACTGCCCGGCCACAGGCGCATCGGGCGGCCGGTCTGCTGCGCGACCCACTGGCCGAGGTTCTGGTCGGGCACGAAGAGGATTTCGCGGTCGGCGGGGACACGGCGGACGATTTTGACCGCGTTGCCGCTGGTGCAGATCACGTCGCTGAGCGCCTTCTCCCCGGCGGAGCAATTGATGTAGGCGACGACATAGACCTCGGGGTGCGCAGCGCGGTAGGCGGCGAGACGCTCGGCAGGGCAGGAGTCGGAGAGCGAGCAACCGGCGGCGAGGTCGGGCAGGAGGACGGTGCGGCCGGGGTTTACAATCTTCGCGGTCTCGGCCATGAAGTGGACGCCGCAGAACAAGATCACGTCGGCCTGCGCGGCCTGCGCCTGATAGGAGAGCCCGAGCGAGTCACCAACGTAGTCCGCGACCTGCTGGATGGCCTCGACCTGGTAATTGTGGGCAAGGATGACAGCGTTACGCTGGCGCTTGAGCGCGAGCACTTCCTGCTGGATGGGCGTGAGCGGCGCGGGCGCGCCGGCGCGCGGGGCGAGGACGAGCGGTTCGTAGTCGAGGACGGGCATGGCTAGGAAAAATGTTTTAACGCCAAGACGCAAAGGCGCAGAAGCGCAGGGAGGTGGATGTGTTTTGGATGATGAAGAAAGAAAACCAAACTTGCCGGCCAGGCTGCTCTTTGCCTTGGCGTCTTAGCTCCTTTGCGCCTTGGCGTTAAAACTCAGCGTCTCAGCTTCCGGCCTTCAGGGTCCGGAGCAGCGCCTGGAACTCGGGCGAGTTTTTCAGGCACTCTAGGTCGGCATCGTCGGCCATCCAATGGTGGTCGTCGTAGCCGAGCTCGATGGCGCGGCGGAGGGCGCGGAGGGCGTCGGCCTTGCGGCGGACGAGCGCGAGGCTGCACGCGAGGTTGTAGTGCGCGGTGGAGTTGTCCGGCTGCAGGCGCACGAGACGGCGATCCATACGGAGTCCGTCGGCAATGCGGCCGGCCTTCGTGTAGAGGCCGCCGAGGAGCTCGACGACGTCAGCATAGCGCGGGTCGCGCCGGAGCACAGACTCGTAGAAGGCGATGTCAAAGGCGTGGTCTTCCTTGCGGGACATGGTGGGAAAAGGGGTGCGGGCGGCTCAGTTGCGGTGCGGGCAGGCACCCGTGTCGCGGAGGCGGTTGCAGCGCGCGCTGACCTGGAGGCGCTGTGTCACCGGCGTGAGGTTGAGCTTGGCCGAGACGGTGCTGCCATACCACTCCATGAACGGCGCGCTGATCTCGAAAATACGGTCGCAGTCCACGCACACGACCTGCGCGATCTGGGGGGAGGCCCCGGCCTCGGCGGGGCGGTAAAATTTCTCGCCGGTGCCGATGTCCACCTCGCGCAGCAGCGCGCTGCCGGTAAGAATGGGCAGCGTGCGGTAAACGGTGGCGCGGGAGACGGAGTCGTCGAGCGCGCGGGCATGGGCCAGCAGTTCCTCGGCGGTGAAGTGCTCCTGCTGCGCGAGAGCGGCGTCAAGGATGGCGAGCCGCTGGCTGGTGACCCGCAGGCCGCGGCCGGCGAGGTGGGTCTTGAATTGGTTGCGCGCCGTCTCGGTGCTCACAGGGGCAAGGTGCGCGAGCGGCGGGCGGGCTGTCAACCCGGCGGTAAGGGCGTGAGGCGCGGCTTGCGCGGACGGGCGGGATGGTGCGGGATGGCGTGGTGATTTACTCAGTCCAAGTCCGCCCCTACCGGCTGCCGCTGCGCGCGGCCGTGCGGACGGCGCATGGGGTGCTGACTGCGCGCGAGGGCGCGCTGGTGCGGCTGGAGGATCCGGCGACAGGTCGCGCCGGACTAGGCGAGGCGTCACCGCTGCCGGGCTTCGGCACGGAGACGGCAGACGGGGTAGAGTCGGCGTTGCGCACGATGGACGAAAAGGCGACCGCGGAACAACTCGCCGACCTGATCGCGCGAGCCGGGTGCGCGGGGTTTGCCGTCGAGTCGGCGCTCAAGGAGATCCGACGCGAGGGCGAAAAAATCCCAGCCCTCACAGGTGGCGGCACGGCGGAAACCCTGCCCGTGGCGGCGCTGCTGCCGGCGGGCCGGGCGGCGTTGGGAAAAATCGCCGCGCTCGGAGAGGCAGGTTTCCGCACGTTCAAGTGGAAGGTTGGTGTCGCGCCGGCGGGTGAGGAGTTGCCGCTGCTCGACGATGTGTGTGCGGCGCTGCCGCCAGGCGCGCGGTTGCGGCTCGACGCCAACGGCGCGTGGGACCGCCGCGCGGCGGAGCGCTGGTTGGAACGGTGCGCGGAGCGGCCCGTGGAGCTAGTCGAGCAGCCGTGCCTCGCGGGGCCGGGTGCGGGCGCAGCAGATCTCGCGCGGACGGAGGATTTGTTGCGTGGGCTAGCGGCGGATTTTCCGGTGCGGATCGCGCTCGACGAGTCGCTCGCGGGGCCGGGCGACGTGGATCGTTGGCTCGCGGCCGACTGGCGCGGCGTGTGGGTTATCAAGCTGGGTCTGCTCGGCGGCGCGGCCTTGGAAAAACTTTCGCGGGCGCGGGCGGACCTGGTTTTCTCCTCAGCACTGGAGACGGCGGTGGGCGCGCGGGCCGCGCTACGGGCGGCGTTCGCCTGGAACGCGGCGCGAACGCAACGAGCGGGGAGCAAGGCGTCGGGAGGCTCCCCCACCCCACCGCGTGCGCTGGGCTTCGGCGTGTGGCCGCTGTTCGCGGACGCGCGCTTTGACGGGCCGCACTTGGCTCCATTTCTTCGTGCGCGTGATGTCGATACCATCAACGTGGAGGCCGCATGGAGCGCGCTGAGCTAGCCCGGCGGCTGCGCGGCGGCCGGCCCGCCGTGGCGGCGGCGCGCGACGCGGTCGTCGTCGAGGCGCGCGAGCCGGCGCGGTTTCGCGCCGCATTCGCCGAGGCGGTGGCTGCGGGCGGCACGGTGTTCCTAGCCAACCCGGACTGGGGCGCGGCGGAGCGCGCGCAGTTCAACGCGCTGCGCGCCGCGCCCGGCGCGGACGAGCGCGCGAAACCTCAGGTAGCACGCGAGTCGAAAATCCAAATTCCAAAATCCAAATGCGAACACGGCTGGCTCTGCATCCCGACGGGCGGTTCAGCGGGAACCATCAAGCTCGCGCGGCACGACCAGGACACGCTGCACGCGGCCGTTCGCGGATTCGCGGCACACTTCGGCGTGGCGCGGGTCAATACGCTCGGTGTGCTGCCGCTGCATCATGTCGGTGGTCTGATGGGCTGGCTGCGCGCGGAGCTGACCGGCGGAACTTTTTTGGATGGCGACTGGAAAAACATCGAGGCCGGCGCGCTGCCCACGCTGCCGTCCGTGAACGACGGCTGGTTTCTCTCGCTCGTGCCGACGCAGCTCCAACGCCTGCTCGCGCGTCCGGCGGCGGCGGAGTGGCTGCGCGGGTTCCGCGCGGTGCTGGTTGGCGGCGGCCCGGCGTGGCCGGAGCTGGCGGAAGCCGGCGCGGCGGCGCGCGTGCCGCTGGCGTTCACCTACGGCGCGACGGAGACGGCGGCCGCGGTGGCGGCGCTCCGGCCAGAGGAGTTTCTCGCCGGCGGTCGCGGCTGCGGCTCGGCGCTGCCGCACGCGCGGATCACGTTCGACGTAGCGGCTGCGGCCGCACGCGCGAGGCACGGCGGGATCGCCGACGCGACCGACGACCCACGGACGGGCGTGGCAGAGATCACAGTCGAGGCGGAGTCGCTGTTTCGCGGCTACTGGCCAGAGTGGCGTCCGGTGAGCGAATCTGAGAAAGACGGGATGGGTGGGTGGCGCACGGGCGACCTGGGGTTTTTCGACTCGCGCGGCAGCCTGCGCGTGACGGGGCGGCGCGACGCACTCATCATCACCGGCGGCGAGAAGGTCGAGCCGGGTGAGGTCGAAACGGTGCTGCGGGCGACCGGGGAATTTGCCGACGTCGCGGTCGTCGGCGTCCCCGACGCCGAGTGGGGCGAGCGGGTCGTGGCGTGTTATCCAGCGGCAGGCGGGACGGCCGGCGCGAAGGACGAAGGTCGCCACGCCCCGGACCTAGCGCGGGTGATGGCCGCGCTGGAAAAATTGGCCTCCTTCAAGCAGCCGAAAAAAATCTTGGCCCTAGCGGAATGGCCGCGCGACGCGGCGGGAAAAATTTCCCGGTCGCGGCTGGTGGAACTCGTGCGGGCGGCGGAGTAAGCGCAAGCGCCAATTGGCGCTTGCGCTTTGCCGCGCGGGCGCTTGCCTCGTCGCACCGCTGCACCGGAGGGGTGGCTGAGTGGTCGAAAG
>CAIPZZ010000120.1 GCA_903869665.1 uncultured Opitutia bacterium | reverse complement strand
TCGCGCTTCCTCCTCGGCAAGGTCGCCGAGCAGGAGAAGCTCACCGTCACTGCCGAGGACATCAATAACCTGATCTACCGTGAGGCCGTCATGGCGCGGCAGAACCCCGACAAGCTCGCCAAGGAATTGTCCAAGGATCGCGAGCGTCTCCGCGCCGCGCAGCAGGGCATCCTTTTCGACAAGGCGCTTGATTTGCTCGTCAGCAAGGCTAAGGTCACGACCGTCGCGCCGAAGGCATCCGCCTGACGCGCTCACCGTCTCCTTCCTCGCAACCACCACCCGCCGCCTTCGCACCATGAGCTACTACATGCCTCTCGTCTGGGAGAACACCGGCCGCACCGAGCGGCAGTGGGACGTGTTCAGCCGTCTGCTGAAGGACCGCATCATCTTCATCGGCTCGCCGATTGACGACATGGTGGCCAACCTCGTGATTGCGCAGTTGCTCTTCCTGCAGATGGAGGACGCCAAGAAGGACATCCATCTCTACATCAACTCACCGGGCGGGGTCGTGACCGGCGGCATGGCGATCTACGACACAATGAATTTCCTCCAGTGCGACATCGTCACCTACTGCGTCGGCCAGGCCGCCAGCATGGCGACGGTGCTCGTGGCGGCCGGCACGAAGGGCAAGCGTTTCGCCCTGCCGCACAGCCGCCTGATGCTCCACCAGCCCAGCGGCGGCGCCGGCGGCCAGACGGCCGACATCGCCATCGCCGCCAAGGAGATCCTTCGCTGGCGCACGACCCTCAACACTGTCATCGCCCGCCATACCGGTCGGACCGCCGAGCAGATTGAGAAGGACTCCGACCGCGACTACTACATGAGCGCGCAGGAGGCCAAGGACTACGGTTTAGTGGACAATGTCGTAGTCTCCACCCGCGACGCGTTCCAGACGCTCGGCGCGGCGGCGGCGTGAGGTTTGGAGACCTCGTTCGGCACAAGTGGCATGGGTGTCCCGCCCATGTTCACCAAGCATCATAGTAGGGACGCCCAGGCCGCGCCCGCTCACTCCTCGTCGTCGTCGCCGTCCTTCCACGAGTCACCGGCGAATTCGGTGCCGAAAAAGTCCTCTTTTTCCAGGATCGCCATGACGCCCTTGATCACGCCGGGATAGTCCTTGGGTGTGACCTGCGGGTAGTCGTTGACGAGCAGCGCGGCGATGGCGGCGCGGGCGTCTTTGCGGTCGGAACGCTCAAGCAAAAAGTCGTCCGCGCGGTTGGCGATGTCGTCAATGATGGAAGGCAGGTCCATAAAAGAAAATTGGCTGGCGCAAACGGAGGCCAGAAAATGGCGGTGGTCAAGCCGGGGTTGGGGGCATGAGCAAAGGTGGAGCGCGTTGATCTCAACGCGCTGGCGAAGCGTCTTGGGGTCAAGCCGCTCCACCTCGGGGCTGAACCGGGGTTAGGCACCCCCGGCTACGGTTTCAAGGCCTCGGCGAGCTTGGTGGCGTCTTTACCGCCGCCCATGGCGAAGTCGGGCTTGCCGCCGCCTTTGCCGCCGATGGCAGTGCTCAGCGCCTGCACAATTTTGCCGGCTTGGTGGCCGGCCTTGATCGCGGCGGGGGAGCAATAGGCGACTAGGCTGGGCTTGTCGTTGAACACTGCGCCGAGCTGCACCACGCCTTCGCCGAGTTTGGCGAGGACTTGCGAACCGAGGGTGCGGAGCGACTCGGTCGAGTCGGCGGGGACGACGGCGGAGACGAATTTCAGGCCGTCGCGCACCGTGGCGGCGGCGGCGAGCTCGTCGGCGAGGGCGGCGAGGGCCTTTTGCTGGAAGGCGCGCAACTGTTTCTCGGTCTCCTTTTGCGCGGCGAGGAGGGCGTCGAGTTTTTGGGCGACGTCGTGCGGGCCGGCGTTGAGCTTGGCGTTAATGGCGGCGAGGGCGGCCTCGCGGTGGGTGATGAAGTCGAGCGCGGGCTGCCCGGCCACGGCCTCGATGCGACGGGTGCCGGCAGCGATGGCCATCTCGGCGACGATCTTGATGGGACCGATCTCGCCGGTGGTCGCGACGTGCGTGCCGCCGCAGAGCTCGCGGCTGTAGCCGCCGATGTCCACCACGCGGACGTATTTGCCATATTTGTCGCCGAAGAACGCGAGGGTGCCCTCGGGCTTCTTGTCGAACTCGGTCTCGTAGGTCTCGACCTTGGCGTTATCAATGACGTGGCCGTTAACGAGCTGCTCAATCTCAAGGAGCTGTGCGTGGGTGACGGCCTCAAAGTGCGAGAAGTCGAAGCGCAGGCGGTCCGGCGTCTTGTGCGTGCCGGCCTGGCGGACGTGCGTGCCGAGGACTTTCCGCAACGCCCAATGGAGCAGGTGGGTGGCGGAGTGGTGGCGGCTGATGGCGCGGCGCCGCGTGGCATCTACCGCCAGCTCGGCCTTGGCTCCGGCGGCGAAATTTGGATTTTGGATGTTGGATTCCGGATTTTCCGAGGCGATGCGGTGCAGATGGCGGCCGGCTTTGTCTTTCACGCAGTCGGTGAGCGTGACGAGCTGGCCGGCGATGAGCGCGGTGCCGGCGTCGCCGGCTTGGCCGCCCATCTCGGCGTAGAAGGGCGTTTGGTCGAAGACGAGGAACGTGTCCTTGTCGGCGCGGATGACTTCGAGAAGTTGCGCGTGGGCGTGGGTCTGTGTGTAGCCGAGGAATTTCGTGGGCTGGAGGTTGGTCGCCTCGCCTTCGGTGGCGGCGACGATGATTTCCTTTTTCTGCGCGGCCCGGCCGCGCTCGCGCTGCTTTTCCATCTCGGCTTCAAAACCTGCGACATCACCGGAGAGGCCGCGCTCGGTGGCGAGGAGCTGCGTCATGTCGAGTGGGAATCCGTAGGTGTCGTAGAGCTGGAAAGCCGCTGTTCCCGGAAAAACACAAAGCTGTTGGAGTAGCGTGATGCGTATCTGTTGCTTCCAGCCGGAGTCGGCCAAGTGAAGTGAATCAATTCGATCCACGAGTGATGACACGTCTCCGATCTCAATTTTGTATTCTGGAGCGGCGAGGTGATTGTAGGCATTCACGAGAATTTCCCGTGCTTGGCTATCAATCGAGAGGACATCGTGAACGCGCTGAAAGGCGAAGGCGTCTTTAAGAACACTTCTGGCCACAAGGTAACTTTTGGCAGTTTCGCTGAAAAGATAGAGGCCGCGATCAAGCGTTCGCCCAAAGCTTTCTTCCTCTGCGCCGATTACTCGTTGGATGATGCTCTGCTGCTGTTTCAGCTCGGGGAAGACATCTCCGAGCGACTCGACGACGGGCGTGACGAGTTGCAAGAAGTCGCCGACCTTCAGGCCGATCTTGGTGCCGTAGAGGATTCCCCGGCGCAGGATGCGGCGGATGACGTAGTTGCGGCCTTCGTTGCCGGGGAGGATGCCGTCGGCGATGGCGCAGCTCACGCAGCGCGCGTGGTCGGCGAGGACGCGAAAGGCGACATCGGTGTTTTCCTGCTCGGTGAGGCCTTCGCGTTTGGTGGGGACGGTGCGGGCGTAGGTCTTGCCGGAGAGGGCGGCGATCTTGGCGAAGAGCGGGGCGAAGACGGCGGCGGCGTAGTTGGAGGGCTCGGCGGAGAAGTCGGTGAAGGCTTTCGTCGTGGCCATGATGCCGGCGACGCGCTCGAAGCCCATGCCGGTGTCCACGTGCTTGGCGGCGAGCGGGGAGAAGGTGCCGTCGGCGTTGGCGTTGAACTGGATGAAGACGTGGTTCCAGATCTCGATGCAGCGGGGGCTGGAGGAGTTGACGAGCGCGCGGCCGGCGGCCTCGTCGTCGGTGGGGAGGAGGTTGAAATGGATTTCGGAGCACGGGCCGCAGGGGCCGGTGTCGCCCATCTGCCAGAAGTTGTCCTTGCGGTTGCCGGGGACGATGTGGACGGCGGGGTCGAGGCCGGCGGCGAGGAAGAGGCCGGTCCAGATGGCGGCGGCCTCGTGGTCGTATTCGGAAGGGTCACCGGGTTTCGGGGCATAGACGGTGGCGAAGAGGCGTTTCGGCGGGATGCCCCAGACTTTGGTGAGCAGCTCCCAGCCCCAGGTGAGCGACTCTTTCTTGAAGTAGTCGCCGAAGGACCAGTTGCCCAGCATCTCGAAGAGCGTGTGGTGGTAGGTGTCGAAGCCGACGTCCTCGAGGTCGTTGTGCTTGCCGCCGGCGCGGATGCATTTCTGGGTGTCGGCGGCGCGGGTGTCTTGGGCGGGGCGGACGCCGGCCCACTTGGAGACGTCGGGCGCGCG
>CAIPZZ010000119.1 GCA_903869665.1 uncultured Opitutia bacterium | reverse complement strand
TCTTCGCGCAGCCATTTCAAAATGGCGGCGGGCGCGGTGCCGGCCGGGGCGGGCGTGGTGGGGCGGGCCTGCGTTCCTTGGGCGGCGATGGCAACAATTACGGCTACGGCCCCACGCCCACCGACCTCGATTGGGCGGTGGACCCCAAGTTCAGCGCCGACGTTTTTACTTTTGCCCGGCTGCGCTACGCCGGCGGACGCTGGTCCACTGACGTGCCCCAAGCAGATTGGAACCTAGCCTTCCGGCTCCACCAGATGACGAGCCTCAAGGTCACCCCCGGCCTGCATTTCCTGGACATCACGCCAGCGCAGCTCGCGCGCTATCCGTTCGTCTACATGGTCGAGCCGGGGAATCTCTCTTTTTCCCGGCAGGAGGCCGCCGATCTGAGAAAATACCTGCTCAACGGAGGTTTCATGATGGCCGACGACTTCTGGGGCGAGGGCGAGTGGGCGGGCTTTTACGAGGCCATGACCGAGGTCTTTCCCGAGCTGCCGCGCGGCCTCCGGCAAAACACCGCCGGCGCCAACTTGGACGGCGACATCCATCTTCGCGAGCTGCCCATTGAGCATCCCATTTTCCACCAAGTCTTCGACCTGAAGGCCAAGCCGCAGATGCCGGCTAAGGATGTTTATTTGCGAAGCGGCCTCACCTATGAGACCAACCATTCCGGCGATGCCAGCCATGTTCATTTCAAGGGCATCTTCGACAAGAAGGGCCGCATGATGGTGTTTATCTCCCACAACAACGACTTTGGCGACGGCTGGGAGCGCGAGGGGGAAAGCATTGAGTATTTCAAGCGCTTCTCCGAACCCGAGGCGTATCCCATGATGATCAACATCCTCTTCTACGCCATGACCCACTGAGCCCGACCTATCGTTCTCTTACTCGTTCTCATTCTCCCTTGCTCCCATCGCCCGCCTCCCGTCTCCCCTTTTCCATAACTCCCTTCAACCCACCCATGTCCCTCCCCGCACCCACCGCCCCCGCCCAGAAACCCACGACGCCCGCCGACCAGGCCGCCTTTGAGCGCCTACAGGCCAACCGCACCAAGGTCGAGGCCGAGCTCGCCAAGGCTGTTGTCGGCCAGCGCGTCGTTGTCGAGCAGTTGCTGCTCGCGCTCCTCGCCGGCGGCCACTGCCTCATCACCGGCGCGCCCGGCCTCGCCAAGACGCTGCTCGTGAAATCCGTTGGCCAGATTTTTCACCTCAAATTCAGCCGCATCCAGTTCACGCCCGACCTGATGCCCTCCGACATCACCGGCACGGAGATCCTCACCGACACGCCCGAAGGCCGCCGCCTCGCCTTCGTCAAGGGCCCCGTCTTCGCCAACATCATCCTCGCCGACGAGATCAATCGCACCCCGCCGAAAACCCAGGCCGCGCTGCTCGAGGCAATGCAGGAGCACCAGGTCACCGCCGCCGGTGTGCGCCACGTCCTCGCCGAGCCGTTCTTCGTCCTCGCCACGCAGAACCCGGTCGAGATGGAGGGCACCTACCAGCTTCCCGAGGCGCAGCTCGACCGCTTTCTCTTCAACGTCCTCATTGATTACCTGCCGGAGTCCGACGAGGTCGCCGTTGTCCAGCAGACCACCGCGCGCCAGGGCGGCCCGCTCGAGGCCATCTTCAGCGCCGAGGATGTGCTCGCGTTCCAGGAGCTCGTGCGCCGCGTGCCCGTGGCCGAGACGGTCGTGCGCTACGCCGTGCGCCTCGCCGCCGCCACGCGCCCCAAGCGTGCCGGCGCGCCCGACTTCATCAACCAGTGGGTCAACTGGGGCGCCGGCACGCGCGCCGCGCAGGCCCTTGTGCTCGGCGGCAAGGCCCGCGCCCTCTGGCAGGGCCGCGCCCACGTCACCGGCGACGACATCCGTGCCC
Source organism: uncultured Opitutia bacterium (assembly GCA_903869665.1). Classification (GTDB taxonomy): domain Bacteria; phylum Verrucomicrobiota; class Verrucomicrobiia; order Opitutales; family Opitutaceae; genus CAIYUN01. The sequence goes on along the minus strand of CAIPZZ010000119.1, from coordinate 30,227 downwards.
TCGCCGCGCCGGTGCTCCGCCACCGCATCCTCCTCAACTACCGCGCCGAAGCCGACGGCATCTCCGTCGAGCAGGTCATTGAGAAGCTCATCGCCGCCGTGCCGAAGGAGACGTGAGCGCGCGAAATCTCGCGGAAACTTCCAAAGCATTGCCCTCTCGGAGATCATCAAGTTGATGAAAGCCACCCTCACCAATCCCGGTCGGTTTCTTCTCGCGCTGCTTCTCGCCGCGTTCGGGTTTGTGCATATTGCCGAAGCGACCAAGGCCCAGCTCATTTGGCCGGCTGGCTCCGCCGCTGCCGCGCGGGCGGCTCTCACTAGGAGAACAACCATTGGCATGGATAATGAGCCCATATTAATGGGCATGCATCGGCTTTCAGAATGGGTCGGCTCCAATGAGGTGCTGATTGATCCCGAATTGCTTGAGAAGCACCCACATTATAGTCTTCCGCTGATGTATGGGATCACCGTGGAGGAAGTGGTCAAAGTTTTGCGCGTCGCTTTTAAGGAACAGGCCCGCGTCGGGTGGGAAGATCTGCCGGACGGAGTGCTGCATTTCGCCGGGCTGAAGGCGGACGGAGGCATCCCGCCGGCCGACATGAAGAACGTGCGGATTATTTGGCGTGCCCATGCTGCCACCGGCGAAATCCTGCTACACCGGATGCGCGCATGGTCGGGCAAGGAAATCCGTTTCGACTCTGCCGCGCTGGCCGGTCTCGCCCCGATTATGCTTGATGTCGGCACCACGCCACAAACGACAAGCGAGATGTTTTTCGCCGCAGGCACGGCGCTGATGAAGGCCGGCGTCCTCCTCTACCAGCAGCCCGACGGCTCCTACCGCGTGCGGCTCGTCCCGAAACCGGCACAGCCCGCCGCCCCGGCCCCGGCGCCCGCCGCCAAGCAGCCATGAAACTTTTCGCCATCTTGCTCCTCGCCCTGCTCACGCCCGCGTTGCGTGCGGCGGATGACTTGGTGTCGTTGCATTTTGACAACACCCTGGCGAAGGACGCCGCCGCGCAGCTCGCCCGGCTGGAGGGTAAAAAAATCACTCTCCAGCTCGACACCGCCACGGGCCGCCGTCCCGTCAAGCTCAACCTCGATGGTGTCCCGCGCGATCAGGCCGCCAGCTTCCTCCGTTACGCGCTCAACGCCGCCGGGGTCGTCATCGAGAGCCAGCCCGATGGCTCGCTGCTCGCGCGCGTTGGCGTGCCAACCGCCGCCCGCCCGGCTGGCGCACGCGCGGGTGACGGCGCGCTGGCGTTTGAGATGAGCAACGTCTCCGCCGAGATCGTCGCGCGCCGCGTCGCCGGCCTGGAGGGCAAAACCTACGCGCCCGGCACGGACGACGAGGCGCTCGCCGCCGCCGCGCGCACCATCACGGCCAAGGTCGAAAACGCGGCGACCCCTGCGGCCGCCGCCACCGCGCTCCGCGCTACGCTCCGCGAACAGGGCGGGGTGGTGCTCGACGAGCAGCCACGCGGCACGCTCCGCCTCCGTGTCGTGGCCCCGCCCGCGCCGGTGGTTTCTGCCCCCGCCGCACCCGTCCGTCTGCCGGGTCCGCCCCCGCCGCCCGACAAGTCCGTCGCCCCCCTCGACCTCGTTGCCGCGCCCGTGGCCGCCGCGCTCGATACGCTTCGCGAGATCAGTGGCTGGGAAATTTCCGCGCCCGCCGAGGTGCTGGCCGCCGACGTGAAAATAAATTTCCAGATTCGCGCCGCCATCCCCGCGCGCGAGGCCGCCGTCGCGCTCCGCTCCGCGCTCATCGAGCAGGCCGGCCTCATCCTTGACGACGAGCCCGGCGGAAAACTTTCCGCGCGTATCCTGCCCAAGCCCACGCCGGTTTTCCAGAATCCATGAAATCCAGCCTCGCCATTTTTCTCAGCTCGGCGGTCATGCTGGTTTTGTCCGCGTGTTTGTCCGGGGCGCTGGCACTCCCGCCACTCTCCATTCCCGCCAAGGGGTTGGTGGCCCAGATCACAGTGAACGGACACGATGTGCTTCCGCTCAAGACCATCTCCGAGCCGGCGACCATCAGCCAAATAATTGATAATCTAAACAGCCTGAATGGGCCGATGGAGGTTCCTAGCCTCTCGACCTATCCCACGCCGCAACTGACCGTGAATTTTCACACGGCTAGCGGCCTAGGCCTGAGCTTGTTTATGGGCCCTGGCTGGTTTGGCGGAGGCGATGGTGGAACCGTGCGCCTGCGCTCAATTTCAACCGCCGCTCAAGCTCAGTTGCTCGCATTGCTCGGCCTCTCTGACTACAACTTTAGAAAATGACCCCCACCTCCACTCCTCCCCCGCGCGGCATTGACCCGCAGGCCCTGCTCGCCATCCGCGATCTGGAACTGCGCGCGCGCGTTGTCGTTGAGGGGCTGTGGAGCGGCCTGCACCGCTCACCCTACAGCGGGTTCTCGGTCGAGTTCACCGAATACCGCCAATACTCTCCCGGCGACGACCTGCGCCACCTCGACTGGAAAGTCGCCGCCCGCACCGACCGTGAGTTTATCAAGAAATACGAGGAAGAGACTAATCTCCGCTGTCTCTTCCTCGTGGACACCAGCCGCTCCATGCTCTTCGGCTCGCGCGGCTGGACCAAGGCCGACTACGCGCGCACGTTGGCGGCGACGTTTGCGCTGTTCCTGCACCAGCAGCGCGACGTGATCGGGCTGGCGATGTTCGCCGACGAGATCACCGACTACATCCCGCCGCGTTTCCGGCCGGGGCATTTCCGCCGCCTCGTCGCCGCGCTCGACCGCGAGCCCTCGGGCCGCGACACGCGCCTCGGCCACGCGCTGGAGCAGGCCGCGCTGCTCACGCGCAAGCGCAGCCTCATTTTCATCCTCTCGGATTTTCTGTCGCCGGTCGCCGAGTGGGAGGCCGCGCTCGGCCACCTGACCGCCGCGCGCCACGACGTGCGCGTCGTGCAGGTGCTCGACCCGGCGGAGCGCACGCTGGAGTTCGGCACCGCCGCCAACTGGGAGGACATGGAGACGGGCCGCCAGCTCTATGTGGATCCGCAGCAGGCGCGCGCGGGCTACCTCGAAAAATTCAACGCGCACCAAACCGAGGTCGCCGCCGCGTTTGATCAGCGCGGTGTGGCCCACCAGGTCGTGACAACCGACCAGCCGCTCGATTTTGCGCTGCTGGAGCTCATCCAGCCGCGCGGCGCGGCGCGGCGCTTCGCCACCCGGAGGATCCAGCGATGAGCGACCAAGCCACAGTATTGTTTCTACTCTGCATTTACGTGACGCTTTTGGCGGCAAGATGCTGTGCCGTGTTTTTCGCTCATGAGTCGAGGGCGATGAATTGGATCGATTCGCTCAGAATTGTTCCCGCGATGTGGATATGTTTCATCTATTATTCTCAATGGGATTCTCAATGGGGTCTTTGGAAGACACTAGGCTTGAACATTGTCATTATTGCTCCGGGCGATCTCCTCGTCTGGTTCATGAAAAGGCTTGGGAAAAATCGAGTTGAACGGCTCAAGAGCAAAGAAATCACCCCATGAATTTTCTCTCTCCTTGGTTCCTCGCGGGTTTCGCGCTCATCGCCGGCCCGATCATCGCGCACCTCATCCGGCGCGTGACGCGCGAGCGGCAGCAGTTCAGCGCGATGCGTTTCCTTTCCGAGTCACCGCCGCGCCTCAGCAAGCGCAGCCGCATCCAGCATCCGTTGCTCCTCCTGCTCCGCTGCCTCATCGTCGCCGTGCTCGCGGCGGGCTTCGCGCGGCCGTTTCTACGGCAGGACGTGCCGCTCGTGCTACAGCCCGGCGCGCCGCAGAGCGTCGTCGCCCTCCTCGACGACAGCGCCTCGATGCGGCGCACCGGCCTCTGGCCCGCCGCACGGCAGAAAATCTCCGACCTCGCCGCCTCCCTCAAGGAGGGCGACCAGTTCGTCCTCTTCGCAACCTCCGGCGCCGAGCTCGTGAGCCGCGAGCGTTGGCTGCAGACGCCCGCGCCCGACCGTGCCAATTTCGTGAAGTCCGTCCTCGCCGCCCGCGAGCCGGGCTGGGGGCCGACGCAGCTCGACACCGCCGTCGAGACCGCCGTGCTGCAGTGGGAGCAGATGGCCGAGGCGACCGACAGCGCCGCGCGCAAAAAGCTCGTCATTGTCTCCGACCTCGCCGCCGGCACGCGCGTCGCCGGCCTCGCTGGCCTCACTTGGCCGAAGAACTGTGAGGTCGTCCTAGAGCAGCTCAAGCCCGGCCAGCCCGGCAACGCCGGCCTCCAATGGCTCGGCTGGGCGCCCGATGTCTCCGCTGCCGCCGCGTCCGGCGACCCGTTTCCGCCCAAGGCCGTGGCCCGCGTGCGCGTCGTGCAAAGCGCCGCCGCTCCCGCCAGCCCGCTCCGCCTCCGCCTGCGTGACGCCCGCACCGGCCGCGACCTCGCCCCGCCGCAGGCCGTCACGGTTCCCGCCGGTGACGCGCTCGTCGCCCTCGTGCCCGTTCCCGGCTCCGCCCCCGATGGCCCGCTCCGGCTCGACCTGGAGGGCGACGCCGAGCCGTTTGACAACACGCTTTGGCTCGTGCGCCCCGCGCCCCGCGCGCTCACGCTCGCCTATTATGGCGCGGACTCGGCCGACGATCTGAAGCATGCGCGCTTCTATCTCGAGCGCGCCACCGCCGGCTGGAAAGACCCCGTCGTGAAAGTCCGCGCCGTCACCGAAGGTCTCTCGCCGGTCGCCACCGCCGCGTCCACGGGCGCGTCCGCGGATCCCAAATCTCAAGGTGCGGATCCCGCCACCGCCGCCGCTCGGTCCGGCGCTGGCGCGACGGAGAAAAGCGCCTCCGAGTTCTCCGTCGTCGCCGCGCCGCTCACCACTGACGCCGCCCGCGCGCTCCGCGCCCGGCTCGCCGCCGGCGAGTTCGCCGTCGTGCTGCTCAACGACCCCGCGATGGTCGCCACGGCCGCCGAGCTGGCCGGCGAGGCCGGCTGGGCACCAGCGGCCGCCGCGCGGGCCGACGCGCTGCTCGGCAGCGTGGACCTGCGGCACCCGTTGTTCGCGCCATTCGCCGATCCGCGCTTCAGCAATTTCACCGCCGTCCGCTTCTGGAAGCCGCAGCCCGTCGCGCTTCCCATCGGCACCAAGGCCGTCGTCGCCGCTCGCTTTGACGACGGCACGCCCGCCGTGCTGGAAGTTCCGGTGGGCAAGGGCCGCCTCGTGGTGTGGGGTGGCGACTGGTCCACCGCCGCCGGCCAGTGGGTGATCTCGACCAAGTTTGTCCCGTGGCTGCAGGCGTTGTTTGAGCGCGCCGCCGGCGGGGCCGTGCGCCCGGCCGTGGCGGAGGTTGGCGACACCGCGCGGCTCGTCACCGCCGGCCCCGCGCAATGGCGCTCGGCGCTGGACAGCACCGCGACCTTGGCCAACACTGCCCCGGTGCAACCCGGCGTCTATGAGCTCAACGAGGCCGGCACGACCCTACTCGTCGCCGTGCAAGCTCCAGCCGCAGAGAGCAACGTCGCCCCGCTGCCGCTCGACGATCTGGAGAAGCTCGGCGTCCCCTTGCGCGCCCCCACGCCCGGCGCGCTCGCCGCCGGCGAGGCCCCCAAGCCCGCCGCCGGCACGCAGACCGCCGTCGTGCTAGAAGGCCGCCAGAAGCTCTGGCGCTGGCTGCTGGCCGGGGCCGCTGTGCTGCTTGCGTTCGAGAGCCTCTTCTCCTATCTGATTGCCCGCCGCGAGGCCGTCCCCGTCCCCGCCGCCGCAACTTCGTCTTAACCTCCCGCCCCTTCCTGACGTCTTAAGCCCCGCCGCGCCGCCCAACCCTTCACGCCCATGAGCCCCAGCCCCGCCCCGGACCCCGCCCGCATGGAGCCCCAGCTGGCCGCGCACCTGCGCGGAGTCGCCGCGCGGCTGCGCGCCAACCGCCTGCACCGACTCGCCATGTGGCGCTGGCTCGCCGTCACCGCCGTCGCTGTCGGCCTGCTCTCGCTCCGCGCGTGGAAGGAGGCGGAGTTCACCACCTTCAGCGGGGTAGCGCTCGCCGTCGTGTTTTTCGGGGCGCTGGTCCACGGCTTCATCGTCGCCCGCCGCACCCCGCTCGATTTCGCCGCCGCCGCGCGGATCGTCGAAGCCGAGTTTCCCGACCTGCGGCTCGCGCTCCGCACCGCCGCCGAGCAGACCCCGGCCGAGGGCGGGGGGTTCGATTTTCTCCAGCGCCGGCTCATTGATGAGTCACTCCGCCACGCCCGCCGGCATCCGTGGACGCTTCGCGCCCGGCGCGAGTCGCGCTGGGCCTGGTTTGGCCACGGTGCGACGCTCGCGGCTACGCTCGCCCTCGCCGCCCTGCTGTTCCAGCGCACTCCGGTCGTCCCGCCATGGGTCAAGCCCGAGATCAAGGTCGCCGTCACGCCGGGTAACGCCGAGCGTGAGCGCGGCGCGCCGGTGCTGATTGACGCGCGCGTGACCGGCCGGTTCTCCCGCCGCGTCGAGCTCGTCTGGCAGACCTCCGACGGCAAGTCCGGCCGGGTGCAGATGGAGCGCAACCTTGGCGACCCGGTCTATGTCGCGCGTTTCCCGCGTCTCGCCGCCGACCTCACCTACCGCGTGGTCCATGACCAGGGCGAGACGGAGAAGTTTACCATCACCGTCTTCGACCAGCCCGCGCTCGTCCGCGCCGACGCCGCGCTGAGCTATCCCAAGTTCACCAACCTGCCCGACCGGACCATCCCTAACACCCGCCGCGTCCAGGCCGTCGAGGGCACCGCGCTTAAATACGATTTTACCGTCAACAAGCCTCTGGCCAGTGCCGTCCTCCGCGACGAAACCGGCGCCGAGATCGCGCTCACGCCCGCCGACGCCACGCGCACGAAGTTCACGCTGACCACCACCATCTCGGCCACCCACACCTACCAGCTCGCCCTGAAGGACGACCAGCAGCGCCCCAATCCCGCCAGCACCAACATCACCATCACCGCCGTCCCCAACCGCCCCGCGACCGTCGCCTTGGTGTTTCCTCGCAGCGACGTGCGCGTGTCCTCGTTGGAGGAGATGCGCCTCTCCGCGCGCGCTAGCGATGATTTCGGCCTGCTCGACTACGGCCTCGCCATCAGCATCGGCGAGCAGGAGCCGCAATACATCTCACTCAAGGGCACCGCGCCGCCCGCCCCTGTCACGCCCGCCGCGCCGGCTGGCCGTGGCGCCGGTGCTCGCGGTGCCGGGGCCCGGGGCGCGGGCACCCCGGCGGCGGCCGGCACGACCTTCGAGCAGATGCTCGCCCTCGAGCCCAAGGGCATCAAGCCCGATGACCTCGTGACTTGGTTCGCTTGGGCGGACGATGCTGGTGCCGACGGCAAGCCCCGCCGTGTCACCAGCGACCTCGCGTTCGCCGAGGTGCGACCCTTCGAGGAGGTTTTTCGTCAGGCCAGCGCCGCGGAGGCCCAAGCCCTTCAGCAACGGCAGCAGCAGCGCCAGCAGGGCGGCCAGCAGCCACAGACCGACAACGAGCTGCTCGACCTCCAGCGCCAGATCTCCACCGCCATCTTCAACCTCCGCCGCCAGACCGAGCCCGGCCCCACCTACGCCGACGACGTCAAGACTCTCGCCGAGGAGCAGAAGCGTGCGCAGGATTTGCTTGAGGAGGCCAAGGCCGACCTCAGCAGCGCCCGGCAGCAGGCCGCCGCCGAGCAGGCCGAGCGCTTCATGAAGCAGTCCGCCGACAATCTGGCTCAGGCCGGCGACAAAAAATCCCTCGACCCCCTCTCACCGGCGTGGACCGGCGCGCAGGGCGCCTACCAGGCGCTCCTGAAATTGCAGGCGCGCGAGACCCGCGTCGCTCAGCAGCAGCGCGGACAACAAGGCCAGCAGCAGCAGCGCAACCGCAACCAGTCCCAGCTCGACCAGCTCGATCTCAACCAGCAGCAGGACAACTACCAGCAGCAGCAGGACGCGCAGCAGCCTGCGACCGAGGAGCAGCGCGAGCAGCTCGCCGTCCAGAGCCGCCTCAACGAGCTCTCTCGCCGGCAGAACGATGTGAACCAGCGCCTGCAGGAGCTGCAGACCGCCCTCAACGCCGCCCGCGACGAGCCGCAGCGCGAGCAGATCCAACGCGAGCTTCGCCGCCTGGAGGAGGAGCAACGCCAGATGCTCGCCGACCTCGACGAGGCCCGCCAGCGCCTCGACAATCTGCAGGCCAACGCTCAGGCTCAGGGCCAGCAGTCCGCCGACCAGGCGCAGCAGGCCCAGCAGGCCCGCGACCAGCTGGAGCAGGCCCGGCAGGACATGCAGCGCGCCAACGAGCAACTCGCCCAGAACAACGTCCAGCAGGCCCTCGCTGCGGGGGCCCGCTCCCAGGAGCAACTCGACGAGGCCCGCAACAACCTCCAGCGCCAGTCCTCCAGCCAGTTTGCTGACCAAATGCGCTCCGCCCGCCAGCAGGCCCGCGATCTCGCCGACCGCCAGCGGCAGCTTGAGCAGCAGATCGCCCAGTCCGCTCAGACTGGCGCGAGCCCGCTCGACGACTCCGGCCCGCGCCAGGCGCTCGCCCAGAATCTCGACCAGCAGCGCGCGAGCCTCGAGGGCCTGATGAACAACCTCCGCGACGTCACCGACGCCAGCGAAACCACCGAGCCCGCCCTGCACAACCAGCTCTACGATCTCCTCCGCACGCAGTCGCAAAACCTCGCCAACACCGGCAACCAGTTGCGCGATGGCGCCGATCTGCTCCGCCGCGGCTTCAACGACCGCTCGCGCGAGGCCCAGGCCGGCGTCGCCCAGAATCTCGACCAGCTCCGTCGCGGCGTCGAGCGCGCCGCCGACTCCGTGCTCGGCGACGAGACACAGGCCCTCCAGTTCGCGCAGAACGAGCTCGCCGACCTCGCCCGCCAGCTCCAGCAGGATCGCCAGGCCGCCCAGGGCGGCAACCAGCCCGGCCAGAACGGTCAGCAGCCCGGCGATGGTAACCAGCAGCAGCTCGCGCAGAACGGCCAGCGCGGTGCGGGCGTTCCGGGCGAGGCCGGCCAGCCCGGCCCGTATGTCGCTCCCGAACTCGAGCTAACGACGGGGACATTGGACGCGCTCGCTCGGCGGCTCCAGCAGGCCCGCCCGGAAACGCCGCCCAATCCGGAGGCTGGTTCCGCCGCGTCTGGGGCCACCCCCCAAGCTCCTGCTTCGGGGCAGCCCGCGCTGGCGCAAAATGCTTCCCCCGTCGGTGCCTCCTCGGGTCTCGCCGGTTCGGGTGCGCCGGCTTCCGGCAATCCCGCGGCTCCGATCGGAAACCCGGCTTTGGCCGGCGATGCTAGCTCCGACTTAGGCGGTGCGGGTGGGCGACCGGTTCCGCCGAGTTTGATTTCTTTGCTCATCCGGCAATATGACCAGACGGGCAAGGGTGGTCTGGATCAGGCCGACCTGACCACACTGCTCAACCGGGTCGCCACCCCCTGACACAGAACCCCTCCCCCATGAAATCATCATTCTTTTCTTTCATCGTCCTGTCGGCGGGTGCGGTCCTGCTCCAAGCACAGCCTGCCGCCGAGCCGACGCAGCGCGCGGCGCCGGCAGACGCGTCTGCCGTGTCAGCCGAGCAAGGGGCCCGAGATTTGCTGGCCAATTTTGATGCCAACCATGACGGCATTTTGAATGAAGCGGAACTGTCCCGCGCGCTGGCTTCGGTGCTCAGCCCCGCCCGTGGTGCCGGGCCAAGTTTGGACGGTCAACGTGGGTCTGGAGGGCGGAACGGGGCGCAATCAGGTGACGGCAATCTCGCGCAAAACGATCCCAACCAGCAGCCGGGTGGGGAAGGTCAGCGCGGTGGTGCCCAGCAGCCCGGCCAGCGTGGCGCGGGCGCGCCAGGCGGCGCACAGCCCGGCGACGGTGAACTCGCACAAAATGATCCCAGCGGCCAGCCGGGCGGCCAAGGCCGGCGCGGTGGCGGACAGCAACCCGGGGGCCAGCCGGGCGAGCGCGGTGGTGGGCAGCGTGGCGGCGGCCAGCGTGGCGGGCAGGGTGGCGCGGGCCAGCAAGGAGACCTCGCTCAGAATGACCCCAGTCAGCCCGGCCGTGGCGGCGGCGGCAATCAGCCCGGCGATCCCAGCCAGCGTGGCGGTGGCGGTCAGCGCGCCGGCCAGCCGGGTCAGCGCGGCGGCAATGGCGGCCAGCTCGCCCAGAATGGCGGCAACCGCCAGAGCGGTGCGGCCGGCGGCGGCGGTAATTTCAATAACAACGGTGGCGGCGCGTTTGCCGGCAACGCCGTCAACAACCTCGGCGCGCTCACCGACGCGTTCTTGAACAACAACGGCCTGCCGGCCGGCCCCATCACCGGCGACAACTACGTGGATTGGGCGGACCGCCTTCGCATCGTCGAGCAGCTCGTGGACGATCCCAGCCTCCGCCAGCAGATCACCAACGTCCGCGCCAACGCCGACGACCTCCGCCGCGCCTACACCCAGCGCGGCACGGCCCCGCAGTGGGGCGACGTGCAGAGCAGCGTCCTCGCCCCCCTCACCGCCGTCCGCGCCGAGCTCGCCAAGGAGCTCGCCCGCCGCACGCAGCCCGACTCGCTCCAGCCCGCCGACCGCGACCCGGTGCCCGAGAAATACGCCGACGCCGTCCGCAGCTATTACGAGGCCCTCGGTGGAAAATAACCCGCGCCCCATGCCCTTGAATTTCCCCGTCCGCACCGGAGGCGCCGCATGACGCTGGCCGCGCTCACCTTTGACAACACCGCGTGGCTGCCCGCCGCCGCCGTCGCTGCCGCCGTGCTCGTGCCGCTCGCGTGGCTCGCGCTGCGCCCCGCCGGCCCGCAGGCCGGCGCGCGCGCCATCGGCCTCGGCCTGCGCACGCTTGGCATCGCGCTCCTGCTGCTCTGCCTGCTCGACCCCCAGTGGGTCTCCACGCGTCCGAAAAAGGGCGCCAACCTCGTCGCCATCCTCGCCGACAACAGCCAGAGCCTCCAGGTCGCCGACGCCGGCGACCCCGCCGCGCGCGGCGACAAGCTCCGTGCCGCGCTCGCCGCCAGCCCCGCCCAGCCGTGGCTCGAAAAAATCGCCGGCGACTTTCAGGTCCGCCCCTATGTCTTCGACCGCGACCTCCGGCGCGTGCGCGACTTCGGCGAGCTCGACTTCAAAGGCGGCGGCACTGCGCTCGGCTCCGCGTTGAAAAAGCTCCGCGAGCGACTCGCCGGCCAGCCGCTCGCCGGCATCATCCTCTTCACCGACGGCAACGCCACGGACCTGCCCAATGGCCTCGGCGACACCGGCGGCCTGCCGCCCGTCTATCCCGTCCTCCTCGGCACGGCCGACGGCCTGCGCGACGCGGGCATCGCGCGCGTCGAGGTGCGACAGACCTCGTTTGACGACGCGCCCGTCACGCTGCGCGCTGAGCTCACCGGGCAGGGCCTCGCCGGCAGCGATTATCTCGTGAGCGTCCGCCCGCTCGCCGGGGCCACCAGTGGCGAGCTGCCCGCGCCGCAGTCGGTGCGGCTGGTGGCCGACGGCGAGCTGGCGGCCGCGGCGGAGTTCAGTTGGCGGCCCGGTGGCAGCGGCGTGCAATTTTTCGAGGTTACCGCCACGGCGAAGGAGAACATCGCCGAGGCCACGGCGCTCAACAACCGCCGCGCCGTGCTCGTGGACCGCGGCCGCCCGGCCTATCGCATCCTCTACGTCGCTGGCCGGCCCGACTGGGAGTTCAAGTTCCTCAACCGCGCCCTCGCCGACGACCCTCAGCTTCAGCTCCCCGGTATCATCCGCATCGCCAACCGCGAGCCGAAGATGACGTTTCTCGGCCGCGCCGGCGAGACCAGCAACCCCATCTTCCGTGGCGCGGGCGCGGCGACCGACGACACCCAGCGCTACGACCAGCCCGTGCTGGAGGCTGTCAACCCCAAGGACGACGAGGAGGCCGCGAAGCTCAAGGCCGGCTTTCCCAAGAGCGCCGCCGAGCTGTTCACCTATGACGCCATCATCCTCGGCAAGGTCGAAGCCTCGTTCTTCACCTCCGACCAGCTCGGCCTGCTCCGGCGCTTCGCCGCCGAGCGCGGCGGCGGCCTGCTCATGCTCGGCGGACAGGAGTCGCTCGAGGCCGGTGGCTACGACAACACCCCGCTCGCCTCCGCGCTGCCCGTCTATCTCGGCAAAACCAACACCCTCATCCAGGGCGATCTCGCGTGGAATCTTACGCGCGAGGGCTGGCTGGAGCCGTGGACGCGCGTCCGTGCGATCGAGGCCGACGAGCGCAAGCGCCTCGACGCGATGAAAAAAATCGGGGGCGGGGCGACCAACCTTGTCACCCGCGTCAAGCCCGCCGCGACCGTGCTCTCCACCGTTCGCGACGAGGCCGGGCTAAGCGTGCCCGCGCTCGTGGCGCAGCACTACGGTGCGGGCCGCGTCGCCGTGCTCACCCTCGCCAACCTCTGGGACTGGGGCATGCAGGGCGAGGCCGAGATGGCCGACATGGCGCGGTTCTGGCGGCAACTCGCCCGCTGGCTCGTGACCGACGTGCCCGCGCCCGTCGAGATCCGCGCCGAGCCCGCCGCCGAGGAGGCCGGCGGCATGACGCTGCGCGTGACCGCGCGCGACCAGGAGTTCCGCCCGCTCGACCTCGCAAGCGTCAAGATCAACGTGAAGCGCGTCGGCACCGAGCCGGCGAAAAAGGACGCCGCGCCTGCTTTCACCGAGGTCACGTTGCCCGCCGAGCCGGTCGCCGACGCGCCGGGCCAGTTCACCGCCACCTTTGCGCCGCGTGACGCCGGAGCCTATCTTGCCGAAGTCGCCGTCACCGACCGCGCCGGCCAGGTCATCGGCAAGGCACAGGCCGGCTGGATCAGCGATCCCGCCGCTGACGAGTTCCGCACCCTCGCGCCCAACCGCGCGCTGCTCGAGGAGCTCGCCCGCCGCACCGGCGGCGAAGTGGTCGCATGGTCTGGCCTCGACGCCCTCGCCAAAAAAATGGCGCAGGCCCCCGCGCCTGTCACGGAGCAGTGGACGCTCCCGCTATGGCAGCAGAGCGCGGTGTTTCTTGCCGTGCTCGCCTGCTTCCTCGCCGAGTGGGGCTGGCGCCGTTGGAAAGGATTGCCATGAAAAATATCTTTCGCGCCGCCGCACTGGCCGCCCTGCTCCTTTCCCTCTGCTCCCAGCTTCTTGCGGCGGCGGAGCCCGCCGCCCCCACCGCCCGCGACGAGGTGCTCGTCATCATCGGCGCGCCCGGCGAGGACACGTTTGCTGACGGTTTCGCGGCCGCTGCGAAAAACTGGCAGACGGCCTGCGACCGCGCGCGTGCCAACTGCACGGTCATCGGCCTTGATCCGAAAAAGGACGCCGAGGCCGCGCCCACCGACAAGGATCGCGTGCGCGATTGGATCGCTAAGCTCGACCCCACCGCGACCTCGCACGTCTGGATCGCCTACGTCGGCCACGGCACGTTCGACGGCCGCGACGCGCGCATGAACCTACGTGGCCCCGACATCCTGCCCGCCGATCTTGCCGCCTGGCTCCAACCGTTGCGCCGCCCGGTGATCGTGATTGACGGCAGCTCGGCCGGCTACCCGTTTGTCACCGCTCTCTCTGGCCCCGACCGCGTTGTCATCGCCGCCACGCGCAGCGGCAATGAGCTCAACTACGCCCGCTTCGGTGAGCGATTCGCCGAGGCGATGGCGGACCCCGACACGGACATTGACCAGGACGGTCAGGTCTCGCTGCTCGAGGCGTTTGTCACCACCGCCCAGCGCGTGCAGGGGTTCTACCGTGACGCCGACCGGTTGCTGACCGAGCACGCTGCCGTGGACGACAACGGAGACAAAACCGGCACGCAGGCGGATTTTTTCAAGGGCACACGCATCGTGAAAAAGGCCCAGCCCCCGCGCGGCGGCGGCGCGGCCCCGGCGGTGGACGGCGCGCGCGCGAAACTCGTCACGCTCGCGCCCAGCGACGCCGAGCGCGCGATGACGCCCGGCCAATTGGAAAAACGCGCCGATCTGGAGCGCCGGCTCGAAGCGCTGCGTGGCCAGAAAGCCAACCTGAGCGAGGACGGCTACTACGCCGCCCTCGAGCCCATCCTCCGCGAACTCGCCGCGCTCTACGTCGCGCCGCCGCCCGCGCCAGCCGCGCCACCGACGGCGGAAAAAAGCCCCGCTGCCAGTCCATGAGTGCCGGTCGGCCGGTCGCCTTTAGCCTGCGGGGGGCTTGGGCCGCCCTGCTGTTTTTGATCGCGGCGTTCACGGCTCTGTTCACCGCGACCGGCTTTCTCGGCTGGTTTTGGTGGGCGTTCGATCTCACGTCGCACTTTCGGGCGCAATATCTCGCGGGCGCGTTGGTGATCGCCGTGGTCCACGCGTTTCGCCGTCAATGGCGTTGGGCCGGGTTTGCGGTGGTGCTCGCGGCCGTGAACGCCGCCGTGCTCCTGCCGCACATGGGTTGGGTTACCCCGACGACCGCCGCCGGCTCCGGCCCGGCCGTCCACGCTGTGCTGCTGAACGTCCGCACCGAGAACCGCCAGTTTGGCCGCGTGCGCGATTTTCTCCGCGAGACACGGCCGGATTTTGCTGTGCTGGAGGAGATTGACGCGGTGTGGCGGCGCGAGCTGGAGCCGCTGCGGGATTTGTTTCCTTACGTGCTCGCCGAGACGCGCGAGGACAATTTCGGCATCATGCTGGTCAGCCGGCATCCGCTCGTGGGGCCGAAGGTGGTTTGGCTCGGCGACGCGGAGGCACCCTCGGTTTTCGCGCGGATTGCCGTCGGCGGGACGGTGCTCTCGGTGCTGGGCACGCATCCGCTGCCCCCAGGTGGCCGGGAAAACTCGCGGCTCCGCAACCAGCAGCTCGACGCGGCGGGCAGGTTCCTGAATCAGCAGCCCGGCCCGAAGATTTTGCTGGGCGATCTCAACACCACGCCGTGGAACGGCCACTTCCAGCGGCTGCTTGCGATCACCGGCCTGGAGGACAGCTCGCGGGGCCGCGGTTATCAAGGAAGCTGGCCGAGCGCGCCGTTTTTTCTCCGCATCCCGATTGACCAATGCCTGTTGTCGCCTGAGCTGCGCGTCTTCCGTCGTTCCATTGGGCCGGATGTGGGCTCCGACCATTTGCCGGTCATCGTGGAGTTCGCCGCGCCGTAAGCGCTTCCCGCGCGGAGCTATTTTTTCAGCTCTGTGGCGGCCAGTTCCTTTACCTCTGCGTCCCAGCGGGCGGCCTGGGCCTCGTCGCCCGCCGCGCGGGCGGCAGCGGCGGCGGGCGGTAGCCAGGCCGCGCGCAGCTCGCGCCGCAGGTTCTCCAGCGCGAGCAGCCGTTGCCACGCGAGCAGCGCGGACGGTTTCTCGCCGAGCGAGGAAAACTGCCCGGCGGCGGTGGCGATCAGCGGCGCGGCGGCGGGGGTGGCCGGGTAGACCGGAGTGAGCAACGGCGCGAGCGCGCGCGCCGCGCCGGCGTCGTGGCCCGAATCGTGAAACAGCGCGGCCAGCGTCAGCGCGACTGGAAGGCTGAAACTATCGTTCAGCTCCTCCAGTCCGAGCGTGACCGCCTCGGTGTGCTGTTTCGCCGCGTCCAGCAGGCGCATTTTCCGCATGACGACGTAGGGCCGCTGGGCGGCGGGCAGGCTTGCGTGGTTTTTCCATTGCTCGTCGAAGGTGACCTTGAACGGCCGGTAGAGCGGGTCGCCGATGAGCACGCCCATCCAGCTAAAATAAGGGATGGCGTAGGCGGCCGCGTCGCCGAGCGTGTCGCCGCGCGCGAGCGCGCGCAGCACGAGGTGCGGTTGGTGTGTGAACTGGAGGAACGGCTCGCTGACGTTGCCGAACGTGGCGGTGGCACCGCGCGCGACGAGCGCGGCGGCCCAAGAGTGGCGGGCGTCGCGCAGCGTCGAGGCGGAGTAGCTGAAGATGTGCAGCGCGACTGCGCCGGGCGCGAAATGGAAGTCCTCGGCCGCGAAGGGGCCGTTCACCGTCTGCGAATACCAACCGAAGTAGAGCGCGGCCGCGTCGAAACGCGCGGCAGGGCCGAGCGGCTCCTTGGCGTGGTCCGTGTCGGTGTCGAAGCCGAGCGCGGCGAGCTGCCGCGCGGTGTCCTCCAGCCATTGGTCGCCGTCGGCGTGCGGGCCGCCGAGGTCAATGTAGCCGCGGCCGACCAGGCCGGAGGTCTCGGCGGCCAGGGCGTGGTCCACGAGCGCGCGCGCGTCGGCGGGCGTGGGACCGTCGAGCCGGGCGACCTTCACGACCTGCTGCGCGAGGAGCGAAGGTGGGCGCTCGCGGTTGAAGAGAGGGTTGGCCACGAACGCCATCAGCGGCCAGCCTTCGCGCGGGAGCAGCGCGAGCTCGGAGTCCACGGCGGCGTCGCTCTTGCGGAGCTGGGCCTGGCGCGCGGTGTATTGCGGGTTGTCGTCAGGCACGTCGTAACCGCCGACGTAGAGCGGCACGCCGCGGCAGACGACGAGGTAGGAGAGGCGATGGCCGAGAATGGAGTAATGGCGGCGCGGCGCGGGGTTGGGCGCGGCGACGGCGAGGCCGTCGAGCCACTTACGGCGCACAAGCTCGTCCTGCAGCGGTTGGTAGAGCAGCGTGTCGAACTCCTCCCGTGAGATCATTTCCGTCGCGGGCAGCTTGAGCGCGACGATGTTTTTCTCCGGGATGCCGCGTTTCTCCGCGTAGTAGCGTGCCAGCGCGACCGAGTCGGCGTCGGCGCTGTTGGCGAGGATGACGACCCGGGCTGCGAGGTCGGCGTCGCGCGTCGGGCCGTCCGCCGCCCGCGCCGCCGCGCCCGCGCCGAGCGCGAGTCCGGCGAGCAGCAGCAAGGTGGGGAGGGATTTCATCGCGGAGTGGCGCAGGCTGCGGGGTTCCGACCGGGATGGCGAGCCGGGGTTGCAACTTTCTCCGGTTTCGCTTTGCCTGACCGCGTTCTCGCACGCGCCCCCATGCACCCCCGCCTCCTGCCCGTCCTCGCCGCGCTGCTCGCCGCCGCGCCCGCGCTCCGCGCGTGGGACTACCCCGGCCACCGCCTCGTCAACCAGCTCGCGCTCGCCGGGCTGCCGGCGGAGTTTCCCGCCTTCGTGCGTGCGCCCGAGGCTGCCGAGCGGATCGCGTTTCTCGCCGGCGAGCCCGACCGCTGGCGCAACGTCCCCGACCTCCCGCTCAAGCAGGCCAACAGCCTCGACCACTACCTCGACTACGAGCAGCTCGCCGCCGCCGGGCTCGACCCGGCCACCGTCAGCCCGCTGCGCTACGAGTTTGCCGGGCAGTTTGCCGCCGGCCGCGCGGCGCACCCGAAAAAATTTCCCGCGATTGACCCCGCGAAGAACGCCGACCACACGCAGGAATGGCCGGGTTTCCTGCCCTGGGCGATCACTGAGCATTACGCGAAATTGCGGTCGGAGTTTTCCTATCTAAAAACTTTCCAGGAGTTCGGCGGCACGCCCACCGAAATCGCCAACGCTCAGGCCGACATCCTCTACACGATGGGCGTCATGGGCCACTACGTCGGCGACAGCGCTCAGCCGCTACACACCACTGTCCGCCACAATGGCTGGACCGGCGCGAACCCTAAGGGCTACACGACGTGGAGCGGATTCCACTCGTGGATAGACGGTGGCTTCATCGCCAAGGTCGGCCTGTTGCCCGCCGACGTGCTCCCGCGCGCCCGTGTCGCTAAACTGCTGCCCACCGCCGCCGCGCCGGGCGCGCGCGACGCGATCTTCGACGCCGCGCTGCGGCACATCGCCGCGCAGAATACCCGCGTCGAGCCGCTCTACGCGCTCGACCAGGCGAACAAGCTCAAGGGCGACACCCCGGCCGACAGCGCCGAGGGCCGCGCCTTCATCGAGGAGCAGCTCCTGCGCGGCGGCGAGCTGCTGGCGAGCCTGTGGCTCACCGCATGGAAAAACGCCACGACCGACACCTACCTCCGCACCCAGCTCGCCAAACGCGCCTCCGAGGCGGCGGGTGGTGGCAACAAATGAAGGCGCCCCACGCCCCTTTGCCCGCCCTTGCCGGCGTGGATGCGAGCTTGATAGGGCTGCCGACCGCCGGAAAATTTCTCTCCCATTTCAACTCCGCCACGCCAGACTTTCCCCGTCATGCCCCTCTCCCTCCGCCCCTCGCTCCGTATCCTGATCCTCGCTCTGCTCGCCTTCGCTGCCACCGCGCGCGCGGAATGGCAGCGCACCGACACCACCCTCGCTTGGAAGGCCGGCGACGCCGTCGTCTGGCAGTTCAACTTCGACGCCGCGTCGAGCGGCAAGCCGTTCTTCCACCCGCTCGGGGCGGTGGGCGGGGCCAACGTCACCGAGCGCGCCCCGAGCGACCACCCGTGGCACTACGGGCTTTGGTTCTCCTGGAAATACATCAACGGGAAAAATTATTGGGAGGAGGACAAGGTGAGCGGCCAGCCCGCCGGCAAGACCGCGTGGACCGCCCCGGTCATCGCCACGCAGCCTGACGGCAGCGCCACCATCAAGATGGCTCTCACCTATATCAACCACGACATCCCCCGCGTGGACATGGTCGAGAGCCGCGAGATCGCCGTCTCCGCGCCCGACGCCAACGGCAGCTACACGATTGACTGGAAGGCCCGCTTCGTCGCCGGCCCTGAGGGCGCGCTCCTCGACCGCACGGCGATGCCCGGCGAACCACGCGGTGCCTACAACGGCGGCTACGCCGGCATGAGCCTCCGCATGGCGCCCACTGGCCCCGCGTATGTTTCTCTCGGCGGACCCATCACCCAGTTCACCTACGACGGCATGCCCGATCAAACCCGCGCGGGCGAGCGCTCGCGCCCCGACATGCCCGCGATGGGCTTCAATTTCGGCACTGACGGGAAGCCGGCGGGCGGCATCGCGTTTCTGAGTGACAGACATAACGGCATCACCAGCGGTGGCGGCTTCAGCTCGTTGAACAACGACGTTCATAACATCGGCCCCAGCGCTAGCGGCTCCAACTGGTATCTCATCAACGGCCCCACGCAGCGCCCGCCGTTCTATTTCGCCGACCAGACCATCCTCGGGCCCAAGCCCATCCAGCTCGCCGCCGGCGAAAAGCTGGATCTCCGCTACCGCTTCGTCCTCAGCCGCGCCGCCTGGACGGCTGACATGCTCAAGGCCGCCCTCGCCACCTGGCCCGCCGAAAAGCCCGCCGCCGCGCCGGTCTCCGCTGCTCACTAACCGATAACTTCGCGGTTACAGATTTTTGGCCAAGTATTTAAGCTAATGCCTAAGTGAGGCTGGTGCTGACAACTGTCTCCCAACGCGGGAGGTCGTTGGCCTCGTGTTTTCCCTCGGCGGGGGCGAGGGTGAGGAGACCGGCGGTCTCGAAGGCGAATTTCGCCGGCTCGGCGCGGCCGGTGGTGAGCAGGGTGGCGAGCGTGCCGAGGTGCGGCTGGTGGCCGACGATGGCGAGGGTGGCACGCGGAGGCAGATCGGCGAGGAGGCGGGCGATTTTCGCGGGGTCGTCGTCGGGCTGCAGGTGGGATTTGCCCACGAGCATGATCGGCTGGCCGGCGGGCTGGGTGTGCTGCGCGAGGAGGGCCGCGGTCTCGCGGGCGCGGCGGAGCGGGCTGTGCCAGATGGCGGCGGGAGCGAGGCCGTCGGCGCGGAGGCGGGCGGCAAGGGCGGTCACGTCCGCGCGGCCGCGTGGGCTGAGCGGGCGGGCGGCATCCTCATCGGCGGGCAGAGCGTGGCCGTGGCGGATAAGATGGAGGAGCATTTTCGGATTGGGGTAGGGAAAATCGTTCTCTTTCTACTGCTCATTCTCGGTTTGGTTCGGAAAACGGATGGAGAACATTTATGGAAGGAGAGAACGAGGCTGACGGTCACGTGGGCGGCTGGAAGTGTGGCGGGGCGGTGGGCACGCCCTTGCCGTCGAGGAGGGAGCGGACGGCGCGGAGAAGCTCGCTGAGGGCGAAAGGCTTGGCCAGGGAGCCTTGGGCCTCGGGCGGGAGCCAGGCGAGGCGGATGGGATCCTGGCCGCCGATGGCGAGCACGCGGAGGCCGGAGCGCGCGGCATGAACAGCGC
Organism: uncultured Opitutia bacterium; assembly: GCA_903869665.1. Taxonomy (GTDB): domain Bacteria; phylum Verrucomicrobiota; class Verrucomicrobiia; order Opitutales; family Opitutaceae; genus CAIYUN01. Next base: position 10,306 of record CAIPZZ010000119.1, on the reverse strand, counting down.
GGGCGAGTTTATCGGCTTCATCACCAGGGGAGGAGATGGGGGCGATGAGTAGCTCGACGGGCTTGGCCGCGCGGCGGGCGAGGGGGAGCGCTTCGGCGGGGCGGACGGCGTCGAGCACGCGGTAGCCATCGGCGGTGAGGATGCCGGCGACCATCTTGCGGACCACATTGTCTTCCTCGACCAGGAGCACGGTCTCGCGGCCGCGGGTGACGGGGAGCGCAATGGGGAGCGCGGCCGCGGTTTGCGCGGGGGCGTCCACGGCGGGGAGAAAAATCTCGAAGGTCGTGCCCTGGCCGGGAGCACTCTCGACGAAGATATGGCCACCGCTTTGCTGGACGACGCCATAGACGAGCGCGAGGCCGAGGCCGGTGCCCTTGCCGGGCTCCTTGGTGGTGAAAAACGGCTCGAAGAGGTGCGAGCGCGCGGATTCGTCCATACCGGCACCATTGTCGCTGACGGTGAGAACCACGTAGCGGCCGGGCGGGAGGTCGGTGAGGCGGCGGTTCCGGCCGACAGTGATCTCGCGGTGGCGGGTGCGGATGACAGCCTCGCCGCCCGTGGCGAGCGCATCGCGGGCGTTGAGGACGAGATTAAGGAGCACCTGCTGGAGCTGCGCGGAGTCCACGCGGGCGCGGTCGGGCTCGGCGGCGAGGTCGAGAGCGAGGGTTTTGTCGGGGCGGAGGAGTTTGGCGAGGATGTCGGCGTTGTCGCGGACGAGGCGGTTGAGGCTGTGGACGCGCGGGTGGAGCGACTGACGGCGGCTAAAGGCGAGGAGCTGGCGGACGAGGCCGGCGGCGTGGCGGCCGGCACGGTGGATCTCGCCGATCTCGCGGGCGGCGTGGCGGCGGACGGAGGGGCGGGCGGCGAGGATCTCGGCGTAGCCGTTGATGACGGAGAGGAGGTTGTTAAAGTCGTGCGCGACGCCGCCGGCGAGGCGGCCCACCGCGTCGAGCCGCTGCGCGTGGACGATCTCCTCCTGCAGCCGGCGCTTGGCCGTCATGTCCCGATAGGTGATGGCGATGTGGGTGACGCGGCCACGCGCGCCGGCGACGGCGTTGAACGTCCATGCGGCGTAGAGGGGTGTGCCGTCGGCGCGGGCGAGATAGCCCTCGCCGGTGAGGGCGTGACCCGGCAGGGGGCGGCGGAGCCACCGGCGCAGCGCGGGAAAATGCGCGTGATCGGCGTGGAGCGTGCCATGCGACTGGCGGCAGAGCATGGCGGCGGAGAGGCCGGTCATGGTGCAGAGGCTGTCGTTGGCGAAGATGATTTTCAGCCCGTCGCGCCGCCAGCGCGGCTCGGCGAGCAGCACGCCCTTGGCGAGCGCACCGAGCGCGGCGGCGAGCAGCCGGGCAGCCGGCGGGCGCGGGGCGGAGGATTTTTTTCGCGCGACGGGGCGTTTCATGGCGCGAGGCGCTCTACCACCCAGGCGCCGTCGGCCTCGCGGCGGTAGCGCAGGCGGTCGTGGAGGCGGTTGCGGCGGCCCTGCCAGAACTCAACGGTCTCGGGCGCGAGCCGCCAGCCGCCCCAGTGCGGCGGGAGTGGCACGGGCTGGCCGGCGTGCTTTTTCTCGACCGCCTTATAGGCGGCGTCGAGCGCGGCGCGGTTGGCCAGCACGGTGCTCTGCGGGGCGGCCCAGGGGGCGAGCTGGCTGGCGTGGGGGCGGGAATGGAAATACGCCTCGCTCTCCTCGCGCGGCACGCGCGCAACGACACCCTCGACGATCACCTGCCGCTCAAGTGCGAGCCAGGGAAAGAGGAGCCCGGCGCGCGGGTTGGCCGCGAGATCGCGGCCCTTGCGGCTCTCATAGCCGGAGAAAAAGACGAAGCCGCGACCGTCGAGTCCTTTGAGCAGCACGGTGCGCGAGGACGGGCGGCCGTCAGCCCCGGCGGTGGAGAGCACCATGGCGTTGGGCTCAGGGATTTTCGCCGCGCCGGCCTCCTGAAACCATTGCTCAAACTGGCGGAAAGGGTCGCGCGCGAGGTCCTTCTCGAGGAGCGCGGCGAGGCCGTAGTCGGCGCGGAGGTCGGCGAATTGCATGGCCGCGATGATGGTCGCACGCGGGGCGGTGTCAAAAGGCAAAGGGGTGGGCGGCGGGCGAATGGGAGATGGAAAAATCACAGCGTCAGGAGCAGGTGGGCGAAGAATGGGTAAGCAGTTTGAGCGTAGCAGAGGAAAAGCTGGCGGAGTTTCATGATTGCAGGGGGAGGGGATGGGTGGGAGAAGGGCCGGCGGTTCTATTGTCCCATGCCATCCGCCAATACCCCTGTCCCCGTGCTGCTCTGGCTCGCGCCGATGTTTATGGCGTTTGAGATCTGGCAGCTTGTGAGGGCGGAGCGGCTCGTGGGCGTGAAGCAGATCGAGCGCGGGCAGGACCCGCGTGGGCTGGGTCCGGGGGAGCGGACGGCGTTCTGCTGGATCCTGGGCATTGTGGGCCAGTGGCTGTGGATGGTGGGGCTCGTTTCGTCACGTTTCAGCTGGGCGCAGGCGGCGTGCATGCTCGTGGTGTCGGTGCTGGGGCTGTCGGCCCGGCGGCAGCTCGGGCTGCGTTGGTGTTTGGTGGTGCTGACGCTGGAGGGTGCGATCCGCATCGGGATGATGGTCTCGCTGCTCGGGTTGGTCTGGCGGCGGCTGTGAGGGCGCGCGCGGTTCGCCGTTGACGCGCGTGGGGCGGCGCGGACGATACGGAGGACGATTATTCCACGCATGACGACCTTCCTCGCCTCCGCCGCCGAAACCGCTCCGGCCGTCGCCGATCCTGCCGCTTTCAGCCCGGTGTGGTGGGCCGCGGTCGTGAAGATCGTGCTGATTGACATCGTGCTGGCGGGCGACAACGCCGTGGTCATTGCGCTCGCGGTGCGGCGGCTGGGAAAGAAGGAACGGCTCTGGGGTATCCTGCTCGGCTCCGGCGCGGCGGTGCTGATGCGCGTGGCACTGACGATCTTCGCCTCGCGACTGCTCGGCGTGCCGGCCATCAAGCTCTTGGGCGGCGCGCTCATCCTGTGGATCGCCGTCAAATTGCTGCGCGAAAACACGGACAGCGCGAAGGAGCACAAAGAGGCGAACAGTCTCTGGCATGCCGTCTGGCTCATCTCGGTGGCCGATCTCGTCATGTCGCTCGACAATGTGCTCGCGGTCGCAGGGGCGTCGCACGGCAGCGGGACGCTCATCTGGTTCGGCCTGATCCTGAGTATCCCGCTAGTGGTGTTTGCCAGCAATCTCCTCGCCGGCTGGATGAACCGCTGGCCGGTGATCGTCTATGTCGGCGCGGGCATCCTCGGAATCGTGGGTGGCGAGATGATCCCCGGCGACGGGCTGGTGAGGCAATTTCTCACCCCCACGCCGTTCGGCATCCACGTTTTTGAGGCGCTGTGCGTGGCCGGTGTGCTACTGTGGCCGTGGTTAATGCGGCGGCGGAAGCGGGAGCAAAAGTAGGCGCGAGGACGCCCGATATTTCACCGGCCGGCGGTGCGGCACTTACAACCTGAAGTTGCCGATAAATCCCAGTCCCGCCGCTCGTGCGGCGGGATACAAAGGCGGTTTAGCCCTGCGCCGAAGCGCAGGGACTCTCAGTCTCGCGTCAGGGATTGCCGAGAGGTGCGGGCGCGGCCGCTGGTGTCGCGGGCGCGGGGCTGGGGTTGGGCACGAGACGCTCGATTGTGCCCATGCTGTAGTTGGCCACGAGCAAGTCGCCCGTGACGGGATCCTGCCCAAAGGACACGAGGCCGGTGCGGCGCGCGATGATTTCGACCGTCGGCTTGGCGGTGAGCTTGAAATCTTTGTCCGCCGTCACCGGGCCGAGCGCCCAGATGAGGCCGCTATTGTAGTCGGCGAAGAGGTAGCGGCCCTTGAGCGCGGGCACCGCGTCGCCGCGATACACGATACCACCAGTGACGCTATTGCCGGTGTTAAGGTCGCCAGCGGGGGCGAGGCCGGGGTGGTAGTAGATGAAGACGGGGTCGTCGAACTTGAGGCCTTCGGGTTTGACGCGGTCCGGATCGGGCCGGGGCGGGATGGAGGGACCGAACTGGGTGCGGCGGCCGGTGTAGGGTGGCTCGGTGAAGGAGTCGGTGCCTTCGCGGAAGTTCCAGCCGTAGTTGCCGCCGCCACGGATGAGGTCAATTTCCTCCTGGCGGTCCTGGCCGACGTCGGCGAGCCAGAGCAACTTGGTCACGGGGTCAAACGACCAGCGCCACGGGTTGCGGAGGCCGACGGCCCAGTATTCAGTGCGAACCTTGGTGGGATCCACCGGGCGGCCGTTGAAGGTCGTCGCGCCGACCCAAGGGTTATCAGGCGGGATATTGTAGGCACCGGGGTGGACGGCGGGGTGGGGATTGGGCGGGAGCGAGCCGGGCTTTTTGTCCACGTCCAGGCGAAGCATGCCGGAGAAGAAGTTTTTGTCCACGAGCTGGGTGTTCTGGAACTCGCCGTTGAATCCGCCCTCGTCGCCCATCGAGAGATAGAGGTAGCCGTCGGGGCCGAACGCGAGCTGGCCCCCGTTGTGGTTGTTGGCGCGGTCGAACTGCGAGATGAGCTTCTGCTCGGACTTGGGGTCAACCTTGCCGTCGGCGCCGACGGTGAAGCGCGAGAGGCGGTCGTAGGAATCGGAACCGTCGGCGTTGGAGGCGGTGAACCAGATGTAAATGAAATGGTTGCGCTGGTAATCGGGGTGGAACGCGAGGGCGAGGATGCCACGCTCGTTGTCTAGGTTGCCGATCTCCTCGGAGATGTTGAGGAAAACGCTCTTTTCGGGCTTTGCTGTGTCGGCGATGCGGATGATCTGGCCGACCTCCTTTTCAAGAATGTAGAGGCTGCGCGGCTCACCGGGCGCGGTGACGATTTCGAGGGGCTTGTCGAAGCGCAGACCGCCGAGCGCGGGCTGGACGAGGTAGGGTAGGGTGTTGGCGGCGGGGCCGGCATTGCCGCGTCCGCCGCGTCCGCCGCCGCGCGGAGCCTGGGAGGCGGCAAACAAGGCGGCGAGCTGCGTCTGTTGCGCGGGATTGAGCGTGGCGGCGACAGCGGCGAGAGCGGTGGTGGTGGCCGCAGTGGCCTTGGTTTGGGCGGCCGTCACGGCCTGTTGGCTCTGGTTGATGGCGTCGAGCAGCGGTGTGATCTGGGCGACCTGCGTGTCGGAAAGCGTGAGGGCCGTCTTGAGGTCGGCGGCGGAAGGCAGCGGCGCGGGCTGGCCGAAACCGCCGAACTGCTGGGCGGCCAGCGGGCCGGACAGGCTGAGGGCGACGCCGACGGCGAGGCCGCAGATGAGACGAGGGACGAGGGATGGGCGGGGAAGAAGGCGCATAATGTGGCGGCAGGTTTGGCTAAAGACGCCACCGTGGCAAGCGCGGTTTCCGGCCATACCCGTTTTGCCGAAACTCGCGCCTCAGTCCGTCTCCATCTGGTGCTCGACGACGGCGGCGTCCTTCTCTTTCACGGGAATTCGCATCGCGTAGAAGCTGCGCCAGACGAACACGAGGCCGACGACCAGAAACACCGCCGACAGGGTGTGTTTGAGCTCCACCGGCATCTTCACGGCGATTTCGACGGCGAGCAGGCCGAAGAGCGTGGTGAACTTGATGACGGGGTTGAGCGAGACGGACGAGGTGTCCTTGAACGGGTCGCCCACCGTGTCGCCGACGACGGTGGCGGCGTGCAGCGGGGAGTGCTTCTGCTTCAGCTCGACCTCGACGATTTTTTTCGCGTTGTCCCACGCGCCGCCGGCGTTGGCCATGAAGATGGCCTGGAACAGCCCGAAGAACGCCAGCCCGACAAGGTAGCCGATAAAGAAGAACGGATCGAAGAGCGCGAGTGCCAGTGCGAGACTGAACACAACCATGAAGATGTTTACCATGCCGCGCTGCGCGTATTGGGTGCAGATGTGGACGACTTCCTTGGACGCCTCCGTGGTGGCCGCAGCGGCGTCGAGCTTCATGTTCTCCTTGATGTAAACCACCGCGCGGTATGCGCCGGTGACGACGGCCTGCATGCTCGCGCCGGTGAACCAGTAGATGACCGCGCCGCCCATGAGCAGGCCCATAATCGGCTCCGGCCGGATGAGGGAGAGCCGCTCGATGGTGTCGGCAAACTCGGGAATGGATTTCAGCATGATGATGATGCCGAAGACCATTGTGGTCGCGCCGACCACGGCGGTGCCGATAAGCACGGGCTTGGCGGTGGCCTTGAAGGTGTTGCCCGCGCCGTCGGCCTTCTCGAGCTGCTCCTTGGCGTTGGCGAAGTCGGGCTTGAAGCCATGCTCGCGCTCAAATTCGGCGGCGATGCCAGGGAGCCGTTCGATCTGCGAGAGCTCGTAGATGGATTGGGCATTGTCGGTCACGGGGCCGAACGAGTCCACCGCGATGATGACCGGCCCCATGCTGAGGAAGCCGAACGCCACCAGCCCGAACGCGAGGATCGGCGCGGCGAACGCGAATTCCTTCGGCATCACGCCGTGCAGCGGCTCCAGCGAGGCGAAGTGCGCCGCGCCAAACATCAGCGCGAGGATGACTAGCCCCGTCCAGAACGCGGAGAAGTTGCCCGCCACGAGGCCGCTCAGGATGTTGAGCGACGCGCCGCCCTGCCGCGAGGAGGTGACGACTTCCTTCACATGGCGCGACTCCGTGCTCGTGAAGACCTTTGTCATCTCCGGGATGAGCGCGCCGGCCGCCGTGCCGAGCGAGATGATGGTGGCGAGCACCCACCAGAGATCGGCCTGGGCGCCGACTAGCAACGGGTGTCCGGCCAGCAGCAGCCAGCTCGCGAGATAGGTCACAGCGATGGAGATGATCGAGGTGAGCCACACCAGATTTGTCAGCGGCTGTTCAAAGTTAAAGTCCTTCGAGCCGCCGAAGAGCACCTTGCTCACCGCCTCGTTGGCGAGATAGCTCACGAACGACGACACCACCATCAGTATGCTCATGGCGAACAGCCACACGATGAGCAGGGCGCAGAGTGGCTGCTGCTCCGGCGCGGCAAACGTGAGCGCGAGGAACGTCACCAACGCCACGCCCGTCACGCCGTAGGTCTCGAAGCCGTCCGCCGTAGGCCCGACGGAGTCGCCGGCGTTGTCGCCCGTGCAGTCGGCGATGACGCCGGGGTTGCGTGGGTCGTCCTCAGGGAGGTTGAAGACGATCTTCATCAGGTCCGCGCCGATGTCGGCGATCTTCGTGAAGATACCGCCGCAGATGCGCAGGCACGCCGCGCCGAGCGACTCGCCGATAGCGAAGCCCAGGAAGCACGGCCCCGCCAGGTTGCCCGGCACGAAGCGCAAGATGCAGATCATGAAAAACAGCTCTGTGGCGATGAGCAGCAGCCCGATACTCATGCCCGAGCGCAGCGGGATGGAGAGCATGGCCAGCGGCCGGCCGCGCAGCGAGGAGAACGCCGTGCGCGCGTTGGCCACGGTGTTGATGCGGATTCCGAACCACGCCACGCCGTAGCTGCCCAGCATCCCGAGCACCGATGAGCCGAGGATCAGCGCCACCTCGCCCGCCGGCAGCTTCATCAGACCGCCGAAATACGCGCCCATGCACACCGCCACGATCACCCACAGGATGGCGAGAAATTTGCCCTGCTGGAACAAGTAGGTCTTGCACGTCTCCCAGATAAGCTGCGCCACGCCCGCCATCGCGGGGTGGACGGGCAGGCTCTTGGTCTGCGAGTATTGCAGCCAGCCGAAGATCACGCCCGCCACGCACACGCCGAGGCCGATCACGAGTAGCGTCGCGCCGCTCAGCGCGCCGCCGAAGAAGCTCACCGAGGAGAGATCGGGGATGCGGATGTCCGCTTCGCTTGCGCGTGCAAGCGGGGCCGACAGCAGGGAAAGCGCGGCGACAGCGGCGGATTTGCGCCAAGAAAGGAAACGGGTCAGGGAAGGCACGGGTAGGATAAAACCGAGAGGCAGGGCACCTTGCGAGACCGCTTGGGCGGCGGCGAGCGAAAACTGCGTTTGCGCCGCTCGCCATGAAAACCCTGCGGCCCGGCCATAAGCGGCGGGCATAGCGCCGGCTGGAGCCGCGACGCCCTCGTCGCGGACTTGCTTCAGGTGGACTGGCCCAGCCCGTCCGCATCGGTGCCACCGCCTTCGCCGGCAAAAACCGGCGGTGGCAACGGCCGCCTTGTCATTGCGAGACCGGCGCAGCCGGGCGTGGCAATCCAGCCTGATGGATGCCTTCGACGTTCGCGTCGCGAACTCCTCGTCATGACAAACAGACTGATAAAAAAACCCGCCGCCGGAAAACCGGCGGCGGGCGAAGTCTGGCTTTGAGGCGGAACGCGACGTCCCCGGCGCTTGGCCTGGGGGGCGTTTCGCGGCTCACTTCATCAGCTCGGCGAGCTTGTCTTTCACGGCGGCGGCCCAGATCTCGTAACCGGCAGCCGTGGGGTGCAGCGCGTCGCCCATGATCTCACGGGCGATGCTGCCGTCGGGCTGGAGGAACTTGTCGCCGATGTCCAAGTAGAACACGTTCTTGTTGTCATGCAGCTTGGCGATGAGCTTGTTCGCCTCGATGTTTTTGAGGCGGTTCGCATCGGTGGGCCCTGCGCCGCGCGGGAAGATGGCGAGCAGCAGGATTTTCGCGTTTGGGAAATCCTTCCGCATCTCCATCACGATCGCGCCGACGCCTTCGGCGATCTCTGGCCCGGTGCTCCCTTGGGTGGCGTTGTTGGTGCCGATCATCAGCATGATGGCCTTGGGCGAGAAGCCCTGGCCCTCGCCGTTCTTCAGGCCCCAGAGCACGCCTTGGGTGGTGTCGCCGGAGACGGCGAAGTTGGCCACCTTCATGCCGCCAAAATATTTGTCGAAGACCGGCTTGCCGGCGTTCTGCCAAAAGTCGGTGATCGAGTCGCCGTCGAAGAGCAGGTCAATGTCGCCCTTCTGCGCCAGCGCGACGAAGGCGTCGTGCCGCTGGGCGTTCCGCACATTGCTTTGGGTGAAGGTGGCGGCGGGATTGACCGCGCGCGGGGGCGTGACGCTGATCAGCGACGCGTATTTTTTCGCCAGCGGGTTGGAGGCGACGAACTGGTTCACGGCGCTGTTGAGCTGCGCCAGTTCAGCCTCGGTCGGGCGAGGGATGGTAACCTCGGCGGGCACGGGCGCGGCCGGGCCGGTCGGAATTTGTCCGCCGCGACCGCCCCGAGCACCGCCGGGGCCGCCAGGAGCGCCGCCACGGGCACCGCCGGCACCGCCCGGAAATCCGCCCGCGTTACCGCCTGGAAATCCAGCGCCGCCAGCGGGCGGCTGGCCGGGTTGACCGGGCGCGCCACCGGGCTGGGCGCTGGAGGGAATGACGACAGCCCCGGCGAGGGCCAGGGCGCAAAGCGCCCGGACAAGCGGGCGCGCAGGGAGGGAGCGGACAGTTTTCATGGCAGGGTGGGTTGGGGATGGATGAGAAGCTAAGCTAAACGGGTGGTGACATTGCGCCCTCGTTTCCGGCAAGGCAAAAAGCAATTTTCGCGCGGAAGGATGGTTTGTTGCTAGGTTGGGAATGCTGGGATGTTTCTGGTGGGACGGGATTATTTCATCAGTTCGGCGAGTTTGTCCTTCACGGCCTGCGCCCAGACTTCGTAGCCGGGGGCGGCGGGGTGGAGGTTGTCGTTACGGAACAGGCCGGGTAGGATCACGCCCTTGTCGTCGAGAAACTTCGGCGCGAGATCCATGAAGAACACGTTCCGGTTGTCATGCAGCTTGGCGATGATCTTGTTGGCCTCGTCGTTTTTCAGACGGTTGGCGTCGGTCGGACCGGCGCCGCGCGGAAAGATGGCCAGCAGGAGTATTTTGGCTGACGGGAAGCGGGTCCGCAATTCCTGCACCACCGCACCCACGCCCTCGGCGATCTCGGGGCCGGTGTTGCCGCCGGTATTGTTGGTGCCGATCATCAGCATGATGGCCTTGGGCGAGAAGCCTTCGCCCTCGCCGTTTTTCAGGCCCCAAAGCAGGCCCTGGGTGGTGTCGCCCGCGATGGCGAAGTTGGCGATTTTCTGGCCGCCAAAATACTTGTCGAAGACCTCTTTGCCGCCCTGCGCGCCGGCCTGCTGCCACCAGTCGGTAATCGAGTCGCCGTGGAATAATATGTCGATGTCGCCCTTCTTCGCCAATTCGACGAACGCGTTGTGCCGTTGGTCATTGCGCACGCCGCTGCGGCTGTAGGAAGCGGCTGGGTTGGCGCGCGGGGGAGTCACGGTGACGAGCGACGGATATTTGGTCGCGATTGGGTTCGAGGCGACGAAACGCTTCACCGCGTCGTTGAGTTGCACCAGCTCGGCTTCGGTCGGGCGGGCCATGGCGACCGCCGGCGGCACGGGCGCGGGCGGGCCG
>CAIPZZ010000118.1 GCA_903869665.1 uncultured Opitutia bacterium | reverse complement strand
TCGTGCAGGTCGAAATAGTAGCCGCGGCCCTCGACGGTGGCGGCGCGGTCGAGCGCGCGCTTCGAAGGTGAGCAAAACGAGAGGCCAGGCGGCAGCGCGAGCGCCTTCTGCGAGCCGCTGATGAGGATATCAATACCCAACTCGTCCTTCTTGATGGGCATGGCGCTGAACGAGCTGACGGCGTCCACGATGCTGATCACGTCGGGAAACTCGCGTAGCACGGCCATCAGCGCGGGCAGGTCGCTCATGCAGCCGCAGGAGGTCTCGTTATGGATGAAGGTGACTGCGTCGTAGGCGCCGGTGGCGAGCTCGCGGCGGAGGGCGGCAGGATCCACGGGCTGGCCCCACTCGCTCTTAAGCGCGCCGGCCGGTTTGCCGCAGCGTAGCGCGACATCGTTCCACTTGTCGGAGAATGCGCCGTTCATGCAGTTGAGCACCTTCTTTTTGGTGACGTTGCGAACCGCGCCCTCCATTACGCCCCAGGCGCTACTGGTGGAGAGATAGACGGGATCCTTGGTGTAGGCGAGCGCCTGCAGGCCGGGCTGGAGCGACTGGTAGAGCGCGACAAAGTCGGTGCTGCGGTGGCCGATCATGGGCTGGGCCATCGCGCGCAGGGTTTTCTCGGAGACGGCGATGGGGCCGGGGATGAAAAGTTTATAGCTCATGGGAAATGGTAGAGCGGAAGAGCAAGCGGCGTGCGCGCGGCGCGGTCAATCGCGGAAATTTTCAACGCGGTTGGCGCGGATTGACGGCCGGACCAACCACGGAATGGTTGACCACGGATGGCACGGATAGACACGGATGAAATCACCCAAATCAGGATGCCGAGCTTGATCGGTGCCCATCCGTTACGACCGAGCGAAGTGACAGTTTTTCAATCCGGGGTTAAACAATTCCGGTCATCGCGTTCCACCGCCTCGTTTGAATCCGCGCCCATCCGCGCCATCCGCGGAAAAACTCCGGGATTCGCGTCCTTTCGCGTCTATTCGCGGTTAATAAAGTTCCGAGGCTTGTCACCCGAGCTCGTGCCGCCCCATGCTGCGCCATGTCGTCTTGGCTGAAACGCAAGCTCACCGCCTTCGAGCTGTTCACCGTGGATGTGATCTACGGGCGCAGCGAGGGCGCACGGTCGGCGGTTTACGCGGCGTTCCTGCACGCGCTGTCATGGCTGTTCAGCGGGGCGGCGCAGGCGCGGCTGTGGCTTTACCGGCACCGGATTTTGCACGACCAGCCGCTCGGCTGCCTTGTCGTCGTGGTGGGTAACCTCACGGTCGGCGGCACGGGCAAGACCCCGGTCGTGGAGAAATTCGCCCGCGCGCTGCGCGACCGCGGTCGGCATGTCGCCATCCTCTCGCGCGGCTACAAGAGTAAGGCCCCACCGCTCTGGAAACGGTGGTGGTTTGCCCTCACCCACGCCGCCGAGCCGCCCCCGCGCATCGTTAGCGACGGCCAGACGGTGCTGCTCGACAGCGAGGTCGCGGGCGACGAGCCGTTCATGCTCGCGCGCAACCTCCCTGGCGTCGTTGTGTTGGTGGACAAAAATCGGGTGAAGGCCGGGGCGTTCGCCATCAAGAAATTCGGCTGCGACACGCTCATCCTCGACGACGGCTTTCAATATCTGCCACTCAAGGGCCGGCTCAATTTGCTGCTCGTGGACAAGACCAACCCGTTCGGCAACGGCCGGCTGCTGCCGCGTGGCGTATTGCGCGAGCCCATCAAGCACCTGCGGCGCGCGAGCCATGTTTTTCTCACGAAGTCCGACGGCCACCGCGATCCGGAGCTGGAAGAGCTCATCCGCGAGCACAACCCGGCGGCGGACATCATCGAGTGCGCGCACCGGCCGCAGCACCTGCGGCGCTTCGGCGTCGCGGACGACGGCACGCCGGGCGCGCGCGAGCCCCTGGCTTGGCTCAAGGGACGGCGCGTGCTGGCGTTCAGCGGCATCGCCACCCCGGAGAGCTTCGAGAAATTTTTACGCGACCTCGGCGCGGAGCTGGTGGCACGCGAGCGGTTCCTTGATCACTACCGCTATGGCGAGGATGATCTGGCGGCGCTCTTCGCGCAGGCTGCGCGCGAGGGCGCGGAGTGCATCGTCACGACCGAGAAAGACGCGGTGCGCGTCGCCGAGGGCCACGCCCAGCCGCTGCCGCTGTATTACCTGCGGCTGGAGGTGGAACTGATCCATGGCGCGGACAGCTTCGAGGCGGCGGTGGAGCGGATCTGTTTCCCGCCGCACACGGGCCCGCGCGCGGCAGGGTAGGGGACGAAGGACGGACGCGGAAACAGTCCGAACCCTCCGCCCGCCAAATAGGTTTGCCGGGGCGGGGAGCCTTCGTCCTTTATTTTTCTCTTCGATCTCCGGCCTCCTGTCCTCTGCTCCTTCCTCTGTCCTCTGTCCTTCTGTCCTCTGTCCTCCGTCTTCCGTCCCCTGCCTCCCCTCCATGCTGCTCGACCCTCGTTTCATGCAACTGGCCGACGTGCTCGCCGGCTTCTCGTGCTCGCTTCAGCCGGGCGAGCGCGTGCTGATTGACGCGTTCGACGTGCCCGACGCGATGGTCGTCGCGCTCGTCCGTGCGGCCCGGGCGCGCGGCGCGCTGCCGTTTGCGCAGATCCACCGCGCGCGGATCACGCGGGAGCTGGCGCTGGGCGCCGAGGAGGCGCAATACGCCCCGCACGCCGAGGCCGAGCTGGTGCGCATGAAAAAGATGGACGCCTACATCGCGTTGCGCGGCAGCGACAACATCTTCGAGGCGTCCGATGTGCCGCCGGAGCGCGCGCGGTTGGTCGCGCGCCTGATGAAGCCCGTGCTCGACCACCGCGTGGGCAGGACGAAATGGGTCGTGCTGCGCTGGCCCACCGCCGCGATGGCGCAGCAGGCGGGCCTGAGCACCGAGGCGTTTGAGGACTTTTTCTTCCGCGTCTGCACACTCGACTATGCACGCATGAAGCCCGGCATGGCCGCGCTGAAGACGCTCATGGAGAAAACCGACCGCGTGCGCCTCACTGCGCCTGGCACCGACCTGAGCTTCTCGATCAAGGGCATCGGGGCCAAAGAGTGCGGCGGCCTCCGCAATATCCCCGACGGCGAGGTGTTCTCCTGCCCCGTGCGCGACAGCGTCGAGGGCGTGGTGCAATTCAACGCCCCGAGCGTCTATCAGGGCGCAGCTTTCGACGGCATCCGGCTCGTGTTCAAGCGGGGCAAAATCGTGGAGGCCACGTCCAGCAACACCAAACGTCTCAACGAAATCTTGGACAGCGACGCCGGCTCGCGGCACCTCGGCGAGTTCGCCCTCGGCTTCAACCCGCACATCACCGAGCCGATGCGCGACATCCTGTTTGACGAAAAAGTTGCAGGATCGTTTCACCTCGCCGTCGGCCAGGCCTACGAGGACGCGGACAATGGCAACCGCTCTCAAGTTCACTGGGACATGGTGCGCATCCAGCGCCCCGAGCATGGCGGCGGTGAGGTGTGGTTCGACGGAAAACTGGTGCGGAAGGACGGAATCTTTGTCCTGCCCGCCCTGCGCCGTTTGAATCCTGAATATCTAATTACAAAACAATAACTTATATTATATTTAACGTTTTTGATAAAAAGTTCCATTTTTTCACGCTTTTTGTTTGCATCTGATTTTTCCGCCTCCAATTTGAGCCCTCGTTTTTCGTTCATCCCCACCACTTTTTCAGCAAGTTTACCTCATTTTATGCGCCCCACGCCCGGCTGTTTTTCAGTCGTATTTCCTATCTTTTACCGCCCTGCGAACTCGCTGGGCGGTCTTTCTGTGTCCTGATTTCTTGCGCCCCTACACTCCATTTTTACCTGTGAAAACCTCGGTTAATCCGGCCATGAACACCACCGCCACCGCCCGCTCCCTGCCCCAAGGATTTTGCCGCCGTTCCGCCACGCTTGTGTCTGCGCTCTTGTTGGGGCTGTCGCTCTGCGCGCCCGTGTCGCACGCCGCGACCCGGGTTAAGGCGGACAACAGCGACGACCTTGACCAGGCCACCAGCTGGGACACCACGCCGACCTCCACCGACATTGCCAGTTGGACCAGCGCCGTCACTGCGGGCAGTGTCACAAGCTTCTTCAGCACCACTTCCACCACTTCGATCAACTGGGGGCAGATCAGCATCCTTAGCCCCGCCGCCGATATCACGCTCAACGCCGGCAGCGCGTCATCGCTCATTCTCAGCGCCGTCGGCGCGGTGGGCATTGACATGAGCGCCGCCACCCGGAACCTCACGCTTAACATCCCGGTTGTCCTTGGCGCGGCGCAGACCTGGAATGTCGCCACCGGCCTCACCGTCACCGGCACGGTCAGTGGGAATTTCGCCCTGACCAAGTCCGGTGCCGGCACCCTCAGTCTCTCCTCCGCTAGCAGCTACACGGGCGGGACCTCGCTTAGCTCCGGTGTGATCCTGATTGGCAGCTCCACCGCGCTGGGCACCGGCACGCTGACGCTTTCCAACGGTGTCTCGCTCGGCGCGTTCACCACCTCGGTCTCCGCCACCAACGCCATCCGCGTCGTCACCGGCGCTGCCAGCCTGAATTTTGTCGGTCCGGTCTCATCCACCTTCAGCGGTGGCATCACGCTGTCGGCCAGCCCCACGATTTCGGTCAGCTCCGGCGTGACTGTCACCCTTAGCGGCCTGATCAGCGGTGCCTCTGGCGCGTTCGGTCTCACCAAGTCCGGCTCCGGCACGCTCGCGCTCAACGGTGCCAACACCTACTCCGGCGGCTTCACGCTCGTTTCCGGCCAGGTCAACATCGGCAGCGCCGGGGCCCTGGGCTCGGCCGGCAACGCCGTCACCTTCAGCGGTGGTATAATTAACAACGCCTCCTCGGCCGTGGTCACCACCAACATCTACAACGTCTCGCTTTCCGGCGACCTCACTTTTCTGGGCACCCAGGCCCTGTCCTTTAACACCTCCTCGATCAGCTTGGGGACGACCACCCGCACCCTTACCGTCAGCACGGGCACCCTCACGCTCGGCGGCGTCATCTCCGGCACCGGCGGTTTGACCGTTAGCGGCGCGGGCACCTTGGCCCTCACCGGCAGCAACAGCTTCACCGGTGGCCTCACCGTCAATTCCGGCACCGTGCTCTTCGGCAACTCTGCCGGTGCCTACGGCGGTGCTGCCACCGGCACACTGCTCACCCTCAACCAGGGCGCGGCCATTGACAGTGTCAGCACCGCTTCCGCCCTCGCCCTCAGTCCGACTCTCGTGATCAACGGTGATTTCACGTATGTGGGCTCTAGTGCCAGCTCCTCCCTAAACTTCACTTCTGCCGCCAATGCCTCGCTGCTAACCCAGAATACCACCATCACCGTCAGTGGTGGCAACCTGACCTTGACGAATGGCTTTGGCGACGGTGGCGGCGGCAAGGGCATCACCAAGTCCGGCTCCGGCACGCTTTCGCTCCTGGGTTCTAACACCTTCAGCGGCAGTGTTATCCTTAACAGCGGCACGCTGGCTGTGGGCGCGGCGGGCATCGCGAACACCTCTCTTGGCGCCAGCACCAGCGCGATGATTATCAATGGCGGTGCGCTCAATGCCACCATCGGTTCCTTCACTCTCTTCAATCCTGTCACCCTCAATGCCACCGCCTTCACTTTCGGCGGCACCAGTGCGACCCTCGCGAGCACGTTCGCCGACATCACGGGCAGCAAGACCATCTCGGTCAGCGGCACCAACACCACCCTCACCATCGCCAACACCCTCAGCGTGTCCGGCGCCAACAGCTTGGTTCTCACCAAGCTCGGCACCGGCACCCTCACCTTGCGCGGCGCGAACAACAACTTCGGCGGCGGCTATGTTGTGCAGGCCGGCACCCTCAGCGTGGATCGCGCGTCCGGTGCCAGCCTGACGAATTACACCATCACGCTCGGCGGCGGCATTTTCAATGTCATCGGCAGCATTGGGGATCAGATCCTTACCAACCCCGCATTCACCGCCGATTCCGGCCTGATGACCACTTCCGCCAGC
>CAIPZZ010000117.1 GCA_903869665.1 uncultured Opitutia bacterium | reverse complement strand
GGGCTAAAGGCGTTTGTCGCGGCGGTGCTCGGCGGCATCGGCAACATTCCGGGCGCGGCGCTCGGCGCACTGCTACTCGGCGTGGTCGAGACTTTCGTCGCTGGCAGCTCGCAGTTGTCGTCGTTCAAGGATGCCATCGCGTTCGCCATCCTCATCGCCGTGCTCCTCGTCCGCCCCGCTGGCCTGCTAGGCAAATTCACGCCGGAGAAGGTGTGAGTCAACCGAGCCATGACTACCCGACCGCATCTCTGCCTTTTCGCCGCGCTGCTGGCCGCGTGGGGCTTCGGACATTTTTCGGAGCACATCAACCTGTATCACCTCGATGTGCTCATCAAGGTCGGCATCGCGGTCATCCTCGCCGTGTCGCTCAACCTCGTCAACGGCCACACCGGCCAGTTCTCGCTGGGGCACGCGGGCTTCATGGCGGTCGGCGCGTATGGCTCCGCCACCGTAAGCCTGTTCGTTGCCCCAAAGCTCTTCGGTGCCGACGGCGGCTCTGCGTTGGCGCAGGGTGCGCTGTTTTTTGTCGCGCTATTGGCGGGAGGGCTGGCGGCGGCACTGGCGGGGCTGCTCGTCGGCGTGCCGTCGTTGCGGCTGCGCGGCGACTATCTCGCCATCGTCACCCTAGGCTTTGGGCAGATCATCAAAGTCGTGTTCGAGAACATCGAGCCGCTCGGCGGAGCGCTCGGCCTCAACGGCATCCCGCCGCTCACCACCATCTCGTGGGTGCTGGCCGGGGCGGTGCTGACCGTCTTCACCGTCGGCTGCCTCATCAATTCCACCTACGGACGCGGTTTCCTTGCCGTGCGCGACGACGAGGTCGCCGCCGCCGCCGCCGGCCTCGACACGACACGCCTCAAAGTCGTGGCGTTTGTCGTGGCCGCGTTTTTCGCCGGGATCGCCGGCGGGCTTTACGGACACTACACGCTCACCATCACGCCCAGTGGCTTCGATTTCACCAAGAGCATCGAGATCGTGGTGATGGTCATCCTCGGTGGCATGGGCAACACGCTCGGCGTGATCCTCGCCGCCGCGCTGCTCACCCTGCTGCCCGAGGTGCTGCGCCCCGTCGCCGAATACCGCGCCATCCTCTACGCCGCGCTGCTGATCGGACTGATGCTCGCCCGCCCGCAGGGGCTGTTCAATTTCACCCGCAGGAAATCTAAAATTTAATGATTCCCCTTCCGCGTCTCCGTCCTTCCGCGTTTCCGCGATAATGCCAGCCCTCCTCCAACTCGACCACGTGACCCTCCGTTTCGGCGGACTCGCCGCCGTGAGCGCGGTGGACCTCGCCGTCGCCGAGGGCGAGCTCGTCGGCCTCATCGGACCCAACGGCGCGGGCAAAACCACCGTGTTCAATCTCGCGACCGGCGTCTATCAGCCCACCGAAGGCGCGCTCACCTTCGCAGGGCAGCCACTCGCCGGGCTGCGGCCACACCGCATCGCCGCGCTCGGCATCGCACGCACGTTCCAGAACATCCGCCTCTTCGGCTCGCTCTCCGTCGCCGACAACGTCCGCGCCGCCTGCAACCTCCACCGCGCCACCTCGCCCACGCGCACGCTGCTGCGCGACCACCGCTGGCGCGAAGACGAGGCCGCCATCGCCCGCCGCGCCGACGAGCTACTGGAGATGTTCAACCTCCTCCGCCTGCGCGAGACGCCCGCGCGCAGCCTACCCTATGGCGAACAACGCCGCCTCGAGATCGTGCGTGCCCTCGCCACCCGCCCTCGCCTGCTCCTACTGGACGAGCCTGCCGCCGGCATGAATCCGACGGAAAAAGCCGAATTGATCCGCCTCATCCGCGAGATCCACTCACGTTTCAAGCTCACCATCCTGCTCGTCGAACACTCGATGAAAGTCGTGATGGGCCTGTGCGAACGCGTCGCCGTGCTCGACCACGGCGAAAAAATCGCCGACGGCACGCCCACCGAGATCCAAAACCACCCCAAGGTCATTGAGGCTTACCTCGGCGAGAATCACCGAACCTCACTCGCTCATCATTAAATCTTGAAACCACAAATCTTCTCTTATCACCGGAAATTTTTTGGAATTCAACCCCTGTGGCCGCTGAATTCCGCCTCATTCCCATTCATTGGTGTGCATTAGTGGTTAATAAAAAATGCTCACGGTCTCCAACCTCTCAGTCGCCTATGGCGCGATCACCGCGCTGGACGGCATGTCGTTCACGGTGCCGGCGGGGGCCATTGTCACGCTCATCGGCGGCAACGGCGCAGGTAAGACAACCACGCTGCGCGCCATCTCTGGCTTGCTACGACCGCGCGGTGGGACGGTTGCTTTCGAGGGTCAGGACATCACCCGCCTGCCGCCCCACGAGATTGTCGCGCTCGGCCTCGGCCATGTGCCCGAAGGTCGGATGGTGTTCGCCAATCTCACCGTCGCGGAAAACCTCGCCATGGGCGCTTGGCTGGTGCGCGACCGCACGGTCATCACCCAACGACAGGCCCACGTGATCAAGCTCTTTCCCCGCCTCGCCGAGCGCCTGCGCCAGACCGCCGGCACGCTCTCCGGCGGCGAGCAGCAGATGCTCGCCATCGGCCGTGCGCTCATGGGCGGCCCCAAGTTTCTGATGCTCGACGAGCCCTCGCTCGGCCTCGCCCCGCGCCTCGTCGGTGAACTGTTCGAGAAAATCGCCGAGATCAACCGCACTGATGGCGTCACCGTGCTCCTCGTCGAGCAAAACGCTCGCCTCGCCCTCGCCGTCTCTTC
>CAIPZZ010000116.1 GCA_903869665.1 uncultured Opitutia bacterium | reverse complement strand
TCCGTCGTCGGCGCGCCGGTCACATTGACTCGAATCACATGCCGCACACCTTCGCCGTTACGCACCACGTCCTCCGCGAGATCGCCGCATACACGGGCCAGCGCGGCCTCAAACGCCGTCAGGTCGCCAGCCGGCACCCGGCTGCTCGACACGAGCACGACTGTGTCCGACGTGCTGGTGTCGCTGTCCACGCTAATGCTGTTGAAACTTGGCCCGACGACTCGCGTGAGCATGCCGCGCAACGCATCGCGCGGCACCGCCACATCCGTCAGCAAATACACCAGCATGGTGGCCATGTTTGGCTCAATCATGCCCGCGCCCTTGGCGATGCCGACGATACTGCCGCCACCCGGCAGGTCGGCCCGGCGGATTTTCGGGTAAAGATCGGTCGTCACGATGCCCTCCGCCGCCGGCAGGATCGTTCCGCCCGCGAGGGCCGCCACCGCTTGCGGCAACCCGCCGACCATCGCATCCACCGGCAGCCCCCAGCCGATCACGCCCGTCGAGCTGGGCAGCACCTGCCCCGGGGCCAAGCCCAGCAGCCGCGCCGTCTCCGCACACACGCGCTCGCTGGCTTCCACGCCGCCGGGCGCACAGACGTTGGAGATTTTATTGTTAACAATGATCGCGCCGAGCGCCGGTTCGCCCAGCCGCTTGCGTCCGACGATGACCGGCGCGCCGGGAAACGCGTTCTTGGTGAAGACCGCCGCGAAATCCGCCGTCGGCCGGTCCAGGGGCGATGAGCGTGAGCGTCATCTTCGCCGGCTTCGGCGCTTCCTTGGGCATGAAGTCGAACCGCGTCGTGCCGACGCGGAAACCCGCCGGCAGCGCCGCCTGCGCGGCGAGCCAGGCGCGGTGCGCATTGCGGTCGCTGAACGTGAGATTTGTGCTGGGCACACGCAACCAGTGTGCGGGCGGGGCCACCGTGTGAAGAAAAATTTTGTGGCAACCCGCGCCCCGCCCGGATTATTCCGTTTCCCGCAGCCAAACTTTTTGCACCTTTTGTGAGCGCATCCGCCTTCTCCCCCGCCCTTGCTCCGCGCCCCGCGCGGACCATCTAACGATGAACGTCGCCGATCTTACCGCCAAGGCCAAGGTGCTCCTTGAGGCCCTCCCCTACATCCAGGATTTTCGTGGCTCCACGTTTGTCGTCAAATACGGCGGCAGCTTCATGGACGACCCCGATCCCGCCGCGCGCAACCGTGTCGCCGCCGACATCGCGTTTCTCGCCGCCGTCGGCATTAACGTCGTCGTCGTCCACGGCGGCGGCAAGGCTATCACCCGCGCCATGGAGGCCGCCGGCCTCAAGGCCAATTTCGTCAACGGCCTCCGCGTGACCGACGAGGCGACCATCGCCGTTGTAAAGAAAACTCTCGATGAGATCGTCAACAAAGACGTGTGCGACTCCATTGTGACCGCCCGCGGCAAGCCCCGCGGCTTGCCTGGTGACAGCGTGCTCGTGTGCGAACGCCTCACCACCGACGACGACGGCAACCCCGTGGACCTCGGCTACGTCGGCGAGGTCACCGAGGTGAAGGTCAAGGTCATCAAGAAGGAGATCGCCGAAGGCTTCCTCCCCGTCATCTCCCCCGTCGCCGAGGGCCTCGACAACAAGCCCTACAACATCAACGCCGACGTCGCCGCCGGCCGAGTCGCCAGCGCGCTCCACGCCCGCCGCCTCGTTTACATGAGCGACGTGCCCGGCCTGCTCGCCGACCCCAAGAATGCCG
>CAIPZZ010000115.1 GCA_903869665.1 uncultured Opitutia bacterium | reverse complement strand
TGGCAGGTGCTGCTCGGCGGGCTGCTCACACCGGTCGCGATTTTGAGCGCGCTCATGTGGCTGGCATTGCTGGCGGGCGTGATGGTGCTGCGCGTCTGGCTGGGCGAGGCACTCACGCCCGGCGCGCTGCTCGCCATCGGTCTCGGCGCATTGCTAGTCGTGCCGCCGCTGGTGGCCGTGCAACTGCTGGTGCCCAACACGGCGGCCGTGATGTTCCCCGCGTGGGCCGCGACGTTGCGCGCCCCGGCGGCGGGCGGTGGTGGCATTGACGTGATGGGCCAGCGGCTGATCTTCGTGCTCGGACAGCTCCTGGTGCTCGTGCTGGCGATGCTGCCGGTCGCGGCCATCGCGCTGGTTGCGCTGCTGGCGGGCCGGCATTTCCTCGGACTCGCGCCAGCGGTGCTGCTGGCCACGCTGGCGATTGCGGCGGTGCTGCTGGCCGAGGTCGCGGTCGGCGTGTGGCTGCTGGGCGAGGACTTCGAGCAACTCGACCTCTCGGCGGAGCTGCGGCCGTAGGGCCGAATTGGACAATCAGGGCTGGCTGACCTTGAGTCGAATAAACCGCCTTTGGCTTCCGCCCATCGGGGTGAGATCGCGCGCCACGACCTGCTCGCGCTGCGAGTCTAGGGGCGTCACGGAAACCTCCTGGGTGCGGCCCGGCCCGGACTCCCACGTCTGCATATCCCCAGAAACCTCCACCGTGTAGATCAGGTCGGTCACATCCCGGCGGCGGAGAAAGGTGAGCGTGAGCGCACCGTCGGCCGCACCCACCAATGGCCAGTCGGAAGGCATGGCGACGCGGGCTGGCGGCACAGCAAAGGCATATTTTAGCAGGTTGGCCATGCCATCGCGCGCTGGGCTGGCAAGAGGACCGCTGATCGCGCTGTCGGCTATTTGCGTAGGTGTGAAATTTTCGGCGAGAAACGAGGCGAAGTTCGGCTGAATGGAAAGCGTGCTATTGGCCGTGCCGGCGTAGTTTTGCTCACGGATCACTGCCACAACGGCATAGCTGCCGGGCGCGGTCGGCGCGGTCGTGGCACCGTCGTAGGTGAGTTCCACCGCCAGACCGGGCGGGGCCGTGGTAATGGTGGCCGCACGTGGCGCACCGGTGTATGGCTGGCTGAGCCCGCCCAAAGTCACATTTGCAAGGGCCGGATTTATGTTCAGGCGGAGGGCCAGCGAGCCAGAACCCGTGGCGCTCGTCACATCCAGATTCACACTCAGGCTGCCCGCACTGTCCGGCGTGCCCGAAAGGACGCGACTGGCTGGGTTAAACGTGAGCCAAGCCGGGAGGTTGGCCGCGCTGAAACCAGTTGGCGTGCCGCTGGCCGTGACCGTGTAGGAAAATGGCTGGCCGTAGGTGGCGGTGGCGGTGAAAGGACTCGTGACGACCGAGCACGGCGGGGTGCCTCGCCGGATGGTGCTGTTGCCTCGGTCGGCGACATAGAGGTTGCCCGCCGCGTCCACCGCGACGCCATAGGGCGAATTGAAACGCGCAAAGCTGGCTGTCCCGTCCGCGCTGCCGGAGTTGCCAGCGCTGCCCGCCACTTTGCTGACCACACCGGCCGGCGTAATCCGGCGCACGGTGTGGTTGCCCACCTCGTCCACCGCCAAGCCATTGGGGTAATTGAAACGGGCGGAGCCGCCCTGCCCATCCGTGCCGCCGGTGAGTCCCGGACTCCCCGCAAACGTGGTGACCACGCCTGAGCCAAAGGCACCGGTCGCGGTCATTTTTCGGATGATATGATTGTAGGTATCCGCCACATAAATGTTGCCCGCTTTGTCCACCGCTACGCCGCTGGGAGCATTAAAGTAGGCGTCGAATCCGGTTCCGTCCGCGAACCCATCTGAGCAAAATCCGCATTGCAGCGGATGTCTCCAAGTGTCTCAAAAGCGCCGCAAGCACAACCCCAATTTGACTCTATCGCCGGTGTTGCGGCTTTTGGCGAGGTTGCCGTCGGCGGGTGCCTGCTCGGCGAAGACTTCGAGGCGCTCGACCTCTCGGCGGAGTTGCGACCGTGAGGCACCATGGCCCAGTCGAGCGCAATCACTCCAGCGCCAGTTCCGGCGGCGCGGCCTCCGGTGGGGCGTGGCAGGCTGGACCGTCGTTGCGGCTGTTGCTGACGTAGCGGCTGACGGGGCGAGATTGCATTCGGTCGGCGGGGAAGGGTTGCGTGAGGGCGCGGTATTCGGCGTCTGGCAAGAGATCGCTCCCGATCCAACGGCGCATGGCGGCGGCGGTGAGAATCACGGGCATTCGGTTGTGGATAGGGGCAACCAACTCGTTCGGCGAGGTCGTCAGAATCGCGAACGAGCCGTAGCGGGCAGGTTGAGCAGAGGACGGGAGGGTGCCGGTTGCGGATCGCGACGAGGGTGTCGCGGCTCCATCTTCCTCGTCAGCAGGTTCCCAGATGCCGGCGAAGGCGAACGGGGCTTCGTCGCGGAGCGTGAACAGGTGCGGTAGTTTCAGCTTTCCCATGGTCTGCCACTCGTAAAAACCGTTGGCAGGGACGAGGCAGCGGCGCGCGGCAACAGATTGCCTAAACGCGGAGAGCGTGGCAGCGGTCTCGGCCTTGGCGTTGGGGAGTATCGGTTTTCCGGCCTTCACATACGCATATTTGGGCGCGAGGCCCCAACCCATCCCGCGCAGCTCAGGGCCGTCGGGACTGGCGGCGATGGCGGGCATGATGTGGGTGAGGGTGGCGTTGAACCGGGGCGTGACCCAATCGGGCAGCCCGTTCGACTGGCTCAGGGCAGGCGGGCTTATGGTAAGCTTGCGCGCGAGCGCGGCGGCGAGCGCGGCCAGCGCCTCATCCGGTTTGTGAAGCGTGTAGCGGACGCACATGACGATGATCCGGCTTAAGTAAAAAAAGCCGGACGGTGCACGAGGCACCGTCCGGCGGAGAGAGTGGCGACTCAGTCGCGCCTCAGCCGTGCAGGTAGCTCATCAGGAGGTTTTCCAGATACTCCTGCTTGCCGCTGCGGAGCGTGGGCTCGCCGAGCTTGGTCAGGACGAGCTTTTCGAGCGACTTGAAGTTCGCCTTGCCGGTCTCGATGTCCTTGCCGTAGCCGGTGTCGAACGAGCTGTAGCGGTCGGCGACGAACTGCTCGAACTTGCCGTCGGCGAGGATGCGGCGGGCGATCTTGAACGCGAGCGCGTAGGCATCCATGCCACCGATGTGGGCGATGAACAGGTCCTCCAGATCAATCGAGGGGCGGCGGAGCTTGGCGTCGAAGTTGAAACCGCCGGTGCCGAGGCCGCCAGCGTTGAGGATGGAGACCATGGCGAGGGTGAGCTCGCGCACGTCGGTGTTGAACTGGTCGGTGTCCCAGCCGAGCAGCGGATCGCCGGAGTTGGCGTCAATCGAGCCGAGCATGCCGGCGGCAGCGGCGACCTCGATCTCGTGCTGGAAACTGTGGCCGGCGAGCGTGGCGTGGTTGGTCTCGATGTTGAACTTGAAAACCTTGTCGAGGCCGTAGGTGCGGAGGAAGGCGATGCCGCTGGCGACGTCGAAGTCGTATTGGTGTTTGGTGGGCTCCTTCGGCTTCGGCTCGATGAGGAACTGGCCCTTGAAGCCGATGCTGTTGGCGTAGTCCTTCGCCATGTGCATGAAGCGGGCGAGGTGGTCCTGCTCGCGCTTCAGGTTGGTGTTGAGGAGCGTCTCATAGCCCTCGCGGCCACCCCAGAAGACGTAGTTCTCGCCGCCGAGTTCCTTGGTGGCCTCCAGCGCCTTTTTGACCTGCGCGGCGGCGTAGGCGAAGACGTGGGCGTCGGGGTTGGTGGCCGCGCCGCACATGAAGCGGGGGTTGCTGAAGAGGTTGGCGGTGCCCCAGAGGAGCTTCACGCCGGTGGCCTTTTGGAGCTGCTTCGCGTGGGCGACGATGGCGTCGAGGTTCTTGTTGGACTGGGCAAGCGTGGCACCCTCGGGCGCGATGTCGCGGTCATGGAAGCACCAGAACGGCGCGCGGATCTTTTGGAAAAACTCAAAGGCCGCGTCCATGCGGGCCTTGGCGATGCTGACGGGGTCCTTGCCGCTTTCCCACGGGCGCACGATGGTGCCGGGGCCGAACGGATCGCCGCCGGTGCCGCGAAACGCGTGCCAATAGGCGATGGAGAAGCGCATGTGCTCGGCCATTGTCTGGCCGTCAATGACCTCGTCGGGGTTGTAATGATGAAACGCAAGCGCGTTGGACGACTTGGTGCCCTCATAGGCGATAGCCGGGATGCCGGGGAAGCGGGGGGAGGATTTCTTCATAGGAAAGGCGGCAAGGAAGAGGGAGAAACACGGCCGGAACGAGAAAAATATTTTGTCAAAACACACCAATCACGCGGATTAACACCGACCGCGCCGGGGTTGACCCGCGCGCGTCCATGCCGTTCAACTTCCGCATGACCGACACCCTCACTGTCAACCTCGGCCCGCGCATCTACCCCATTCACTTCGGGGCGGAGCTGGCGGCGCAGGTGCGCGCGCGGGTGGACGCGCTCGCGAGCGCGGGGCGACGGGTCGCGGTCATCACGGACGAAAACGTCGCCACCAAGCTGAAAGTGGGGCTGCAGGCGATGTTTGGTGACGCTCCCGTGCGCGTCGTGCCGGCCGGCGAGGGCAGCAAATCGCTGGCGACCCTCGGGTGCGCGCTGGATTTCCTGGCGGAGAACAAGCTCGACCGTGGCGGCGCGGTGTTCGCCTTCGGCGGCGGTGTGATCGGCGACCTTGCGGGTTTCGCGGCGGCGAGCTGGCTGCGCGGCGTGGATTTTTATCAGGTGCCGACCTCGCTGCTCGCGATGGTGGACAGCTCGGTCGGCGGAAAGACGGGCATCAATCTCGAGGCCGGCAAAAACCTCGTCGGCGCGTTTCACCAGCCGCGCGGCGTGTTCATCGCGACCGACCTGCTCGCCACGCTGCCGACGCGCGAGTTCGCCGCCGGCTGCGCGGAAATCATCAAGGCCGGACTGCTTGGCGACGCGGAGTTGTTCGCTCGGCTGGAGCGCGCTCCGCTCACCGTCGCCAGCGGCGATCTCGCCGGCGTCATCCGCCGCTGCTGCGCGCTCAAGGCCCGCGTGGTCGAGGCCGACGAGTTTGAGACCGCCAAGGACGGCGGCCGCGCGCTGCTCAACCTCGGCCACACCTTCGGCCACGCCATTGAGCAGGTGTCG
The DNA here is from genome assembly GCA_903869665.1 of uncultured Opitutia bacterium. Lineage (GTDB taxonomy): Bacteria > Verrucomicrobiota > Verrucomicrobiia > Opitutales > Opitutaceae > CAIYUN01. The sequence continues at coordinate 7,827 of CAIPZZ010000115.1, read as the reverse complement.
GGTTATGGCACTTACTTGCATGGCGAGGCCGTCGCCATCGGCCTCTGCGCGGCGGCGAGGTTGTCCCAAAAGCTGGGATCGATCACGGCGGCCGAGGTCGCACGCGTGGAGCGCGTCGTTGAAATTCACCTTTTGCCAACCCGTCTCCGCGCCCCATTGCCGCTCCCCGAGCTTATGGCCGCGATGGCCCGCGACAAAAAAGTCCGCGCCGGCAAGCTGCGTTTTGTCGTGCTCAAGTCGCTCGGTGAGGCCGTAACGCGCGAGGACGTTGATCCCATGCTGGCTGAGATGTGTTTCTGCGAGGTTGGCGCAGTGTGAATGGTTTTGCCGCCCTCTGAAAAATGGGGACGCGACGCCCTCGTCGCGTTTTTGAGGTGGCTCAGTTTGTCATCGCGAGGAGCAGCAGCGACGAAGCAATCCATCTGAATTCTAGCTGGATCGCCACGCCCGACTGCGCCGTGCTCGTGATGACAAGGCAAACTGAGATACTGCCCGCGTTCTGCACGCTTCCCCTCCCGCCGCTTTCCTCCTTTCGTGAGCCCCGTCCATGGAGTTCAACCTCGATCAACGCACCGCCGCGCTCGGCGTGGGCGAGCTGTCCGCGTTCGCCATCGGCCCGCGCGACGCGGGCGACGGCTCGTCCGGCCTCTGGCGCGCGCAGCTCGGCACGCGCTGGCACCAGGAGTTGCGCGCGCAGACGGCCGCCGCCACGTCGGCCGCCACCTTCGAGGTCGCGGTCGCGGGAAATATTTTCCACGGCGGCTGGACCCTCACTCTTACCGGCCGCATTGACCAACTCATCCCGGCCGAGTCCGCCGACGGCGCGGCCACATTACGCGAGATCAAGACCACGCTTCGCCCGCTGCCCGCCGCCGAGCCGGAGCTACGCGCCGACTATCCCGAGTATTTCGCCCAGCTCGCCGCCTATCTCGCGCTCGCCCGACTCTCTCAGGAAAATCCAAAATCCAAATTCCAAATTCCAAATTCCGCCGCACCCGCGCTGCGCGTGCGCGGCGAGCTGGTCTTCGTCGAGGCCGGCAGCGGCCTCGCGCAAACTATCGCGCTCACGCCGGCCGACGACGGCCTGTTTCGCGCGCGGCTGGAGGCCGTGGTGGAGTTTCTCAACCTCCGCCTGCGCGCGCGTGAGCGTCTGCGCGCGCTGCGTTTCCGTCCCCCCTTCTCCACCCTCCGCGCCGGGCAGGAGACCACGCGCGCCGACCTCGACGCCGCGCTGGCATCCGCGCCCGGCGTCCTGTTCGAGGCGCCGACCGGCTTTGGCAAGACCGGCGTGCTCCTCGAAACCGCACTCGCGCAGCTCCACACCGGCCGTTTCAGCCGGCTCATCTATCTTACAAGCAAGTCCACCGGCCAGCTCCACGTCGTGCAAACGCTCGCCGCGATGACCGCCGGAGAAAAAAGCGGCGTCTCCGTCTGGCACGTGCGCAACAAACGCGAGCACTGCGTCAACGCCGTCTTCCACTGCACGCGCGACTCGTGCGCCTATCTCGCCGACCTCGAAACCCGCTGGCCGCAGAGCGGGCTGGCGCGTTATTACCTGCTGGAAAACCTGCCGCGCGACCTCGCCGCATTGCGCGACGCCGGGCGCGACGCGCGCATCTGCCCCTACGAGATCACGCGGGCCGCGCTCGCGTTCAACGACGTGTGGGTCGGCGACTACAACTACGTCTTCGCGCCCGCCAACCGCCGCATCTTTTACGAGCAGCCCGGCTTTGACCCGGCCGACACGCTGCTCGTCGTGGATGAGGCGCACAACCTGCCCGCACGCGTGGCCGACGCCCATTCGCACACCGCGCGGGCCGACGACTGGCCCGCGCTGCTCGCCGAGCTTGAACACCAATCCGCGCCCGCGCCACTCACGCGCGCCGCCTACGCGTATGCGCGCCTGCTCGCCGCGCTCGCGCCGTGCGACGCGCTTGATCCCTCGCAGGAGGACGACCTCGCCGATGCGCTGGAGGCCGTCGCCAAGCAGGTAATGTCGCTCCCGCTCGACCACGCCGCGCTCGGCCCGCATTTCGCCGATATGCTCTGGGATACCGTCGCGCTCGACGCGTGGCTGCGCGAGGGCGCGTTTCCGCGCCTGCTCTGGTGCCCGCGCCCGGGCGAGCTGCGTCTTACCTGTCTCGACGCCGCCGCGCTCATCGGCGAGACGCTGCGCGCCTACGGTGGCGTCATCTTCGCGACCGCCACGCCGGGCCCGGCGGAGATTTTCGCCGAGGCCTGCGGGCTGACTGGATCAAAGGTGGAACGCGACGTCCCGGTGCGTTTTGAATCAAACGAGCGCGCCGGGGACGTCGCGCTCCACCCGCAAACGTCCGCTCTCAGAATCGAAACGCACTCCCCCCTCGCGCGCGTCACCGCACACACGCCGTGGCGCGAGGGCGCCTACGATGTCGCCTACGATGCCCGCGTGGACACCACTTTCCGCCAGCGCGCCCGCCACCACGCCACCACGGCGGCGACGGTCGCCGCGTTGTGCGCCACCGCGCGCGGGCCGGTCGCGGTGTTTTTCCCCAGCTACGCCTACGCGGAGGCCGTCCAGCACGAGCTGGAAAACGCGCACCCGGCCGTCTGCGCCGTGCGCCAGCCGAAGTCCGCCGACCTCGCCGCGCAAACCGCGTGGATGGAGGAGACGCTCGCCCTCGCCGACGCGCTGTTCCTCGTGCTCGGCAGCGGCTTTGCCGAGGGCATTGACCTGCTCGGCGGGCGCGTGACGCACGCGCTGGTCGTCGGCCCTGCGCTGCCCGAGGTCAACGCCATGCAGTCGGCCCGCCTCGCCACGCTGGAGCGCGCCGGCCTGACCCGCGAGGCGGCGTTCCGGCGCGTGTATCAGGTGCCCGGGATGCAGCGCGTGAACCAGGCGCTCGGCCGCCTCGTGCGCGCCCCCGGCCAGCACGCGAAGGTGCTCCTGCACTGCCGCCGTTTCCTTGAGCCCAGCTACGCAACGCTGTTGGACAACGCCTATCAGTTCGGCGCGACGATTAACAACGACGAGGAACTGGCCGCGTGGCTGGCAGGCTGACGCTCAAGTGCTTTGTTTTACTTTCCTCAATTCGACCAGCTTGGCGATTACTTCTCCAAAAGTGATCTTGCGAAACTTGGCCGCAAAATCTTCAGGAATTTCTACCGCAAAATGCTCCTCCACAGCCATGATGGCTTCAACCCCTGCCAAACCGTCAGACCTATCACAAAACGGAATGTCCGCGGGATCTTCAGGCAAGAAAACCGCCGTCTTCGGCCAACTCAAGTTTTCGATCAGAATCTTGGTAACGCTTCCAGCGGCGGCGCGCATTTCCGCGCCAAGCGAATCCCACGCTTGAAATTCCTGAGCAGGGCGTGCCTTCAACTGACGGAGAATGTCCGCATAAATTCGCCTCTGAGAACCGATCAGAGGAAACCCCATCATGAATTTGTCTGTGGGGTTGAGGTTGTTCCAATCAACGCGCCATTTCAACGGAGATGCTCGGTGGTTGCTCATGGTGCAAAACAGGTTTAGCCGACATCGGCTCTCCGTTTATGGAAAGCATAGCAAGAGACTGGGTTGATAGTGGGCAAGCGGAAATTCCCGCCCCTTTTCCCGCTTTACCATGCGCCCGACTTGGCTAGCTTCCGGCCATGAGCGCAATCGCCGAGATCAAAACCGCCGCCGGCGGGCTGGTGGTGTCGCACCCCGACATCCTCGGGGGCACGCCGGTCTTTCGCGGCACGCGGCTGCCCGTGCGGGCGCTGTTCGACTACCTCGCGGACGGGCGAACGCTCGACTATTTTCTGGAGACATTTGAGGGCGTCACGCGCGAGCAGGCGGTGGCCGTCCTGCGGCAGGGCGGCGAGCGCATCGCGGCGGAGCTGGCGGAATGAAAGTGCTCCTTGATGTTTGCACGCCGGTGCAGGTGCGGCAGGCGCTCCCCGGCCATGCCGTCCTGACGGCGGCCAAGATGGGCTGGGGCGAGCTGGGCAACGGTGACCTGCTCCGCGCGGCCGAGGCGGCGGGTTTTGAGCTGTTCGTCATCTGCGACAAAAACCTGCGCTACCAGCAAAACCTCGCTACGCGCCGCATCGCCATCCTCGAACTGTGGACGAATCATCGTCCGACCTTGGAGAAACATTTCGCGCTCATCCACACGACGGTTGATGCTATGCAACCGGGAGAGTTCCGCGCGCTGGCGGAGCCGTAAGCGACCCACGCCTTCACTCAAACCGCAGCGCCTCGATGGGGTCGAGGCGGGCGGCTTTCCAGGCGGGAAAGAAACCGAAGGCGATGCCGACCAGCGCGCTGAACACGAACGAGCCGGCGATCCACACGCCCGAGATCGCGACGGGCCAGCCGAGGCGGTGGTGCACCAGCTCGGCCATGCCGAGGCCGGCGAGCACGCCGAGCGTGCCGCCCATCAGACTGAGCAGCACGGCCTCGGTGAGAAACTGCGCGAGCACGTCGGCCCCGTGCGCGCCGATGGCGAGGCGGATGCCGATCTCGCGTGTGCGCTCCGTCACGCTGACGAGCATGATGTTCATGATGCCGATGCCGCCGACGACCAGCGACACGGTGGCAATCACGAGCACGAACAGTCGCAGCGTGCTGGTGCTGTCGTTCTGAAGCTGGGCGAGCTCGGCCTGGTTGCGGACGGTGAAATCGGGCTCGCGGCCCTGCCGGCGCTGGATGAGCAGGTCGGTCACCTCCTGCTGCACTTTCTCGATGTTCTCGGCGCGGTCCACGGCGATGAGGATGGAGAAGATGTTGGCCTGCCGGGCGAGGCGGCTCTGGAGCGAGGAATAGGGGATGATGACGATGTCATCCTGATCCTGCTGGCCGTTGGGGCTGAAACCCTTCGGGGTGAGCACACCAACGACCTTGAACTGGAGGTTGCGGATGCGGATGGCCTGGCCGACCGGATCCTCGTTAGGGAAAAGCTGGTCGGCGACGGTCTTGCCGATGACCGCGACGGTGGCGAGGGTGGTGACATCATTCTCGCCAAACATCGCGCCGGCCGCGAGCGGCCAGCTGCGGATGAAGGCGTAGTCGGGCGACTCGCCGCGGACCTGCGTGTTCCAGTTGAGCCCGTTGGCGATGACCTGGGCGCGGCTGTTGACCTCAGGGCTGACCCCGTCCACGTGCTCGACCTCGGCGGCGATGGCGGCGGCGTCCTCGGCGGTGAGGGAGCTGGTGCCGCCCTGCTGGCCGCGCGCGCCGCCGCCCTGGGTGGTCGCGCCGGGATAGACGGTAAGAATGTTCTGGCCGAGGCTGGCGACCTGCGCCTCGACGATGGCGGTCGCGCCGTTGCCGAGGCTGACGATGGCGATGACCGCGCCGACGCCCATGATAATGCCAAGCGCGGTGAGCACGGAGCGGAGCTTATTGCGGCGCAGCGCGCGGAAAGCGACGACGAGGATGCTGGTGAGGCGCATGGGGGATGGGTTCAGGCTGGCGCGCCTGTCAATTTCGCGGCGGCCTCGGCCTGGCGGAGCTTCTCCAGCTCCGCGGTGGCGACGAGCCGATCCCGCACCTGCTCGTCGCGCACGATGCGGCCGTCGCGCAGGATGAGGTTGCGCTTGCAGTAGTGCGCGATGTCGAGCTCGTGCGTGACCATGACGATGGTGATACCCTCGTCGTTGAGCCGCTGGAAGACGCCCATGACCTCGACGGAAGTCTTGCTGTCGAGGTTGCCGGTCGGCTCGTCGGCGAGGAGGATCTGCGGCTCGTTGACGAGCGCCCGGGCGATGGCGACGCGCTGCTGCTGGCCGCCAGAGAGCTGGTTGGGGAAATGGTCGTGGCGCCCGGCGAGACCGACGATGTCGAGGCAGCGCATGGCGCGCTCGTGCAGTTCGCACGCGGGGATGCGTTTCCGAGCGTAGAGCATGGGCAGCTCGACATTCTCCAGCGCGGTGGTGCGCGAGAGCAGGTTGAAGCCCTGGAAAACGAAACCAAGCTTCTGGTTCCGCAGGTCGGCCAGCTCGTCGCGGCCGAGTCCTGCGATATCCACGCCGTCGAGCAGGTAGCGCCCGCTGGTCGGCCGGTCGAGGCAGCCGAGCGTGTTCATGAGGGTGGACTTGCCAGAGCCGCTCGCGCCCATGAGCGCGACGAACTCGCCGGGCTGGATCTCCAGCGACACGCCGCGCACGGCGTGCACCGGCACCTCACCGGGATAGATCCGGTGGAGGTCCTCGATCTTGACGACGGCGGATGACATGGGGAATGGGCTGATTTGCTCGGTTAGGCCGGGGCGCGAAGGAGAAAACTCAACCGCCGCCGCGCCCGCCGCCACCACCGCCACCGGCACCGCCGCCAAAGCCGCCGCCACCACCGCCGCCGCCCCGGGTCTGGAACGGGTTGCCCGCAGCGCCTGGCTGGGCCGCCGCCGCCGGCGCGCCGGGGAGGCTGACATTGCTCACCACGGCATCGCCCTCGGCGAGCCCCTCGACCACCTCGGTGTTCACGCCGTCGGTGATGCCGGTGCGGATGCTCACGCGCTCGACGCGCGGTTTCTCCGGCGTGCCGACGGACTTGAAGACCGTGCGGGCAACAATCTGCGTCTCGCCGCCGCCCGCGCCCGGGCCGCCACCGCGTCCACCACGGCCGCCACCCCGACCGCCGCCGCGCCCGCCGGGGCCTCCCCGGCCGCCGCCTCGGTCGCCGTTGTCGGCGGGCGTCTCGCCCCCGCGCGCCGACGCCGGAGCGGCGCCGCCGGCTGCCGCCGTGCTGCTCGCCGGGGCCGGCGGCAGCAGCGACTCGGGCACGCGCACGCGCAGCGTGCTGTTGGCGAGCCGCAGCACATTGTCGCGCCTAGCGGTGATGATAGAGACGTTGGCCGTCATGCCGGGCTTGAGGCGTAGCTCGGAGTTGTCCACCGCGATAATCGCGCCGTAGGTGACGACGTTGGACTGCGTGACGGGGGCGTTGCGGATCTGCGCCACGGTGCCGCGAAACGGCCGGCCGGGAAACGCGTCCACTAGAAAAGTCACATCCTGCCCCTCCTTCACGCTGCCGATGTCGGCCTCGGACACGCCGGCGCTGATCTGCATTTTCGTCAGGTCGTTGACGATGAGGAAGAGCAGCGGGGCGTTGAGGCTGGCGGCCACGGTTTTGCCGACCTCCGTCTGGCGGTCAATGACCACGCCGTCTATCGGCGAGTAGAGCGTGCAGCGGGCGAGATCAATCTGGGCGTTCTCGACGGCGGCGCGCTGGATGAGGAGCTGCGCGTCGGCCTGCTTGAGCTGGGCCTCGGCCTGCTGGAGCTCCTGCGCCGTGACGAGCTGGCGGGAGGCGAGCTCGCGCGTGCGCTGGGTGTTGGCCTCGGTGAGGTCGTGGCTGGCCTGGGTGTTGGCGAGTTGGGCCTGCGCCTGGGCGAGCTTCGACTTGTAGGTGGCCTCGTCAATGCGCGCGAGCACCTGGCCTTTTTTCACCTCGTCGTTGAAGTCCACCAGCACCTCGGTCACGAGGCCGGAGACCTGCGAGCTGATCTCCACCGAGGTCACGGGCTGGATGGCGCCAGTGGCGGTGACGACCTGCTGCAGCGGGCCGCGCGTGACGGCTAGGGTGGTGATCTCGGGCGGCTTCTCGCCGCTCTGTTGGAAATAATACCAGCCGCCGCCCGCCACGCCGGCGAGCAGCACTGTCCAGATCAACCAGCCATAAGAGGGGGATTTAGCCATAAACGGGGTGAGGTTTGCGCGCCTTCCCGCCGGGTGCAAACCAAACCCGGCGGAATTTTCTCCCCGCCGGACGCTCTGAAACGTAGGGGCGCAGTCTTGCTGCGCCCTTCCGCCACGCCCACCAAATGGGCACAGCAAGACTGCGCCCCTACAGCTCCTCCA